>JAKAEJ010000024.1 GCA_021818335.1 Pseudomonadota bacterium | reverse complement strand
GTTCTTCGAGAACGACGTCCGCTTTCTGGCGCAGTTCGACTGAGGAACGATGATGAAATTCAGTGAGCGCTGGCTGCGATCGCTCGTGACCGTGGAAGCCGGTCGTGAAGCCTTCATTGAGGGCCTTACGCTGGCAGGCCTGGAGGTCGAGTCGGTTGTGCCTTTGGGCGACGACCTGGCAGACGTCGTGGTCGGTGAAATCGTCGCTTGCGTTCCGCATCCCGCAGCGGATCGCCTCCGCATCTGTACGGTCGTAGCGACCGGGACCGAGCCTTCGCAGGTCGTGTGCGGTGCGCCGAACGCGCGTGTGGGTCTGAAGGCACCGCTGGCGTTGCCAGGCGCGCGGTTGCCTGGCGACGTGCGGATATCCGTCACCGAGCTGCGCGGCATCCAGTCGCAGGGAATGTTATGTTCGGCGCGCGAACTGGCCCTGGACGGCGACGATGCTGGGCTGATGGAATTGCCGGACGATGCCCCGGTTGGCCATGCACTGGCGGATTACCTCGGACTTCCCGACGCCAGCATCGAGCTCAAGTTGACGCCGAATCGCGCTGATTGCTTCAGCATGATCGGCTTGGCCCACGATGTGGCGGCCCTGTTCGGCGGCGCCATGCGATTGCCGGACGTGAGCACCGTGGCCGCGCAGAGCGAGTTGGCGCGGGACGTGAGCCTGATCGCGGGAAAGGCCTGCCCACGATATTGCGGACGTGTCATCGATGGAGTTGATGCGAGGGCGCAGACGCCGCTGTGGATGACCGAGCGGCTGCGCCGGGCGGGGCTGCGGCCGATCAGCGCCATCGTCGACGTAACCAACTATGTGATGCTCGAACTGGGCCAACCGCTGCATGCATTCGATGACGAGGCCCTGGATGGCTCGATCACGGTGCGCCCCGGCAAGCAAGGAGAGCGGCTACATTTGCTCGATGGCACCACCGTAACGCTGGGTCGCGGCGAGCTGGTGATCGGCGATGCGCGCGGCGCCCAGGCATTGGCGGGAGTCATGGGCGGCGCGGCCAGCGCCGTCGGACTCACGACGATGCGCGTATTCGTGGAAAGTGCGCACTTTGCGCCAGCCGCCATCATGGGCGTGGCGCGCCGGCATGGGTTGCATTCGGACGCGGCGCACCGGTTCGAGCGTGGCGTTGATCCCGAGTTGCCCAGGCGTGCCCTCGAACGGGCAACGGCGCTTCTGGTGGCAGTATGCGGAGGTCGCCCAGGTCCCGTGCGCGAGTCGGTTCTGCCAGATTGGTCGCCGGAGCGCGTTTCGATTCGGCTGCGCAGGGCGCGCCTGGCGCGTGTGCTGGGCGTCGAAGTGCCAGATCCCGAGGTTGAGCGCATTCTGCTCGCGCTGGATCTGAAGGTGGCGCGGGAGCCATGGGGTTGGCTGGCCATCCCACCGACACGGCGTTTCGATCTTGCACGCGAAGAGGATTTGATCGAGGAAGTCGCGCGCATCCACGGCTATGCACGGATTCCTCCAACGCTGCCATTGGCAGGCGTGGAGGCGCGCGCTGAGCCAGAGGGCACGGTGCCGCTGGCGCGCGTGCGGGGTCTGCTCGCGGCTCGCGATTGGCGCGAGGCGGTCAACCTTTCACTGGTTGGCGACAACCAACTGCAGTCATGGGGGCTAGAGGGTCAGGCAATGCCGCTGGCCAACCCGTTGTCCTCCGAACTTTCGTCCATGCGGCCTTCGCTGTTGCCTGCACTGGTGGCTTCTCTGCGCGCGAATCGCAATCGTCAGCAGGCCCGCGTGCGCCTTTTCGAGATTGGCCGAAGTTTCCACGTCAAACCATGCCCTCGTCGGGAGATCGAGTGCCTGGCCATGGCGGCTTGCGGCAGCGCCGCAAGGGAGCAGTGGGCAGAGACCTCGCGTCCGCTCGATTTCCACGACATGAAAGGCGAGGTCGAAGCCCTGTTGGGTTTGCGGGGACCGGGATCACCGGCAATGCGCCTCGCGCGCGAAAATTTGCCGCCCTGGCTTCACCCCGGCCGCGCGGCGCGCGTGTTCATGGGCGACGCGCCGGTTGGCGTGGTTGGATCGCTGCATCCCGAGCTGGAGCGTGCCCTGGCTCTTGAGACCGAGGTCTACGTGGCAGAAATCGACCTGGATGCCCTGCGCGCGGGGCGCTTGCCACGTCCCATGCCGTTACCTCGTTTCCCGGCTGTGCGCAGGGATCTTGCCGTGATGGTGCCTGAGGCCGTAGGTTGGGACGATGTTGCCCAGAAGGTCGTTTCCGCGGCCGGCGAATTGCTCGCGGAGCTTTGCCTGTTCGACGTCTACCGGGGTGTTGGACTGGAAGAGGGTCACAAGAGTTTCGCCATGGGCTTGATTTTGCAGGACCACTCGCGCACCCTTACCGATAGTGACGCGGACGCCTGCCTGGCGCGGGTGCTCCAGGTTCTGGCAAAGTCGTGCGCGGCGCGCATCAGGGGGTAGTCGTGGCACTGACCAAAGCAGAAATGGCCGAACGTCTGTTCGCCGAGGTGGGCCTCAACAAGCGAGAGGCCAAGGAATTCGTGGACCTGTTCTTCGAGACCATTCGAGCGGCGCTGGAGCGAGGCGAGCCGATCAAGCTCTCGGGGTTCGGCAATTTTGAACTTCGCAGCAAGAACCAGCGGCCTGGGCGCAACCCCAAGACAGGGGAAGAGATCCCGATCTCGGCGAGGCGCGTTGTGACATTCCGGGCGGGCCAGCGACTGAAGCAGCGAGTGGAAGCCTATGCTGGACCCAGGTAGTAATAACGAGCTTCCACCCATCCCTGCCAAGCGCTACTTCACCATTGGTGAAGTGAGCGAGCTGTGCGGGGTAAAGCCGCACGTGCTGCGCTACTGGGAACAGGAATTCAGTGGACTCAATCCGGTCAAGCGTCGCGGCAACCGGCGCTACTACCAGCGCCACGACGTCTTGATGATCCGGCAGATTCGCGCGCTGCTCTATGAGCAGGGCTTCACCATCACGGGTGCGCGCCAGCGGCTTGAAGGCGCTCAGGCGCGAAGCGAGGCCAGCTATTCCGGCCAGCTTGCTCGGCAGTTGCGGATCGAGCTGGAGGAACTATTGACTCTGTTGCGTTGATGACCCGCGACTTCTTTTTGCGCTGCGCGCACTGCTAGAATTGGTAATCTGGAGTCGAGTCGGGGCGTAGCGCAGCCTGGTAGCGCACCACAATGGGGTTGTGGGGGTCGCGAGTTCGAATCTCGCCGCCCCGACCAGTTTTCCAGCCACCCTCGCGGCGCCTCGTGGCGCCGCAGTCGTCTCAGGGGCCGCCGTCTGGGGCTCCAGCGAGGTCAATCGGATGTCGAGTGCGCACCGAAGCCTTTATCCCGAGATCGAGCCCTACGAAACGGGCCGGCTGAAGGTGTCAGCGCTGCACACGCTCTATTACGAACAGTGTGGCAATCCGCGCGGCAAGCCCGTCGTTTTCCTGCATGGGGGTCCTGGGGGGGGCTGCAATGCGAGGTGCCGGCAGTTTTTTGACCCTGATGCCTATCGCATCATCCTGTTTGACCAGCGCGGTTGTGGCCGCAGCACCCCCCATGCGGAATTGCGCGAAAACACCACATGGGACCTCGTGGCGGACATCGAGCGGCTCCGGGCGCACCTTGGGATCGGACGCTGGCAGGTGTTCGGTGGGTCCTGGGGATCGACCCTCGCGCTTGCCTATGCTGAGGCGCACCCCGAACAAGTGACCGAGCTGGTGCTTCGGGGCATTTTCCTTTTGCGGCGCTGGGAACTGGAATGGTTCTACCAGCGGGGTTGCGATGCGCTCTTCCCGGATGCCTGGGAGAAGTACCTGGAACCGATTCCGAGTGTCGAACGCGGGGACCTGATCAGTGCGTATCATCGTCGGCTCACGCACGATGACCCCTCTGTGCGGCTTGCGGCGGCAAGGGCTTGGTCGATCTGGGAGGGTAGTACCAGCTTCCTGTATCAAGATGCAGTGCACATCGAATCCAGTGGTGCAGACGAATTTGCACAGGCCTTCGCCCGGATTGAATGCCACTATTTCGTCCACGGCGGCTTCATGCGCAGCGACCGGCAACTGTTGGACGACATCGACCGCATTCGCCAAATTCCGGCCACCATCGTGCAGGGCCGCTATGACGTTGTATGTCCGATGCGCAGCGCGTGGGATCTGCATCGGGCTTGGCCCGAGGCCGACCTCAGGGTTATCGCCGACGCTGGTCATTCGGCGTTCGAGCCCGGCAACATCGACGCGCTCGTGCGGGCGACGGACCGATACCGCGATTGATGCTCGCGCGTCTACGCCGTTTGTCGCGGCAACGCCACCCAGCGGCCATCGGTCAGGATTTCAAGCGGCTGGAATCGGTGCTTGTAATGCATCTTCGGGTGATGAGCGATCCAATATCCCAGATAGAGGTGCTCAAGCCCGTGCGCCTGGCCATAGGTGATCTGCTTGAGGATGGCTAGGATGCCCAGTCCACGGATGTGCTCCTGCGGTTCGTACCAGGTGTAGACGGCGGACAGACCAGAAGGCGTTGCATCGGTTGCCGCAACGGCCAGGAGACGTTGATCGAGGCGCAACTCCAGGAATCGGGTTGAACTCCATGGCGCGGCCAGGAAGTGGCGGAAATCTTCCACCGAGCCATCGTCCATGCCGCCACCGGGGTGCCGCTGCTTCTGGTAACGCTGGTACAAGGCCCAGCGCTCGGCCGTGAAGCCGGGATCGGCGTCCACCAGCGAGATGTCCCTGTTCCTCGCGAGGCAACGACGCTGGCTGCGGTCCGGCGAGAATCGGCCGAGCACGATGCGGCACGGCATACAGTCGCCGCAGCGCGGACAGCGCGGCCTGTAGACGTGGTTGCCCGCGCGGCGGAACCCATGTGCCAATGCCGACGCATAGATCGATTCGATAGCCGTGCAATGTGGATCGAGCACGACGTTGACTGCCGTGCGCCCCTTCCAGTAGCCGCATGCCTGCGGCATGGTTTGGAACAGGCGGATGCGGTCACTTGGCATCAGGCGCCGAGCAGCCCCAGATCCCGTCCGACGCGCGTGAACGCAGCGATCGCGCAGTCAAGGTGCTCCCGCGTGTGGGCGGCACTCATCTGGGTGCGAATGCGCGCCTTTCCCTGCGGCACGACTGGGTAGAAAAATCCGGTCACGTAGATTCCCTCATCGAGCAGCCTTGCAGCCATCTGCTGTGCGCGATGCGCTTCATGCACCATCACCGGGATGATTGGGTGGGCGCCTGGCCTTATCTCGAATCCAGCGCGCGTCATCTGCGTTCGGAAATAACGCGTGTTCTCAACAAGACGCTCACGCAGCGAGTCCGCGCTCTCCAGCATGTCGAAGGCCTTGATGGCGGCTGCGACTACATGGGGCGGCAGTGAGTTGGAAAAGAGGTAGGGACGGGACCGCTGGCGCAACAACTCGATTGCCTCACCATGACCAGTGGTGAATCCGCCTAATGCTCCACCCAGCGCCTTACCCAGAGTGCCCGTGAACAGGTCGATTTGATCCATCACGCCGTGCACTTCGGCTGAGCCCCGGCCGCTGGATCCAAGGAATCCGGTGCAGTGGCACTCGTCGATATGCACCATGGCGTCATACTTGGCGGCCAATGCCGTGATGCTATCCAGCGGTGCGACAATGCCATCCATGGAAAACGCTCCATCGCTCGTGATCAGCTTGGTGCGCGCACCAGCGGCATCCGCGGCCTTAAGCTGGCTCTCGAGGTCGGCCATGTCGCAGTTGGCGTATCGGTAGCGCTTGGCCTTGCACAAACGGATGCCATCGATGATCGATGCGTGGTTGAGCGCATCCGAAATGACCGCGTCCTCCTCGCCTAGCAGCGGCTCGTAGAGTCCGCCATTGGCATCGAAGCAGGCGGCATAAAGGATGGTGTCGTCGGTCCCGAAAAATCGCGCAATGCGTGCTTCGAGCTGTTTATGAAGGTCCTGTGTGCCGCAGATGAACCGGACGCTTGCCATGCCGAATCCATGGCTGTCCAGTGCCCGCTTGGCGGCCGCGATGATTTCGGGATGGTCGGCCAGGCCCAGATAATTGTTGGCGCAGAAGTTCAGCACCCTTCGGCCGTCGGCCAATGTGATCTCGGCAGCCTGCGGCGACGTGATGATGCGCTCACGCTTGAGCAGGCCTTGCTGTTCGATGGCGGCGAGCTCGCGGGCAAAGCGGGACTTGGCGGTATAGGTCATGGCATGCCTCAGGTCCAGGAGCAGACCACTTTTCCGCAGTTGCCGGACTCCATCAGATCAAAGCCACGCTGGAATTCATCGATGGCAACCTGATGGGTCAAGACTTTCTGCAGCGGAAAGCCGGTCAGCAGCATTTGCGTCATCTTGTACCAGGTCTCGTACATGCGTCGGCCATAGATTCCCTGCACCGTCAGGCCCTTGAAGATGATGCGGTCCCAGTCAACGCCAGCCCCCTTGGGGAGGATGCCGAGCAGCGCGACCTTGCCCCCGTGATACATCACTTCGAGCATGTCGTTGAAGGCGCGAGGATTGCCGCTCATCTCGAGGCCGACATCGAAGCCCTCCATGTGCAGGTCCTTGACCACGTCACGCAACGACTGATTGGTGACGTTGACCACGCGTGTGGCGCCCATGTCCGCGGCCAGCTTGAGGCGGTAATCGTTCACGTCCGTCACCACGACGTTGCGGGCTCCGACATGTTTGGCGATGCCGGCCGCAATGATGCCAATGGGTCCCGCCCCCGTGATCAGCACGTCCTCGCCCACCAGATCGAATTCAAGGGCGCAGTGAGCGGCGTTGCCATAAGGGTCGAAAAACGCCGCGAGCTCGGAAGGGATCTGGTCCGGAATGGGCCAAAGATTGGTGGCTGGCATCGAGACGTATTCAGCAAATGCTCCGTTACGATTGACGCCGATGCCAACCGTGTTGGGACACAGATGCTGGCGACCCGCTCGGCAATTCCGGCACATGCCGCAGACGATGTGTCCCTCCGCGCTGACGCGCTGTCCCAGGGTATAGCCTTTGACGCCAGGCCCCGTTTCGACGACGCGACCGACGAACTCGTGGCCGATAACCAGTCCGGGCTGGATAGTGCGCTGGGACCATTCGTCCCACAGGTATATATGCAGGTCGGTACCGCAGATCGCCGTCTTCTCGAGCTTGATGAGGACCTCGTTGGGCCCGACGACCGGAATGGGTACCTCTTCCATCCAGATTCCCTTCCTGGCCTCACGCTTGACCAGCGCGCGCATGGTCTGCGGCATGGTGAACTCCAAAGGGCGAAAGCGGAATTATAGGTCCACGGAATGAACGGGCGCCGCTGCGTCATGGTGCGACGCAAGGGAACCGGGCGATGGCCGGGCGTATGCTGCCCTCAGTCTTCAAAAGGGGGCCCGCGATGCGATCCTGGCTGCTTGGAGCGGTGCTGCTACTTTCCGGAAGCGCCCATGCCGCAATGGTCGCCCATCCCGTCGATTGGAGCATTGCTGGTAAACGTTTCCAGGGGTACCTCATCTACGACAGCGCCATCAAGACGCCGCGACCCGGGCTGCTGATGGTGCCGAATTGGTTTGGCGTGAATGCCGATGCGATCGCCAAGGCCAAGAAGATTGCCGGGGACCGTTACGTCATTTTCCTGACCGACTTGTACGGGCTGGGTGTACGACCGACCGACACAGTGGAGGCTGAGGCCGCCGTCAAACCGCTCTATGCGAATCGTGCGTTGATGCGCCAGCGCATGGTGAAGGCACTTGCCGAGATGCGCCTTCAGGAGCGGAATGCCCCCATCGACCCGGCGCGGGTTGCCGCCATCGGATTTTGCTTCGGTGGTTCGGCGGTGCTTGATTTGGCCCGGGCTGGTGCCGACATTGCAGCGGTCGTGACATTCCACGGCATTCTCTCCACCGATGACCCGGCGCTCGCGCGCAATATCCGCGCCGATGTTCTCGTCCTCACCGGGGACGACGACCAAGCGGTACCGCCAGCGGCTCGTGCGGCGTTCGAGCAGGAAATGCGCAGCGGTCACGTGCGTCGATGGGCCGTTGTCGATTTTGGCGGGGCAGTGCATTGCTTCACCGAGGAAGCGCAGAAGCCGGCGCCCAATTGCGTCTACGATCCGCCCGTCGCCCGCCGCGCATACCAATTCATGCGCATCTGGCTCGACGACGCTTTTGCACATCAGGATGGCCGGGCGTCCCGGTGATCCCGAGTGAGGAGGCTAGAACGCGGACAAGACCGATCGAACTGCCGCTTCGCTCACTCCATCAGCGATGAAGGCGCGACCAATGCCTTGCCACAGGATCAGTCGAAGTCGGCCTTCACGGTTTTTTTTGTCCAGGCGCATCGCACCGAGCATCGCATCGACATCCAGAGGTACTGGCGGCTCGATGGGGAGGCCGAGTGAATCGAGAAGAGAAGCCAAGCGTTGCGCCTCGGCCGCATCGGCATGGCCGAGCCGGGCGGACAAGCGGGCTGCCATGACCATGCCGATGGCTACTGCTTCCCCGTGGAGCAAAAGCTTGTAGCCGGTAATGGTCTCCATCGCGTGCGCGAAGGTGTGGCCGAGGTTGAGTAGAGCCCGCTCGTCTTGCTCGGTCTCGTCCCGTGCCACGACGCCGGCCTTGTATGAACAGGCGTGGGCGATCGCGTGCGCCAGGATTGCATCGTCACGCGCCACGAGCGCAGCCGCGCTTTGTTCAAGCCAGCGGAAGAATGCTGCGTCTCCAAGCGCTCCAATCTTCACCACCTCGGCCAAGCCTGCTCGATATTCGCGAGGTTGCAGGGTGTCCAGTGTCGCAAGGTCACTGAGGACCAGGCGGGGCTGGTGGAATGCGCCAATCAAATTCTTCCCTGCCGGATGGTCGATACCAGTCTTTCCGCCCACCGAAGAGTCCACCATTGCCAACAGCGTGGTCGGTAGCTGCACGAAATCAATGCCGCGCATCCAGCATGCGGCAGCAAATCCGGCCATGTCTCCGACAACACCGCCACCGAGTGCGAGGATGCACGCATCGCGGGTTGCTCCGAGCATGGCCAGGGCATCCCAGATCTTCGCAACCTCGGATAGGTTCTTGTACTGCTCACCGTCAGGCAGGGCCACCAATTCCCATTGCAGACCGTCGAGACCCGGATCCAGCAATGGACGGTAAATCGGCGCGACGGTCGTGTTACTGACGATGAGCAGGTGCTTTCCGCGAAGTGCCTTGCGCCAGTGCATTGGATCGCGCAGCACGCCACGCCCGATTCGGATCGAGTAGCGCCGCAAACCAAGCTCGACCGCCAACTCGCGAATGACGGTCATGGTGCGATCTCCCGCAGTGCAGAACGCTGCCAGCGCTCCGCCAGCAGTGAAAGCGCGCGGTGGCCAAGCACCTCGATCGACATTTCCGTTTCCTGCACGAGGGCCAGGTCCGCACATTCTGCGTACAGCGATTCGCGTTCGTCATCGAGCTGCTGCATGCGCAACCGCAGGTCGTGACCACTCAGCAAGGGGCGGCTGTAGTCGCCCTCCAAGCGGCTGGCTCGCAACTCGACGCCTGTCGCCAGCCAGAGTACATAGCCATTCTGTGCGATTCGCGTGCGATTGTCGGGGCGGGTGACGATGCCACCCCCACCCACCAGCAACACGCCACAGTGCGTGCAGTGCTCGGCTAGCGCCGCGGATTCCCGCGCTCGGAACCCATCCTCGCCCTCGCGTGAGAAGATTTGCGATATGGGCATGCCGGCTTGCACGGCAATGATTCGATCCAAATCCAGCAGCGCGAGGCCCAGTCTTGACGCGAGCCAGGCGCCAAGCGTCGTTTTGCCCGCGCCGGTAGGGCCGATGAGGAACAGATTGGGTGATGGGTTCATGAGTGCGATTAGACAGCATGCGCCACGGGGGGCCAAATGCCGACTGCGCCGGTGCTGATTGCAGGATGCGGCGACGTAGGCGCACGCGCGGCGTTGTTGTTGGGTGCTCGCGGGGTGCCGGCGCTTTGCCTCCGGCGCAATCCCTCGGCCTTGCCGGTCGGTCTGGCTGCGTTGGCTGCCGACCTCGCCGATGCACAAAGCCTGCGTGCGGTGCCTCGAGGCATTCGTCGCCTGGTATTCACCGCCTCACCCGATGCATTTGGCGTAGCCGAGTACCGGCGCGTCTACATCGATGGCCTGGCACGGATTTGTTCCGTGCTGGACCGCGACTGTATCGACCGCATTGTTCTCGTGAGCTCGAGCGCCGTATTTGGTGACCACGCAGGTGGCTGGGTGGACGAGGAAACGGTTCCTGAGCCGATCGGGTTCAATGGCCGGATCCTGCTGGAGGCGGAACACTGGTTGTATGAGCAGTGGCCAGGTCGAGTCGTCGTCTTGCGTTTGGCCGGACTGTATGGCCCAGGGCGAACTCGTTTGCTGGACGCATTGCGCTCCGGGACGGCACGCGCACCAAGGTTCCCGCCCTTCTTTGTCAACCGGATCCACGTCGATGATGCGGCCTCGGCGATCGCACACCTCCTGCAGTTGCGCGCGCCACTGCCCTGCTACCTTGGCGTGGATGACGTCCCGCTGCCGCAAGACGTGTTGTATGCATACCTGGCACGGCAATTGGGCGTGTCGCCACCAGAGGCTGGTCCCCCACCCCAAGGCATCGGCAACAAGCGCCTGCGGAACTTGCGCCTGCGGGCCAGCGACTGGTCGCCGCAGTGGCCGGATGCGCGCCGGGGCTATGCCGCGCTGATGGACGCGGTACGCTGACCCATTATGCGGTGAGCCGCAACGTTCATACCGGGGAGGATGTCAAGGTTTGTTACACTCCCGGGCGTGACGGCGCGTGGCCTGCACCTGCAGTGCCTCGGTCACTGGCGAGCGAGGCTCCTGGGCCCATGTACTGGCGTGTACTGAGGAAAGCCGTGGATGAATAAGCATAGATGGGTCGTCGGGGTGCTTGAGGACGATCCCGACCAGTCAGGTCTGGTCCAGCTATGGCTCGAGAGGGCTGGATACGAGGCTTTGCTTTTCGCCAACGCGGCCGAATTTCGGCGCGGACTGGGCCACGAGGCCATCGACTTGCTGCTGCTGGACTGGATGTTGCCAGATGCCAGTGGCCTGGAAGTCCTGGAATGGATCCGCAGCGCAGGCAATCCCGGTTTGCCGGTGGTGTTCCTGACTGTCCGCGCCGCGGAGAGCGACATCGTCCGGGGGCTCGAAGTGGGTGCGGACGACTACGTGGTCAAGCCTGCCAAACAGGGCGAATTGTTGGCACGCGTCGCCGCGGTGCTGCGCCGTCGGGGTGGCGAGGTCGACGCGGAAGCGTTATTGGAAGTGCCTCCCTACGTCATCGATTTCACTAAGCGGCGAGTGCGGATCGGCAGCGGTGATTTCGATCTGACGCAGCGCGAGTTTGATCTCGCCAGCTACCTGTTCCGTCGCCATGGCCGTATCGTCAGTCGTGAAGCGCTGCTGGAACAAGTGTGGAACCTCAGCCCCGGCTTGACCACGCGGACAGTGGACACCCACATCAGCCGCCTGCGGAAAAAGCTGGCACTGAGTGGTGAAAATGGCTGGAAGCTGACGGCGGTCTACCAGCATGGCTATCGCCTCGAACAGGCTTGATATGACAAACATGATCGATCCATCCCGCGTTACCACGGCCAATGAATTGCACGGATACAGCGTCGCTCGTTCGCTGGGCATCGTGCGCGGCATCACGGTGCGCTCTCGAAGCGTCATCGGCAATGTGGGTGCCGCGCTCCAGACCTTGGTTGGCGGCAACATCAGCCTGTACACGGAGCTTTGTGAAAAGGCACGGGAAGAGGCGTTTGAATTGATGTGCCAGCACGCGGCCGCGATGGGCGCCAACGCGGTTCTGGCGATGCGTTACGATGCCAATGATGTCGCCGCAGGCGTCACAGAGGTGCTTGCTTACGGAACCGCCGTGGTGGTTCAGCCAACGGCCTGAACTGCCCGAGGCGATCGCGACTCCGCTGGCCGTGGCCACCCCGCGGCAGCCGCCGTCGACGTGCTAGCATCCGGTCCCGGCCGAGGGCGCACCGGCCGAGGAAGACCGCCCACCGTCTCACCTATGGACATCATGTTCGCACCCGAACTATTGCAGCAGTTGCGCGATCTGCTTGAGCAGGCGCGCGCATCGCAGGATCCCGACGCAACCGCCATGAGCCTCGCCACTGTTGGTGGCGACGGCAGGCCGCACGTACGCATCGTGCTGCTCAAGGGCATTGAAGTCGACGGGATCAGGTTCTATACGAATTACCAGAGTGCCAAGGGCGAGGAAATCCGCGCCCATGCGGAGGTGGCCCTTTGCCTGCATTGGAAATGGCTGGGCGAGATTAGGGCTGGCGGCGTACAGGTTCGCGTCGAGGGCCGAGCGCTGCGCCTGAACGACGAGGAATCGGATGTCTATTTCGCGACCCGTCCGCGGGGAAGCCAGATAGGGGCCTGGGCGTCCCTGCAGTCCCAGACCCTGCCTGACCGGGCAGCATTCGAGACGCGCGTCGCCGAATATGAGCACCGGTTTGCCGATGGTCCAATCACGCGCCCGCCGCACTGGGGTGGCTATCGGGTGGTGCCGGACATGGTCGAGATCTGGCATGGGCGGGAATTCCGGCTACATGAGCGGCGGCGGTGGGAGCGGTTCGCCGACGTCTGGCGTGACCGGTCGATGTACCCGTGAATCGGATCGAGGTCGGCCAAGGGCAATCCGGCCAGGCATTCCGAGGAGGTCGCGCGAAGGCCCGGACAGGGTCTCCTGTCCAAGATGGCATCGCTCCGCCGAATGGATCCGGCTTTCCTTGCCTGTTTGCCCGGGACGGCGCGACTACTCCTGTCGTCGCGCCGGCGTCTTAGCCTGCATGTACGGGCCCCGCCGCGTTGTCTGTTTGACGGAGGAACCAACCGAGGTTCTCTATGCGCTGGAGGAGCAGCACCGCATCGTAGGAATCAGTGGATTTACCGTCCGGCCACGGCGCGCAAGGCTGGAAAAACCCAAGGTCAGTGCTTTTACAACCGCCAAGGTTGACGCAATTCTGGCGCTGCGCCCTGATCTGGCCATCGGCTTTTCAGACATCCAGGCGGATATCGCGCGTGCGCTGATAAGTGCCGGCGTAGAGGTTTGGATTAGCAATCATCGCTCGGTAGCCGGCATCATCGACTACGTGCATCGCCTCGGTGCGCTGGTTGGTGCCCCTGACCGGGCTGCGGCCTATGCGCGCGAGCTGGAACGGCATGTGCAATCGGTGCGTGTCCTGGCTGATACGCTGCCGCGACATCCACGTGTATTTTTCGAAGAATGGGATGAGCCGATCATCTCCGGCATCCGCTGGGTCGCGGAGCTCGTCAGGATTGCTGGCGGCGTCGATGTGTTCCCCGAGCTGGCCGAAGAGCCACTGGCGCGCAATCGCATCGTTGTCGATCCCAGCGAGGTCGCGCGGCGCGATCCTGAGATCGTCTTCGGATCATGGTGTGGCAAGCGGTTTCAGCCCGAAAAAGTGGCGGCGCGCACGGGCTGGCATGCGATTTCCGCGGTGCGCTCAGGTCAACTCCACGAGATCCGCTCGCCGGTCATCCTGCAGCCGGGTCCTGCCGCATTGACGGACGGGCTTGACCTACTTCATGCCCACATTCGCGCATGGGCGGAATCTTGATCACCCGCTTCAATTTGCGCTGATGAGTGGGAGCCCCAGCTGATTCGCCAGATGGGGCAGGCAATTCCAGCTGCTAAGCTGCCAGGACTCCTGATCGGCCACGAAGGTGCTGATGGCGGTATTGGCAAGCCGCAGATTGAGATCGATCATCGCCTCGTCGCCAAGCGCCAGCGCGATCTGCGCAAATCGGGCGATGGCGCCGGCGGAAGTGACCACGAGCGTCGTTCCTGGGTATTCGCGAAGCATGTGGGCATAGGCGTGGCTGATGCGTTGGGCAAAGCCCATCCAGCTTTCCGTGACGCTCCCATCCAATGCGCCGAGTCGCCAGGCGTTGAGTACTGCACGCAACAGCGCGCGGCCTTGGGTGGCGGTGGCGCCTGGCGCAACATAGGCCAGCTGGCGTGCCTCCGGGCTCGTCTTTCGGAAGGCGGCAAGCAGCGCGGCGGCATCGCCGTCATCCCAGTCGGGTGAAGATTCGATCGTCGGCACTGACGCATGGGTGTTGCGCCAGCCGGACACGAAACAATCCGCCGTTTCGCGATGCCGACGGCGGGGGCCGCAAATGATGCGCTTCGGCTGCTTTGCGACAGGACCCGAAGCGAGCCAGCGTCCGAGCAAACCGGCCTGCTGTTGCCCGAGCGGACTGAGTCGATCGTAATCTGCGCCGCCCCAATTGGCCTGCGCGTGACGAACCAGCAGCAGGGAATGCAATTCAGAGGACATCCTGGTCGAAGTGCACATGGATGGTCTGGACGCCCGGAGGCGTGACCATTACGTCCAACTGCAGCGTGTCGGGCGGCTTCGTGTGCAGGAGAGCCAGATAGTAGACCATGCCGTCCCGATCACGGACCTCATGGAACTGCAGACCGAGCGTTCGCCCGAGCAGGGTCACGGCTTTCCCAGTGACGTGAGCAGGGATTGCCATGCCATGCGCCGCATCGGCTCCCTTGAACACGCTGATGTTGACGACAAGGATGTCGCGGCGATCGGGTATTCCGTGCCGCAGGGCGACGCTGGGCGGGATGGTATTGCCAGTGACCGCGCTGTAGTAAACCACGCAACCCTGGCTGCGGACGGCATCCGCGGCCCGGCCCTGCGCGACGGCCAGCGCAGCGGCGCACAGCAGCGCAAGGATCAGCGCACGCATCATCCACCGAGCCCCAGTGGCCCGACGGCTATGCGAAGCGCGAAGTCGGAGATCGGCTGAACAACGAGCGCACGGGCCAGCATGATGATGACGATGGCGATGGCTGGCGAGATGTCGAAGCCCGCGATGGCGGGAAGGCGTCTGCGCAGGACTCGCAGGATGGGTCTCGAAATTTGGTCGACAAACGGGACCAGCGGATGCTGAGCATCGACGTCAAAAAGGCTGATCAGCGCCGAGACGAAGATGATGACCATGTAAAGCACCAGCAGGTTGTCCAGCACGCTGGCCAAGGCCATCAGCAGCAAGCCGGGCACCCTCGGCACCGTGCCTTCAACCAGCGTCACGAGGAGCATCTCGACGGCTGCCACCAGGTAGGCAAGCAGCAATGGAGCCAGATTGACTCGACCCATACGGGGAACCAGACGCTGCATGGGCATGACCAGCGAACTCGTCGCACGGTACAGGAATTGGCAAACGGGGTTGTAGAAGTCCACCCTCGCCAGTTCCGCCATCTGCCGCAACAGCATGATTGCAAGCGCTGCACCAAAGGCGACGGAAATCAGGATCTGGCCGGCGTTGGCGAAATAGTTGCTCATGGACTTGCATCCGCTTGGGTCGAGAGTTCCGCAGCCCGATCTGCTGCCGCTCGAAGCGCTCGCGCCACCAGTGCGGCAAAGCCGCCTTGCCGGAACACCGCCAATGCGGCAGCGGTCGTTCCCCCCGGGGACGTGACCCGCTCACGGAGCGTGGTGGCTCCAGCGTCGCTTTCGCACAACATGCGGCCCGCACCAAGGCAGGTTTGTTCCGCAAGGAGTCTCGCCGTCGACGGATCCAGACCCAGCTGAATGGCTTCAGCTGACATGGCCTCGACCAGCAGGAAGAAATACGCAGGTCCGGACCCCGACAGTGCGGTGACAGCGTCCAGTTGTTCCTCCTTGTCGACCCAGCAAGCGATGCCGGCCGCGCGCATGATGACCTCGGCCCGATCACGGCCGTCTGCATCCACGCTTGGGCCAGCGTAGAGCGCGCTCGCGCCAGCTCCGAGCAATGCGGGCGTATTCGGCATCGCGCGTACGATCCTCGTTCGGCCGCCGAGCCAGCGTTCGATCTGGTCCGTGCGCACGCCCGCCGCAATCGATAGGATCAGTGGCCGCTGCGACTGGGCCAATTCCGAGAGTTCGACGCATACGGCTTGCATCACCTGGGGCTTGACGGCGAGTACCCACGTTGCTGCGGCGCCGGCTGCGTCCCTGTTGCTGGCATGAGTGGTGATCCCCAAATCGTGCGCCAGTGACTCTCGCGAATCGAGGCGGGGCTCCGCAAGGTGAACAGCCTCGGGAGCAACGCCGCTACGAAGCAGCCCACCCACGAGCGCTCTTGCCATGTTGCCGCCACCGATGAAGGCCACAGGCGCGGATCCGGCCCGAGGCTCCGCCGCGGGCGATGCTTGCGACGATGCTGGCATGTCGGGCCTCATGGCGCCGGGTTCGGCGGTGCCTCGCGATTCTAAGCGCTGTTGCACGCGAGGGGCATGACCGGGCTCGCGCAGGGGCCGTTGTGCCCGAGGCCACGGGATGGGCCTTGGTCCCGGAAAAGCGAGACAATCGAAGCCGTTGCCAGTGCCGGCTAAGGTGCTGGCTCCATTGGATGACGCGGCCCGAACAGCGCGGTGCCGATGCGGACTTCGGTCGCACCGCACGCGATAGCCTGCTCGAAGTCCTCGCTCATGCCCATGGAGAGCGTATCAACAGAGGGGTGACGCGCGCGCAGGGCTTCGAAATGGCGGCTCATGCGCCGAAACGTTGCGATCCGCATCGATGGGTCAGGATGGGGCGAAGGAATCGCCATGAGACCGCGCAGGACCAAGCCAGGCGTCGCCACTACCCGCCGCGCCAGTTCATCGATCTGCGAAGGGTCGCAGCCGTGTTTGCTGGTTTCGTCGTCGATGTTGACCTGGATCAGCACATTCAGGGGCGGGCGACCCGGTGGTCGCGCCGCGCCGAGCAGCGGCACCAACTTGGGGCGATCCAGACTTTCCAGCCAGTCGAAATGCTGGGCGACGTCCCGGCACTTGTTCGATTGCAGTGGACCGACGATATGCCACTGCACGTCCATGCCGGCCAATTCGCGTTGCTTGGCGAGCGCCTCCTGGACGTAATTTTCGCCGAAAGCGCGTTGGCCGCAGCGCACCAATTCTCGTATGGCATCGGCGGGCTGTCCCTTGGAGACGGCGAGCAGCCTCACTGCGGGGGCGCCAACCGGCGACGCCGACCGGATGCGAGCGTGCACCGCCTCAAGCGTGACACAGTGCGCGGTCATGCCGTCGGTTCGCCGGAAAGCAAGGCGCCGCGGCTATACTCGGACTGCGCGATGAGAGTGCCGCCGCCGGCGGTGGGGGGACTGTGCATGGATATTGCCGAGTTGCTGGCTTTCTCTGTCAAGAATAAGGCTTCCGACCTGCATCTGTCGGCGGGGCTGCCGCCGATGATCCGTGTTGATGGCGATGTCCGCCGGATCAACGTGCCTGCATTGGAGCACAAGCAGGTGCACACTCTGATCTACGACATCATGTCCGACAAGCAGCGGCGTGACTACGAGGAGTTCCTGGAGGTTGACTTTTCCTTCGAGATCGCCGGCCTAGCGCGGTTTCGCGTCAATGCCTTCAACCAGAACCGGGGCGCGGCAGCGGTTTTCCGGACCATCCCGTCGGAGGTGTGGACGCTGGAGGATCTCGGAGCGCCCAAGATATTCAAGGACCTGATCGACCAACCGCAAGGCCTGGTCTTGGTCACGGGACCGACCGGGTCTGGCAAGTCGACCACGCTGGCGGCCATGGTGGACCATATCAACAAGACCGACTACGGCCATATCCTCACGATCGAGGATCCCATCGAATTTGTGCATACTTCGCAGAAGTGCCTCGTCAATCAGCGCGAGGTGCACCGGGATACGCATGGGTTCAACGAGGCATTGCGTTCCGCGCTTCGCGAGGACCCGGACTTCATCCTCGTCGGCGAAATGCGCGACATCGAGACCATTCGTCTGGCCCTGACCGCAGCTGAAACAGGACACCTCGTCTTCGCGACGTTGCATACGTCATCAGCTGCGAAAACCATCGATCGCATCATCGACGTGTTCCCTGCGGGCGAGAAGCCCATGGTGCGTTCCATGCTTTCCGAGAGCCTGCGTGCCGTCATCGCACAGTCCCTGCTGAAGAAGGTCGGAGGTGGCCGCATTGCTGCGCACGAGATCATGGTCGGCATTCCTGCGATTCGCAATCTGATTCGCGAAGACAAGGTTGCCCAAATGTACTCATCGATCCAGACGGGGCAGCAGTACGGCATGCAGACCATGGACCAGTGTCTGCAGGATCTCGTCAAGCGCGGGTCGGTGACGCGGCAGCAAGCGCTGGAATATGCAAAGAACAAGGAAATATTCAAGGCCTGAACGCTCGCAACCGCGCAGCGGCGGGTGTAGCGTTCGGCAGGGGGCGCGGTGTGGTTGCCGCGCCGATCGCAGGCTTGTCAGCGCCGCAGCGTCGGCGCGCCTCGGGAGGGTGCGATGAGCACGCCGGATTTCACCAGCTTCCTCAAGCTGATGGCACACAAGAAGGCTTCCGACCTTTTCGTTACGGCCGGTGTGGCGCCGTCGATCAAGATCAACGGCCGCATCACGCCCATTACGCAAGGGCCGCTCACTGCCAGCCAGGCGCGCGACATGGTGCTTAACGTGATGACGCCAGCGCAGCGCGAGGAATTCGAAAAGACGCACGAGTGTCAATTCGCGATCAGCCTCTCCGGCGTCGGACGATTCCGCGTGAGCGCTTTCTATCAGCGGAACTGCGTGGGCATGGTGCTCCGACGGCTGGAGACGCGCATTCCGACGGTGGAGGAATTGAGTCTGCCGCCGATACTCAAGCAGTTGGCCATGACCAAGCGCGGCATCATCATTTTTGTCGGCGCGACGGGTGCCGGAAAGTCCACGTCGCTGGCCGCGATGATTGGTTACCGCAACCAGAATTCAACCGGCCACATCATCACCATCGAGGATCCTATCGAGTACGTGCACAAGCACGAAGGCTGCATCATTACCCAACGCGAGCTCGGCATCGACACGGACAGCTGGGACAATGCACTTAAGAATACGCTGCGCCAGGCGCCCGATGTCATCATGATTGGCGAGGTCCGGACGCGGGAGACGATGTCGCACGCCATCAATTTTGCGGAGACCGGCCACCTTGTGCTGTGCACTTTGCATGCCAACAATGCCAATCAGGCGATGGAGCGCATCATCCATTTCTTCCCGGTCGACGTCCGGGAACAGCTCTTTATGGACCTTTCCCTCAATTTGAAAGGCGTCGTTGCCCAGCAACTGATTCCGACGCCCGACGGCAAGGCTCGACGGGTGGCGGTCGAAGTCCTGCTGGGAACGCCGTTAGTGCAGGATTACATCCGCAAGGGCGAGGTGCACAAATTGAAGGACGTCATGAAGGAATCGACGCAGTTGGGCATGCGTACCTTCGACCAGAGTCTCGTCGAGCTTTACCACGCCGGAGAAATCACCTACGACGACGCGCTGAGGCACGCTGACAGCGCCAACGAAGTCCGCCTGGCGATCAAATTGGCACAGGGCGGTGACGCCAATACCCTGGCACAGGGCTTGGGCAATGTCGAGGTGTTGGAAGCGACGCCCAACGAATTCAGGCGCTGAATCGCCGCCGGGCCATCCACCGTCCCTGACACGCTATTACCGGGCGAGCAATTCCGCCAGGACGGCCATGCGGACGAAGACCCCGTTGGCAACCTGTTCGAGGATGCGGGACTGCGTGCCATCCGCCACCTCCGAGGCAATTTCAATGCCTCGGTTGATCGGGCCTGGATGCAACACCAAGGCGCCGGATGCTGCGCGCCGCAGGCGCTCCTGCGTCAGGCCGTAGCGTTCGAAATAGGCGGCTTCGTCGGGGAGCAAAGTGGCTACCATGCGTTCCTTCTGGAGACGCAACATGATGATGACGTCGCTGCCTTCGACGGCGTCGTCGAAGTTCTCGTGCAGGGAGCAGCCCGGGAATTCCGAGGTGTCCGGGAGCAGCGCGCGAGGGCCACACAGTCGGATCGCTCGTGCACCCAGCGCTTGCAGCGCGTGAACATCGGAGCGCGCCACGCGCGAGTGCAGCACATCCCCGCAGATCGTGACCGTTAGCAGGTTGAAATTCGGTCGATGCTGGCGAATGGTCAGCGCGTCGAGTAGACCTTGGGTGGGATGCGCGTGATTGCCATCGCCGGCGTTCACGACACAGACTGCGCTTGCGGCATGATGGACGAGGAATTCGGGGGTTCCGCTTTCACGGTGTCTCACGATCAACGCGTCCAAATGCATCGCTTCCAGCGTATGCAGCGTGTCGAGCAGCGTCTCGCCCTTGCTGGTTGACGACCCGGCGATATCGAAGTTGACCACGTCGGCGCCAAGGCGGCGTGCCGCCAGCTCGAAGGATGTCCGCGTGCGCGTGGAAGGCTCGAAGAACAGATTCAGCACCGTGCGCCCACGCAGCAGTTCAATGCGCCGGGTCCCATGGGCGCAGGCCTCGCGCAGCGACTCAGCACGGTTCAACAGGTGCTGGATAGTGCTGGCATCCATGTTCTGCAGCGTGATCAGGTGGCGTAGGTGGGTGGACATGGGTAGCCGATCACGAATGCTCGTTGAGCCAGGATTCCAGGATGACCGCCGCAGCTACGGCATCGAGCCCCTCGGCATCACGCCGGCGACGCTGGCCGCTGGCCCGCTGCGCTGCGAAGCGCCTGGACGCTTCCTGCGAACTGTGCCGCTCATCGCTGCAGTGCACGGGTAGATGGTATCGCTCGCGTAGGCTTCCGGCGAATACGCGGGCGGAGACGGTGATGGGCTGATCCTCGCCGTCAAGTGTCACGGGCAAGCCGACGACGAGTGCAAGCGGCGACCAGTCGCGGATCAGCTCGTCGATGTGATTCCAGTCGGGCCGGCCTTGCTGTGCCGCCAGCGTGGCCAGTGGCCTCGCTCCCCCGGTTACCGTTTCACCGACGGCCACGCCAATGCGGCGAAGGCCAAAATCGAAACCCAGCAGGTTGCCAGCTGCCTGGGAAATGTTGGAATGGGTCATGCGTTGCCGGCATAGGGGGACAGACGCTGCGCATCCACGCCCATGCGCGCCGCGGCTGCGTTCCAACGCTGCTCGAGGGGAATGTCGAACAGCAGTTCATGGTCCGCCTCCACGGTCAGCCACGCGTTGTCGCGCAGCTCGCGTTCGAGTTGGCCTTGCTCCCAGCCTGCATAGCCCAGGGCGATGAGCATCCGTGTCGGTCCCTGTCCGCTTGCGATCGCTTCGAGGATGTCCCGGGAGCTGGTGAGGCTGAGCTGATCGTCGATGCTGTAGCTTGACGCCCAGTGTCCGCCCGATGGATGGAGCACGAAACCCCGCTCGCGTTGCAACGGTCCCCCTGCCAAGACTGTCTGCTGCGCGAGAGGCTCGCGTGCATCGGTCAGATCCATGTGGCGCAGCAAGTCCTGCAGCCGGTATTCGGATGGACGGTTGATAACCAATCCCAGCGCGCCGTCTTCATTGTGCTGGCAAATGAGCGTGACGGCATGGTCGAACTCGGGATCGCGCAGGCCGGGCATGGCAATGAGTAAATGCCCCGTAAGTGTGCTGGTTGCGCTCATGGTCCCATTGTAACCGCCCCGTCGGGGGATGCTGTCAGCCGCGGGGCATCCGTTCACGAAGCATCCCTCCGGGCAGGAATTGCCAGGTGCGGGTAATGAACAACTGATCCAGTGGCCCATCGCTCTGCGGCAGGGGAGGGAACGGCGCAGCCATGCGGACGATGCGCGCGGCGGCTCGGTCCAGCAGAGGGACGCCGGAGGACTTCAGCACATCGATGCCGCACACGGCTCCGTTGCGTGCGATGCACACCGTCAGAATCAGATCGCCGTGCAGCCTTTCACGGCGCGCGACTTCGGGATAATTCAGGTTGCCGATCCGCTCGATCCGCGCCACCCACGCTGCCATGTAGGCCGCGTAAGCGTATGCGCGAGTATTGGCGGAAATGAACTTCCGATGGGGACGTCGCGCGTAAGCCTCCCGCTCCGATCGAAGTTCAGCACTGATCTGGGCGACCTCCTGTCGTTCGTAGGCGGGAATGGGCGAGACGGGCAATGGCAACGCCGGGGCAGGTCGCGCGTTGGGGCGCGCGTCCACGCTGAAGCCGGCGGGACCCCGCGTGGTGACCAGCTCGGGCCCATTTTGCGTCGAGGCTCGCGGGGCAGCAGGCAGGATCCGGCGAGGCGTTTCGCCGGGGCTGTCGGGGCGCGGCGATGAATAGGGAGCGCCAGGCCGGTGTGCGCGGCGACGGTCGCCGCCGCCGGCGTTGTTCGCCTGGGCCAGGAAGTCTGGACGAGCCGATGCCTGCGCATTGGAGGTGTGCAGGAGCGTGATGTTCAGGGCCGGAAGGCTGGGCCGTGGCGGCTCCAGCGTGAATCCGAGGCCCAGGATTAGCACTGCGTGCAGGATCAGCGAGAAGAGCAACGTGACGCTGATCCGTTCGCGACCCTGGTCAGGTGCGGCCGCCGGTCTCACGCCAATCGTCGCTCAACGGCATCAAATAGGGCGCCGGCAATGTTGGTGCCGTACTGATGATCAAGCTCGCGGACGCAGGTGGGTGACGTGATGTTGATCTCGGTGAGCCAGTCGCCGATGACGTCAAGCCCAACAAATAGCAACCCGCGCTGTCGCAGGTCGGGCGCGACCTGGGCGACAATCCAGCGGTCGCGGTCGGTCAATGGAACACCGACACCGCGGCCGCCGGCGGCCAGGTTGCCGCGAAATTCGTCGCCCTGGGGAATCCTCGCGAGCGCATGAGGCATCGGCTCGCCGTCAACGACCAGGATCCGCTTGTCGCCTTCCCGAATGGCGGGTATGAACCGTTGGGCGATTGCAAAGCGTTCGTCACTGCCCACCAGCGTTTCGAGGATCACGTTGAGATTGGGGTCGCGTGCGCCGCTTCGAAATATGCCACGCCCCCCCATGCCATCAAGTGGCTTCAGCACGATTTCGCCGTGTTCGGCGGCGAATGCCCGCAAAGCCTCCCGGCGACGGGCGACAAGGGTAGGTGCGCAACACTGAGGGAAGCGCAATGCGTACAACTTCTCGTTGCAGTCGCGTAGTGCCTGCGGCGGGTTGACGACCATGGATCCGGCTTCGGCGGCGCGCTCCAGCACCTGCGTGTCGTACAGGTACTCGGAATCGAAAGGTGGATCCTTGCGCGCCAGAATCAGTCGTTGCCGCGTCAATGTTTGCCACTGGGCGTCACCCAGCGTGTACCAGTCCTCGGGGTCGTCGCGAACCTCAAGCGGCCGCAGTCGCGCCCAGGGTTCTCCCTGCCTGAGGGCAAGGTCGCCCTGCTCCATGTAGTTCAGGGACCAGCCCCGGCGCCGAGCCTCGAGCAGCATCGCCAAGGTTGAATCCTTGGCGGGTTTGATTCGCGCGATAGGATCCATGAGGACGGCGAGTGATTTTGCGTGATGCATGGGGTTGCTCTTGGGCAGGGCAAACGTGATCGTGATCACGGTTTGCGAAAAATTGACAAAAGCATCATGACCGACAACCACTTGCGCGCTCAACTTGACACTTCGCATAAACGCGCGTTAAACAGTTCCTAACGGCGGAGCATAATTCGATCGATGGTGCGCCATGGGGCGTGGCTGAGGCTACGGCACGTGGTTTGCATGTTTCCACATGCCGCAGCGACCCTGACGCGGCGGGGGTGATAAGTGCTTGCAGACAGCAATTCCAGCAGTCCGACACTGCGCGTGATGGTGATCGATGATTCCAAGACCATCCGGCGAACGGCGGAAACACTGCTGAAGAAGGAAGGCTACGAGGTCGTCACCGCCGTCGATGGATTTGAGGCGCTGGCCAAGATTTCCGATCTTCAGCCCCACATCATTTTTGTCGACATCATGATGCCGCGCCTGGACGGTTACCAGACATGCGCCCTGATCAAAAACAACCAGAATTTCCGGCATGTGCCGGTGGTCATGCTGTCCTCCAAGGATGGGCTCTTCGATAAGGCACGAGGGCGAATCTGCGGTTCTGACCAGTACCTCACAAAACCATTTACCCGAGAGGAGTTGCTGGCCGCGATCCGTTCCCATGTTGACGCGCGCGGAGGCTGACCCACCATGGCGCACATCTTGATAATCGACGACTCACCGACCGATGTTCGGGTATTCACCACGTTGCTCGAGCGTGCCGGTCATCGCGTGTCGAGCGCGGGTAGCGCGGAACAGGGCATCGAGATGGCGCGCAGCGAGCGTCCGGATTTAGTGATCATGGATGTGATCATGCCCGGCATGAACGGCTTCCAGGCCACGCGGACGCTGACCCGCGACCCGGCCACGCAGGGCGTCCCGGTCCTGATCATCACCACGAAGAGCATGGAGACTGATCGCGTATGGGGATTGCGTCAGGGTGCCAAGGATTTCCTGACCAAGCCCGTGGGGGAGAAGGAGCTGCTCACGCATATCCAGAACCTGTTGGTCAAGGCTGGATGAGGGCTGCGGATGAGCGCCGAAACGCCCTTTGAGATCCTGGCCGAATACGAGCGCCTGAGCTTGGCGCACCAGGCTGGCGTGCCCGAGCAGATCGAAGCTCCTGGATTGTGGCGGGGCATCGCCTTTCGCGTCGGGACCCGGCACCTGGCCGCCGGTATTGGCGAGGTCAACGAAATCATGCTTCCGCAAGCATTGACCCCTGTGCCCGGCACGCAACCTTGGTTGCTGGGCATAGCGAACGTCCGCGGCAACCTGGTGCCCGTGATCGACTTGGGCCTTTTCCTGTTCGGCAGCGCCACGTCCACTGCCGATCGCACGCGGATTCTCCTCGTTCGGCAGGGGAGTAGCGGTAGTGTCGGGCTGCTCGTCGATGAGGTGGCTGGCCAGCGCAGCTTGAGTTTGGAGGCGCAGGCCGATGCCGAGGGCGAGGATGACCCGCGCTTGATGCGTTTTGTCGAGCGAAACGTACGACTGGACGGACAACGTCTGGGGATCTTCAGCATGCTGCGCCTGACGCGCGCGGCCGACTTCCAGCAGGCCGCGGCCTGAGCGGCGAGAAAATTCCGGGGTGAGGTGAAGCATGAGCGCAACCAGCACAATTGTCGGCAAGGAGCGCAGCAACACGGTACTGATCGTGCTGCTGCTGCTATCGATCGCCCTGGCGGTGGTCGATTTTGGCTGGCTGACCTACAACAGCAAGAACGAGCGCGATGCGGCGAACCTGACCACGCAGATCCAGGTGCTTTCACAGTCAACCGCCAAATTCGCACTGGAGTCGGCCAACGGCAATCTGGACTCCTTCAAGGAATTGGCTGCCACGCGAGCGACGCTGGACAACAAGATCAAGCAGCTGAGGAACGGCAATCCCGCCACGGGCATGCCTGGATACGGCACTGCCAGCGCGGGTGTCGGCTCCAGTATCAGTGCCCTCGACAAGTCCTGGGCACAGCTTGACGGCGATCTCACCGACATCTTGCATAACCAGGAGCTGGTGCTGGACTCCAAGCAGCAGACGGACGCCTTCACGCGCGAGGTGCCGGTACTGGACTCGCGCATGGATCAGGTGGCGAGCATCGTCAAGCAGGGTGGAGGCAGCGCCAACCAGACCTACACGGTGGTCAACCAGATGCTGCTGGGCGACCGAATGATCCGCCGCGCGCTGGAGGTGCAGGGGGGCGGCGAAGGCGCCCAGACTGCGGCAGACGGATTGGCTCGTGATGCACAGCTCTACGGTGCCGTGCTCAACGGCCTGATGCAGGGTAATTCCGAAGTCGGCGTCAGCCGATTGCCGCAACCTGCGGCGCAAGGCATCCTCGAGTCCGTGAACAAGGGGTGGCAGACCGTCTCGACACCCCTGAACAGGCTTCTGGCGGCGGCACCGACCCTCGTCGAGGTCAAGCAGGCGGCTAACCAGGCATCCGTCGATTCGCAGTCGGTACTGCTCGGCGCGAACAATGTCGGCAAGCGCCTCGACATGCTGCCCTTGCAGCGGCCTTTCCCGAACGTTTGGCTGGGCGCGTTGGGCGCGCTCGGGACGATCGTGTTCGCCCTGTTGCTGGTGTTTGCCCAATCGCGCGCGCAGAAGCAGCGACTCGCGGTCTCCAGCGAGCTGAACCAGCGAAACCAGGAGGCGATTCTTCGGCTGCTCGATGAAATGGGTTCGCTCGCCGAGGGCGACCTCACCGTGCGCGCGACGGTGACCGAGGACATCACCGGCGCCATTGCTGACTCCGTGAACTTTGCGGTCGAGGCACTGCGCAGCCTCGTATCGACGATCAATGAAACGGCCGTGCAGGTTTCTGCCGCCGCGCAGGAGACCCAGGCGACTGCCACCCATCTGGCGGAGGCGGCGGAGCATCAGGCGCGGCAGATTACTTCGGCGTCGGCCGCGATCAACGAGATGGCGGTGTCGATCGACGAAGTATCCAAGAACTCATCCGAATCAGCTGAAGTGGCGCAACGATCGGTGCAGATCGCCGGCAAGGGTGCGGCCGTGGTCCGGCAGACCATCGCCGGAATGGATGCCATTCGTGACCAGATCCAGGAAACATCCAAGCGCATCAAGCGACTCGGCGAGTCTTCGCAGGAGATTGGATCCATTGTCGAACTGATCAATGACATCGCAGAGCAGACGAATATTCTGGCGCTGAACGCGGCAATTCAGGCGGCATCAGCTGGTGAGGCGGGACGTGGTTTCGCAGTGGTTGCCGACGAAGTACAGCGACTGGCAGAGCGTTCCGCTGCAGCGACCAAGCGAATCGAAACTCTCGTGCAGGCGATTCAGTCAGATACCAACGAGGCGGTCAATTCGATGGAGCAGACGACCGCTGAAGTGGTGACTGGCGCACGTCGGGCGGAAGACGCGGGCGCAGCGCTTGGCGAGATTGAGAAGGTGTCGAACGATCTCGCCGACCTTATCCAAAACATTTCCGAGGCGGCACGCCAGCAGTCGGCCGCGGCAACCAATATTTCGTCAACCATGAACGTCATTCAGGAGATCACGTCGCAGACATCCATGGGCGCCAGCCAGACAGCCGAATCCATCGGTAATTTGGCCCAGATGGCGCAGGATCTGCGCCGATCGGTTGCCGACTTCAAGTTGCCTGGCTGAGACGTGGCTCGCATCGACATGGCCGCAGCACTGCAACCACAACATGATGCACTTGCCCTCGCGGGCATGGATGACATCATGTTTGGACGCTGGGTTGGTCTCCTGGAACGGCGCACCGGTGTAGTCGTTGCGCCACAGCGTAAACCGTTTCTCGTCGGTGCGGTTCGCGCACGTATGCGCGAGGTCGGCTACGCGAACTTCAGCCAGTATTTGGAGCACATCAGCGCGCCGGGGGCCGGCGCAGTGGAGTGGGCGACGCTAGTTGATCGGTTGACGGTGCATGAAACCCGTTTTTTCCGGCACACGCCTTCGTTCGAGTTGATTCGGCAGCGTTGGCTTCCCGAGCGCTTGGCTAACGGGCTGGCGGGCGTGCACGCGTGGAGCGTCGGTTGTGCAAGCGGTGAAGAGGCTTGGTCGCTAGCGATGGTGCTGCATCAAGGCCTGCTAGGCCATGGCAGCAAGCTGCACTTCGGCATTACAGCGAGCGACGTTTCAGCCGCAGCCGTAGCGACTGCTCGTGCCGCGATTTATCCGCTCGCGCGTATTGAGGAGATTCCAGCGTTTTACCGTTCGGAATACATCGAAATGCAAGGTGAGGCAGCGTTCTCCCCAACTGACAGCATCCGGAAGCGCGTGGCCTTCGCCCGGGTCAATCTGATTGAGGCGGCTGCGGCGCCGCTCCAGCGACTGAACCTCATCTTTTGCCAAAACGTGCTGATTTACTTCGCTCGTGAGCGCCGGCGTGAATTGCTCGACGGCCTCACGGGCTTGCTTGAGCCAGGAGGCCTGTTGGTCATTGGGCCAGGCGAAGTCAACGGCTGGAGCCACCCCGAGCTGACCAGGGTGATCTGGCAAGGCACACTTGCCTACCAACGTCGCGACTAAGCACGATCGTAGATGCCCGCCGCGCGCCATCCATCGATTCAGAGGCAGATCATGCGACTCGACGAAGATCTTGATTTCACCACGCTGGGCTGGGTCAAGAACGAGCTCGATGAAACGTTGCGGCAGGCGCGCATTGCGCTTGAAGCCTACGCGCAGGACGCATCGGATACGAGCCAGATGCGCTTCTGCGCAACCTATCTGCACCAAGTGCAGGGCACGTTGCGAATGGTTGAGTTGTACGGTGCCGCGATGGTGGCCGAGGACAGGGAGCAACGTGCCAAGGCCCTGCTCGACGGCAAGGATACTGACCGCGAGTCGGCTTTCGCCGTGCTGATGCGCGGGATGATGCAGTTGCCGGATTACCTTGAGCGTCTTCAGGGCGGCCATCGAGACGTGCCGTTGGTGCTGCTGCCCCTGCTGAATGAATTGCGCGGATGCCGTGGGGAAGTACAAATCGGGGAAACGGCGCTGTTCATGCCGGACCTCAATGCCGAACTCCCGCGCTTCGTGCCTGGCTTGTCGGCGGCACCTTCGCCGTCGGCCCAGCAGGCTGCAGTGGGTGCGCTGCGGACGCAACTGCAACTCCCGTTGCTTGCCTGGATTCGGAATCAGGGCGCGACTGAACAGAATCTAGCAGCCATTCGCAAGGCACTCGATGGCATCAGTGCCCAGTGCTACACCCTTCCCGGGCGACGGCTCTGGTGGATTGCGGGGGGGGTGGTCGAAGGCCTCGAAAGAGGCTTATTGGCTGAGCATAGCGACGAGGTCAAGAAGCTGATTGGCAAGGTCGACCGGAGCGTCCGGGCCCTTATCGAGCAGGGTGAGCGTGCCTTGGCACGCGGCGAGTCGGAGGAATTGGCCCGCAACCTGCTTTACTACGTGGCGCGGGCACGCCCGGGCAGCGAGCGCTTGGCGGCTATTTACGATACTTATCGGCTGGATCGCCTGCTCCCCTCGCAGCGTGAGATCGACCATGCCGCAGGGGCGATTTCCGGCCATAACCGGATGCTTCTGGATACCGTCGCAAGGGCGATCCGCGAAGACTTGCTGCGGGTCAAGGATGCCCTGGATCTTTACCTGCGCAATGCCGATCACGATCCACGGCAATTGGAAGCCGAGGCGGACACGCTGGCACGCGTCGCGGATACCTTGGGCATGCTTGGGCTCAATGTTCCCCGGCGGGTCGTGCACGAGCAGCGCGAAATCATCGCGCAGATTGCTGCTGGTGCCCGTGCGGTTGACGAGGCAACGCTCCTTGATGTGGCGGGTGCGCTGCTTTACGTCGAATCCTCGTTGGATGACCACATCGACCGACTGGGCGCCGAAAGCGCTGACGACAGCGCCTTGCAGTTACCCAAGGCCGAAGCCCGGCGCTTGCTTGATACGGTCATCAAGGAAGCCGCGAGCAATCTGGCGCGTATCAAGGATGATTTGGTCGCGTTCATCGAATCGCCGTGGGTTCACGCTCGTGTTGCCAGCGTCCCGGCGCTGCTAGACGAGGTGGCGGGTGCGCTGCGGATGCTGGATTTGCCGCGCCTTCCCGCCTTGACCGAGGCGATTGGCCGATTTGTCCACAATGAGTTGCTAGCCGACCGCCGCGTACCAACGGCCGAGCAGATGGATCTGTTGGCCGATGCACTCGCTTCGGTCGAATATTTCCTCGAGGCAGTCCGCGAACAGCGCCCGCAGCGCGAGCGGATTCTGGATGTTACGCAGCGTAGCCTCGCTGCACTCGGATATTGGCCAGCACCGATTGCCAGAGTGATTCCGGCAGATGTTGCCTCCGCCGTGCCCGAGGCGCCTGCGGCGTCAACTGCGCCGATTTACGCGGTTCCTACGCCGGTCGAACACGAGGCTTCCCAGCCCTCCGAAGAATCGATGCGTCCCGACACAGCCGAGGCGCTCGACTCGTCAGACCTGCCGGAGCTCGTTGTTCCAGCAGTTTCACAGGAAGTTCCGAAATTGGTGTCCGGTTCGATGGACGGCGAGGGTCCTGGTGAATGGGTGGAGATCCAGGAAGAAGTCGAGGAAACCGTTGGCGGCACTGAAGCGCCTCCGCTCCTGGGCTTTCGCGAGGATGGTGAAGCTGCCGACGCAGAAATTCGCGACGTCTTCATCGAGGAGGTGGGAGAGGAAATTCAATCGCTCAATATCGGCATGGATGCTTGGCTGGCCAATCCGGAGGACATGGAAACCTTGCGCAACTTGCGCCGCGCATTCCATACGCTCAAGGGTTCCGGACGCTTGGTCGGGGCGATGGAGCTCGGCGAATTTGCCTGGAAGGTCGAGAATCTCCTCAACCGCGTACTCGATCACAGTGTCGCACCGGGACCCATGGTTCAGGCGTTGGTGAAGCATGCAGTCTCCGTACTACCGGCAGTGCAGCGTTCGCTTCAGGGCGAAACGGCTTATGCACCGCTGGCGGGTCTCATGGAGGCGGCCGATCGGCTGGCGGCAGGAGAGGCGGCGGCAGTCGGTGACTTCATCGTGGCGCCGGTTACGCGCAAGCGCATCGTTACCCGCCGTGTCTGGCGCAGCCAGCCGCAGGTCACGCCCGTCGCAACCATCCCCGATTTGGTACCACCGCAGGCGCCGTTGCTTCCGCCCATCGACGGTGTGTTGCTGGAGATTCTCCGCAGCGAAACCGCGCAGCATCTCGAGACGCTCCGTTTTTGGCTGGAGTCGCCAGAAGATAAGCAGGTCAGCGAGCCATTGCTTCGTGCAGTGCACACGTTGAATGGCGCGATCGCTATGGTTGATATTCCAGTGATCGGGCATGTGCTGGCCCCGCTGGAGACGTACCTCAAGCGGCTTCGCGGAAGCATGTTGCCAATGCCCGACGAGGGCCGGGGCTGTTTGGGCGAAACTGCAGCGCTGATCGAGCAGGTTATGGCCCAGTATGACCAGCCACGGCCTGACATACCGTCGTCTGACGGCTTGGCTGCCCGTATTGCGGCGCTCCGCGATGCTTTGCCGGAGCCAGAACAGGCGCACCCGGTGTATGAGGAGACGGCTGCGGGCGTTCAGGACTTGGATGAGCCTGAGGAAGCCGAACGGGCCGAAGCCGAGCGCGCCGAAGCCGAGCGCGCCGAAGCCGAGCGCGCCGAAGCCGAGCGCGCCGAAGCCGAGCGCGCCGAAGCCGAGCGCGCCGAAGCC
>JAKAEJ010000023.1 GCA_021818335.1 Pseudomonadota bacterium | reverse complement strand
CTTCGACGACCCGTCGTCAGGCTCGGCGCCGCGGGTCATCATCGCGGGCTACGGCCGCGTCGGCCAGATCGTGGCCCGAGTGCTGCACGCCCACGGCATTCCCTATACGGCCTTGGAATACTCCATTGACCAGGTGGAGATGACGCGACGATACAGTGGCATGCGAATCTTCTTCGGTGATCCCGGGAGACCTGACTTGCTGCGTGCGGCACAGGCGGCACAGGCCGAAGTCTTCGTGCTGGCGACCGATGATCCGGAAGCAAACCTGCGCACGGCGAGACTGGTCCGACGTCTCTATCCCGGGCTCAAGGTGATCGCGCGTGCCCGCAACCGCCAGCACGCTTTCCGGTTACTCGACCTGCAGCCCCATCGCGTCGTGCGCGAGACTTTCCATTCCAGCCTCGTGATGGCGCGCCAGACCCTGGAGGCACTGGGCCTGGATGCCGCGACCGCGGCAGCGCACGTCGAGCGCTTCCGGCAGCACGATGAAGCGCTGCTGCGATCGCAGCACGAGGTTTACGACGACGAGGCCAAGCTCCGCCAGTCGACGCGCGAGGCGCTCATCGACCTGGAACGTCTGTTCGAGGCCGATGCGGTCGACGCCGAGTCCGGCTCGCGCCGCGCGCCGGGGGTCATTCCTCGGCGGGACGGACAAGAGTCTGCCTGACACCGGGCGCCGTGCGCGCCTCGAGTTCCAGCGCCAGGTCACTGTAGCCAAGCTTCTGGGCCACTTGCGCCGGGGTGCGGCCCCAGGCATCGCGCGCGGCCAGGGGGGCGCCCCGCTGGATCAGGGTACGAGCCGGGCCGAGCAAGGCGTGCATCGCGCAGGCATGGAGCGCCGTGACCCCGCGCTGGTCCGCATGGGTGACGTCGGCACCTGCATCGAGCAGGCGCGGCAACAACGCGCCGATATGCGTCGCATCGCCATCCTGGCCCGGTGGCGCGTGGGCTCCCACTAGGAGCAGCAGGGCATCGAGCCCGCCTTGGTCGCATTGGCGGATGTCCGCTCCCCTCCGCAGTAGGGCATCGAAGACCCGGCGTGCGCCGAGGCTGTCGCGATGATCGAACGCCTGGCGCGCGGCAACCAGCAGCGCGGATTGACCATGGTCGCTGGCGGCATTGACCTCAGCCCCGGCATCCAGAAGCACGTCGACCAGGTCGGCGCTGCCTCGGGCGGCCGCGAGCATCAGGACGCGGGTTCCTCCGGCCAGGGGCAAATCCACCCGGGCGCCACGCGCAAGCAGAAGCGCCACCAGCTTGTGCTGGCGACCGTTGACCGCCGCCGCCAGCGGGCTGATCCCGTCGTTGCCGAGTGCGTCGACTTGGGCACCCGCATTCATCAGCAAGGTCGCGACTTCCTCATGGCCACGGCCGCATGCGTGCACGAGTCCGCCATGGCCGCCGGCATCGGGCTGGTCGGCGGCAAAGCCCAGTTCGAGGAGACGGCGTACCGCAGCGGCATCGCCGCTGGCCGCCGCGACAGCGACGTCCTCGGCGCGCAGCGGACGCCGTGGCAGCGGCCATCCACCGTCCCAGCGCAACCAATCGACCAGACCATCATGGCCCGTGGCCAGCGCCAGTCCCAGCGGCGTTTCTCCGTTGTCGGCCGTCAAGCGTGGATCCGCGCCCCGGCGAACCAAGTCGCGGACCAGCGGCAGCGCGTGTGCAGGGGGCTGCTGGAGCGCGTAATGCAGTGGTGCCTGCGCGCGGGCATCACGGGCGTTGGCATCGGCGCCGCGTGCCAGCAACGTTTCCACTGCCGCATGCCAACCGGCCGCCGCGGCCAGCATCAGGGGCGTACGCCCGGACTCGTCGGCGCCGAATCCATCAGCGCCGCGCTGGAGAAGGGCGTCGACCAAGGCAGCGCCCTCAGGCACGCCGCCGAGGTGGGCCAGCGCGCGGGCGAGCAACCCGCCGCCGGCCGGACTGGCGCCGACCGTCAGCAGATCCGCAAGGGCTTCGAGCGTCGCCGGCAGTCGCACGACGAGTGCGTCGAAGAGCCTCATGCCGCCCTGGAGGCGCTCTTCGCCCTGGATGCCGTGGTCGAGCAGCCACCGTCTCGCCGTATCGTGCCCGGCACTCGCGAGTTGCAGATAGAGATCGCCGCGATCCGCCGCGGGCCACTCGGCGAGCCGGGACTCGAACGACGAGACGGTACTCCAGTGCTCGCCACGCAGTGCCTCCAGCAGATCGGCGGGCGTGTCGGCGCCTGCGGCCGGGCTCGCGGGGCCGCGCAGATTGGCTGGCAGTGGCGTATCCGGCGCCAGCGCCGATACCAGGTCCCAGCGGCCAGCGGCCACGGCATGGTCAATCGCAGTACGGCCATCGCTCCCGCGCCGCGACGGATCTGCGCCCAGTGCCAGCAGCGCCCGTATCGTGTCGGCGCTGCTGCGTGGCGTCTGGCAGGCGAGGATGAGGGCGTCGCGGCCGTGCACGTCAACGGCGGCGATATCGGCGCCGGCGCCGCCGAGTGCCTCGATGACCGCCGGATTGCCCGCCCGCGCAGCCTCGATGAGCGCCGTCGTCCCGTTGCGGTCCGTTCGGTGGGGATCGGCCCCCGCGGCCAGCAGCAATCGAGCCAGTGCAGCGTGCCCCTCCAGCGCGGCAGCCATCAGCGCCGTGCGCCCAAGCCGGTCCTGCGCATCGACCTTGGCGCGATGCTTGAGCAGCAGGCGGCCGCCGGCGATGTCATCTTCACCTATGCCGCAGGCTGCGATCAACGGAGGTTGGCCGCCCTCCGGGTTGGGACTGGCACCATGCTCGAGCAGGAACGCCGCCAGCGTCCAGTTGCCGGCCTTGCACGCAAGCGCGAGGGCGCTGAGGCCCTGGGAATCCAAGGCATCGATGTGGGCTCCCGCATCCAGCAGCATGGCCGCGATGTTCGGGTTGCCGCTGAGCGCGGCGCCATGCAGGGGTGTCCGGCCCTCGGCGTCGCGCAATCGCGGATCGGCACCATTGGCAAGCAGGGCGAGCACGGCTTCATCGCGACCGTGCCAGCTGTCGCGCGTCGCGGCATGCAGCGCGGTCAATCCCCCCTGCAGGCGGTTGACGTTCGCGCCGTGCGCGATCAGCTGGCGCAGGAGGCTCGTGTCCGGCAAGACAGCGGCCAAGGCCAGCGCGCTCCGCTGGTCGGTGCCTTCCCGCGCGGGCGTGGCGTCGGCATTGCCGCCAGCCTCGAGCAGCGCCATGGCGGCTTCAATGTCGCCGCGCCGAGCCGCATCGAGGAGCGCGGTGTCATCGCTGCCGGCTTCGGCTAAGACGGCTTCTTGCACCGCCTCCGACGCGTCACCTGCCGGAATCCCCGCAGCCGTCGTCGTGATGGGAGGCTGCCAGGCAGGCACGACCGTTTGCGCCGCCGCGACCGAGGGTTTCGTCGCGGGCGGCTCACCGGCTAGCGGGCGGCGTCCGCAGGCGGCGAGGAGGATGGCGCTGCCCGGGAGCAGGGCCGCGGTAACACTGCGAGCGCCAGCCGGAAGGCCAGCATGGAGGGCCACGGCAGGAGCGGCAAGCCGCTGAATGCGACCACGCCCCCTGCCATCACCAGCAACGCCGACGTTCCGGGCAAGGTCCTCGCCAGGCCGCCGCGGGCGTCCGCGCGGCTGAAGCGGCGCGCAATGCTGGCGCCCATGGCCTCGGCGCCCGTCTCCCCGGATGAGGTGCCCGCGAAGAGCTCGAGGAAGCGGATCCAGAATGGCGTGAGTCCCACCAGCGCAAGCAGCAGTGCGCCTGCAAGCAACGTCCAGGACGCTGGGCCGGGATCGCGCTGCAACTGCGCCAGCGGCCATATCGTCAATGTCGCCAGCAGCAGGCATGCCAGCGCGAAGCGCGCGAGGTGCCCGGGCAGTGCATGCAGGCTGCGCGAATGCCAGGGCGCCCGCGCGAGTCCCGTTGCATAGGCTGCTGCCGACATCGCCAGGGATCCCGCCAGCAGAAGCGCGGGAACACGGAGCAGTGGCCACGGTGCAAAAGCCAATGCGGCACTGGCAAGGGCAGGGAGGAATCCGGCGAGTGCGAGGAGGAGGGTCGGGCGCGAGGACGGCATCGGCTCGTCGGGCGATGTTGATCGGTGCATGCAGTATAGGCAGCAGCGGAAGGTTCGCGCGCGACACGATGGCCGACCGCCGCGCACTCTGCTTGCTGCGGCGGGCCTTGCAATACCTCCGCGTATGGAGCAGCCTCGCGCAGCCGCGGTCTTCCGCGCGGCTGATACTGCCTGGCCAGTCCGGGGGCCCCCGCGGCTGCGTACAAAAACCGAATCGAGGAGTGACTTCGTCATGCCCCAGAACACGTTTGCTCCCCATACTCGCCAGGGCGCTGGTACGGCTGGTGCGCTGGCGCTTGCGATCGCCGTGGCGCTGGCCGTGCCGGTGACCGCGCGCGCGAGCGCGTTCCAGCTCAAGGAAAACAGCGCCCAGGCGATGGGCCGCGCCTATGCGGGCGGCGGCGCAGCGCCCCACGATGTCTCGGTGGTGGTCAACAACCCCGCAGCGATGGCGTGGTTCAAGCACAGCTATCTGCAGGTGGATGCCACCGCCATTGATTTCAGCGCCAACTTCCATGGCAGCGCCACCGACGCGCTGGGTCAGCCCATCTCCGGCGGCAACGGCGGCAATGCCGGCGGCACGATTCCCGTGCCCGCCTTCTTTTACCTGCACCCGATCAACGATCAGTGGGCGGTCGGCATGGGCGTGTCGGCGCCGTTTGGCTTCAAGACCAGCTACGACCCGACCTGGGTGGGCCGGTACAGTGCCGTCTTCTCCCAGTTCAAGACCGTCGATGCCACCTTCTCGGTTTCGTATCGCCTGAATGACCAGTTTTCGCTGGGTGCCAGTGCGATCCTGCAACGCACCAGCGCCGACCTGTCCTCGGCGGTGAATTTCGGCACCATTCTCGCTTCTCCGCCCTTCAACCTGGCGCCCACCTTCATGCCGCAGTCGGCCGACGGCCTAGCCGAGATCACCGGCCACAACTACAAGTGGGGTTGGCAGGTTGGCGCCACCTGGAAGCCGACGCCGCAAGATACCTTCGGCCTGCTCTATCACGCGAAGATCGCGCAGACGCTGCATGGCACCGCGTTTTTCTCGGTTCCTGCATCCGTGCAGACGGTGTTTGCGGGTGCCCAGCTGCCGCTGTTCCAGAACACCCCGGGAAGTGCGGCGTTCACGACACCGGCTTACGTCAACCTGAGCTATTGGCACCAGTTCAACGACCGCTTCTCGCTGGGCGCCGAGGTGGACTGGACGCAGTGGTCGGTCTTCAAGAATCTGACCATCAATTATGCGAATCCGGCCCAACCGTCCAGCACGGAGGTTTTCAACTGGAAGAATTCCCACTTCATCTCGGTGGGTGGCGATTACCATTTGAGCCACGCGCTGACGTTGCGTGCCGGCGTTGGATACGACACTACCCCGACCTCGCTGGCCACGCGCGATCCTCGCGTGCCGGATGCGAACCGGACTTGGCTGTCGCTTGGCCTCGGCTACCGGCCGGTCGCGGACTTCACCATCAATGTGGGGTACGCGCACCTGTTCGTCAGCAACGCCTCGATCCACAGCGAAAGCCCCACGCTCGATCTGGTCACGGGCTACTACACGAACAGCGCCAATCTTCTCGCGGCGTCAGCGACCTACCGATTCTGATCGTCCATCATCGAATGACGTTCCGGACCCCGCGCCTTGCGCGGGGTTTTTTGATCCGATCGATCCAGGCGTGCTCGGACCCGCGCCTTGGGCGCCGCGCGCGTTCCCGCGTCAGGCATCCAAGGGCACCAGTTCCCGGTAGACGGCCAACGTGGCCTGTTGCATGTCGGCGAGGCGATATCGGGACAGCGGTGCGATGGGCGGCGCGAGGCGCAACAGCTCGGCAGCGCGTTCGACGAGGCGAGCTTCGTCGAGTGGCGGGACGCGACCCGCCGGGTAGAGCTCCGCCAGCAGCTCGCCGACACCTCCGTGGGCATAGCCCAGTACCGGCCGGCAGAGGGCAATGGATTCCAGAACGGTGCGGCCGAAGGCCTCCGGACGGATCGATAGCTGCAGCAGCAGGTCGGAGACCGCATAGACCTCGCGCACATCCGCGCGAGGCGGCGTGATCGCCACGCGCGCCGAAATCCCGAGTTGTTCGGCCAGCGCTCGCAGTTCACGCTCGTAGGCCGGGCGCCCCGCGTCAATCGCACCCAGCAGTAGCAAGCGGGCATCGATCCCGCGCGCAAGCAACGCAGCGAGCAGGCGCAAGGCGTGGGCATGGCCCTTCAGTCGCGTGCCACGGCCTGGCAACGTCAGCAGCGGCGCCCCCGCCAGTTGCGGGAATTCCGCGAAGAATGCCTGCCGCCACGGCTGTTCGGGACGGTAGCCATATGGAAATTCCTCCGGATCCACGCCCCGCGGAATGACGCGAATGCGGTCGGCAGGCACGTCGGGATAATGCCGTTGCACGTGATCGCGCACGGTCTGCGAGACCACGATCACGCGTTCGCCACGGACCAACGCCGCGCTGTACGCGCCGGGTGTGTTCAGGCCATGGACGGTGGTCACGAAATGGGGCTGTGGACGCAATCCCCGCATGGCCAGGCGTGCCAGCCACGCCGGCAGGCGCGAGCGCGCGTGGACGATGTCGGGACGTATCGTGGCCAGCGCACGCCGCAAGGGCAGCACCTGCGCCAGCGTTGCCGGACTCTTGCGCCCGATCGGCATCATGATGTGCTCGGCACCCATGGCCAGCAGTCGACCGGTCAGGGAGCCGCCTGCCGAGATCACCACCGCGCGATGGCCGTCGCGCAAGAGCGCCTGGGCAATCTCCAGCGCGCTTCGCTCGGCACCGCCGGTCTCCAGGGCCGGCAGCAGTTGCACCACGGTGATGCGATGACGGGCTGGCTCGGGCTTCATCAAGGACGGCTCCGGGCGACGAGATGCTGCGGAAGATGGATGGGACGCCCTCGACAGGCGGATCCGGTGCCGCCTTCAGTCCTTCAGCACGTAATGCGCGCCGCAGTATGGACAGACCGATTCGCCGCCCTCGTCCTCAATGGCCAAGTAAACGCGCGGGTGGGAATTCCAGAGTGCCATGTCCGGCATGGGGCACGACAGCGGGAGCTCCTCATGGGTGATCACGTACCGGTGTTCCGTGTTGGCCGGTTTCGTCGCTTGGGCGGGGATGGATTGGGGGGTCATGCGTGCCTCCGTATGCGGCCAAGTGTAACGGCTGCACGGTGATCGACGCATCGCCCCCGGGGGATGCGACCTGTGTGCTCGGCCACGAAATGCGTCTTTGACCCGCTTCGGGGGCCGGGCCTCGCCGATTCAGGGCAGTTCGACCAGAAGCAGGCTGCTGGGGGTGATCGCCTGCAGATCCAGCGCCTCCTCCTGATGCAGGCCGAGCCCGTCGCCCGCCCGCAATGGGTAGCCGTTGGCCCGCACCGAACCGCGCGTTACCTGCAGCCATGCGCGAGGGGAGGCCAACGCCATGGGCGCGTGCGCGTTGGCCTGCGGCATGCAGGCCCAGACCCGCGCGTCGGCGTGCAGGGGAAGCACGTCATGGCTTGCCTCGGCGGCCGGCGATGCGAGCAGTATCCATCCGTGGGCGAGCGCCTCCTTGGCGAACCGGCGTTGCGCATAGCCGGGCGTGAGGTTCGAGCGATCCGGCTGGATCCACAACTGCAGAAAGTGCAGCGGGGTGTCTGGGGATGGGTTCATTTCGCTATGGCAGATGCCATGCCCGGCCGTCATCCGCTGCAGATCACCCGGATGGATGACGCCGCCCGACCCCGTGGAGTCGTGGTGGGCCATGGCGCCCTGGAGCACCCAGCTCAGGATTTCCATGTTGGCGTGGCCGTGTTCCTCGAAGCCCGCGCCGGGGGCGACACGATCCTCGTTCAGGACGCGAAGCGCGCCGAAACCCATCCAGCGCGCGTCGTGGTAGTGGCCGAACGAGAACGTGTGCCGGCTGTCGAGCCAGCCGGTGCGCGTGAGGCCACGTTCGTCCGCCGGCCGCAGGATCAACATGAGGTCAAGTCTCCCGAAGCGCGAGCACGGCTTGCATCCGTGCTCGCGGTGGGGATCGTCAGTGCTTCGCCATCGGCGCGGGCTTGGGGCCGTCGGCTTCGACGGTGATGCTGATGTGCACGGCATTGGAGACCATCGGCACGTATGCCCCTACGCCGAAGTCGCTCCGCTGGATTTCCGCGGTCGCGTTGAATCCGATGGCGGGGCGTTGCAGCATGGCCTGCTCGCCGATCTTGTTCAGGTGCGCATGCAGCGTCACTTCGCGGGTCACGCCGTGGGCCGTGAGGTCACCCTCGATGGTCAGGTTGCCGTCGTGCCCCGGGATGACCCGCGTGCTGCGGTAGGTGATGACCGGGAACTTGGCTGCATTGAAGAAATCCGCTTCCTTCAGGTGCGAGTCCAGCGCAGGCACGTGGGTATCGAGCCCAGACATCGGCATGGAGACCGTGACGGACGAGCGAGCCGGGTCCTGCGGGTCGTAGACCAGCGTGCCGCGGATGGTATTCATGTTCGCGCAAGGGTTGGAGAACCCGAAGTGGTTCCAGCAGAAGCGCACTTGGGTATGACCGGGGTCAAGCTTGTAGGTCATGGGAGCGGCAAACACGGGTGCGGATAGAAGCGCGAGACTGGCGACGAGCGTCAAGACGGGCGAACGCATGGGGATGACCTCCGGGTGGTGGGAATGGACTGCCTCCGTCATCAATCGATGCGGCAGGCTTCCTCGAAGTTGAGCCGATCTTCTCGACTGCGAAGCACCGAGGGATTGCCGCAGCCGATGTTGATCAGGAAGTTGGCGTGGATTTCGGTGCCTGCGAAGAACGCGGCGTCGACAGCCGCGGTGTTGAAGCCCGACATGGGCCCGCAGTCCAAGCCCACGGCCCGCAGCGCGATGATCAGGTAGGCGCCCTGGAGGGTCGCGTTGCGAAAAGCCGTGTTGGCGATGACCTCCGGCTTGCCGGCAAACCACGGCACCGCGTCCTGCTCCTTGTAGAGCCGACCCAGGTGCCGAGGGAATCCATGGTCGCTGCCGACGATGGCCGTGACCGGCGCGGCCATCGTCTGCTCCACGTTGTCGGGCGAAAGCGCCTCACGCAACTTGGCCTTCGCAGCCGGCGAACGGACGAAGACGATGCGTGCAGGCGAGCAGTTGGCGCTCGTGGGGCCGAGCTTGGCGAGGTCGTATGCGCGCCGGAGCAATTCGTCCGGCACGTCCTCCGGAAGCCAGGCGTCCGCGGAGCGCCGGTAGGTCCGGGCCGTACGGAAGATCTGGTCGAGCGCGGCTGCGGGAATTTCGGGTTTCATGGTCGCTACCGGGACATGGGGGAGACGAATGGTGCCCGATCCGGACCTGCGTCGCGCAAAGGCCAACGGATCCGCCAAGTGTCTGGCCCCCCCAGTCTAGGTGCGCTGGTTGCACTGCGGGTACGCGTGGCAGTCAATGCAGTATGTGCGGATGATTGACAATGCCCGCTCCCGATCCCATGCACATGCCACGTGGAATGAAGACAATCTGGGCCATCAGCGATGGGGCCGCCGGCAACCGGCGGCAGGCCTGGGCGCTGGCGCAGGCCATGGGCGGCCAGTTGCGCGAACTCGTGCTGGCCCCGCGGGCGCCATGGTCCTGGTTCGCGCCTCGGGCCTTGCCGGGCGGTCGGTTGGCGTTGGACCCGTCGGCGCGGGACGTGCTGTCGCCGCCGTGGCCAGACCTTGCCGTGGGCTGTGGTCGACAGGCGGCGCTGGCTACCCGGCTGATCGCGCGCCTTTCGGAACGCCGGACCCGCACCGTGCAAATCCTCGACCCGAGGATCGCCACCCGGCACTGGGATGCCGTAGTCGCGCCGCGACACGATGGCCTTGCCGGCGCCAACGTGTTGGCGCCGTTGGGCTCGCTGCACCCCATTGATGACGACTGGCTTCAGGACGCACGTTCGGCCTGGGCCGTGTTCTCGCGGATGCCATCGCCACGCATCGGTGTCTTGCTCGGCGGCAGTCGACTAGGCGTGCGCCTCGATGGTCGGTGGCTGGCGGCATTGGTGGGGACCTTGCGGCGACTGCTTGCCGATGGCGGCAGCGCGATGATCATGGCATCGCGCCGCACGCCGGATGGCTTGTCCAATGCGTGCGCGGACGCACTGGCTGCCTATCCACAGCTGCTTTGGCGCGGCGTCCAGGATGGCGCGAATCCCTACCCTGGGGTGCTTGCCTGGGCGGATCGGCTGCTGGCCAGCCCCGACTCGGTCAACATGCTGTCCGAGGCGGCCGCGACGGGCGCGCCCGTGCACACCATCGCCCTCTCCCCGCTGCCCCGTCGTCTGGCGCGGTTCCATGCCACCTTGGCCGAAGGCGGCTGGCTGGTGGAGCCGGGGGCTCCACGTCGTGCAGTGGCGCCCTTGCGGGAAACGCCTGCCGTCGCCGCCGCGCTGAGGTCGCGATTGAACTGGGATTCCGAGCGCGGGACCGCCTGATCGATGGTCATCGGCACGAGCCCGCGCCGCGCGGCAATCAGAATCCGTGCTCGATGAACCAGAGGCCCGCGAACAACTTGGGATCAATGGAATAGCCGCCGTCGGCGCACGCGCGCAGCCACGCATGGGCCGTGACGCGGGGCACGGCGTGGACCCGGATATTCTCGGTCGCGTCACCGCCGCCCGCGCCCGTGCGCACGAGGTCCCAAGCGCGCGCGAATGTGATTTCCTCGTTGCTCATCCCCGCGGACGACGGACCGCGATGGAGGATCGTCACGCGCGCCGGCCGCCACCCGGTTTCCTCCTCCAGTTCGCGTGCAGCGGCGACCATGGCGCTTTCCCCTTGGGAACTCGCGTCGTCGCCCACCAGGCCGGCCGGCATCTCGATCGTCCAGCACCCGACCGGCACGCGGAACTGTTCGACAAAGAGGACTTCGTCCTGAGGGGTCAACGCGACGATCACCACGGCGCCGTTGGCGCGGGTCCTTTCGGCGTACTCCCACTGTCCGCGCGCCCGTAGGCGCAGCCAGTCTCCTTCGTGGAGAATCGTCGATGGCGGTAGCAGGGGTGGCGGAGGGGCGACGGGCACGTTCATGCCGGCAAGTCCTCGAGCAGGGCCAGCGCGCGGGCGCTTGTATGGGGCCCGAAGCGGTGTTGACGAAGCAGGTCCTGCAATCGCGCCGCATCGCCGGCTCCGCGTGCAAGGCAATGGTCAGGCAGCGGGGCCTCGCAGTCGATCGTGGCGAGTCGCCGGTAGAGGCGTGCCGCCTCGGCATGGCGGTCCAGGCGCGCTGCGAGCAGGGGAGCCCCGCGCAGCGTGCGGCTGGCGGCAAGCTCGCCGGTTCGGGCCAGCAGCGATTCCAGGTCGCCGAACTGGGCCAGGAGGCGCGCTGCGGTCTTTGCGCCAATCCCCGGGACGCCGGGAATATTGTCCGCCGCATCACCGCATAATCCCAGGAAGTCGCACAGTTGTTCGGGCCATACCCCGAAGCGCTGGTGGACGCCTTCGCGTCCCCAGCGCGAGTCGCGCGCCCAGTCCCATTGCTGGTTGCCCTGGTGCAGGAGTTGTCCAAAATCCTTGTCGGCAGAAACGATCACGCAAGTCAGTCCTTCGGCGCGCGCGTGCCTGGCGGCGGTACCGATCAGGTCATCGGCTTCATAGCTGGCGTGGGCGTGGGTGCTCAGGCCGAAGGCCTCCGAGAATGCGCGACAGGCATCGAACTGGCGCAGGAGTTCGGCGGGGGCGGGATCGCGGTTGCCCTTGTAGGCTGGATACAGCAGGTTCCGGAACGAGCTGGCCAGGGCCACGTCGAAGGCAAGCAGAACACGTACCGGCCGCAAGCGTTCGAGGAAATCGAGCAGGAAGCGCACGAAACCATAGGTCGCATTCGCCGGATGTCCGTCCGCGTCACGGAAGGCGTCTGCGGGGTAGGCGTGCCAGCCGCGGAAGACATACATGCTCGCGTCGACCAGCCATGCGGTGTCATCCGCGCTCAGGCCGTCCATGCGCTGACCTTGGCCATGAAGTCGGGACGGTGGCGTTCCGACGGTTCCTCGCTGCACGAGCCGATGTGCACGAAGCCGATCACGCGTTCGTCGCGGTCCAAGTGCAGCAGCGTGGCGGTCCAGGAGTCATAGGCGGCCCACCCGGTTAGCCACTGCGCGCCAAAGCCGAGTGCCTGGGCTCCAAGCAACAGGCTGTGCGCCACGCAGCCTGCCGACAAAAGCTGCTCCTGGGCAGGAATCCGGGGATGCCGTTCATCGATGCTGGCCACGACCACCACGACCCAGGGTGCGTGTGTGTAACGCAAGCGTTCCTTCTCGCGCTTTTCCGCGGAAACCTGCGGGTCGCGCGCGATCGCCCGTGCGGCGAGCTGCTCGCCAAAGCGCTCCTTGGCGGCGCCCTCGAGGGCGATTACCCGCCACGGCGCCAAACCCCCGTGGTCCGGTACGCGCATGGCGTGTCGAAGCAGCCACGCCTGTTGTTCGGGTCCCGGGCCCGGTTCGCGCAGGAGGCGCGCCGGGACGGAACGGCGGTGGGCCAGGAACGATTGGGCCGCGGGATCGGGCGAACGTGGAGAGGACATGGTGCGCAGTGTAACGGGCTACTTTGCGTCGGAGGACGCTGCCGCGCATGCTTGCGGCCCTGCTAGCATGCGGCCAGCCGGTCTTGGGAGTGTCGCATGTCGATTACCGTTGCAGCCCTGCGCGAAACCGCCGCTGGCGAACGGCGCGTGGCCATTACACCGGAAACTGCCAAGAAATTTGCCGGCCGCGGCCTGCGGGTCATGCTGGAGCGTGGCGCGGGCGTCGCCGCCGGCTTTCCGGACTCCAGCTACGCGAACGTCGACTGGGCCGACGGTGGGGCCGTGGCGGCCGCGGCCGATATTCTCCTGTGCGTGCTTCCACCCACCGACGATGCCTTGGCGAAGCTGCACGAGGGATCGATTGTCGCCGGACAGTTGCGGCCCTATGGGGCCCGTTCGCGGCTGGAATTGCTGGCTGGTCGGCGCGTGACCGCTTTCGCCCTGGAACGGCTGCCGCGCAGTACCCGTGCCCAAGCGATGGATACCCTCTCGTCGCAGGCCGCCGTGGCCGGATATCGCGCGGCGATTCTTGCGGCCGAGGCGGCACCGCGATTCTTTCCGATGCTCACGACCGCAGCCGGTACGATTCGCCCCAGCCGAGTCCTCGTGATCGGCGCAGGCGTTGCTGGCCTGCAGGCGTTGGCGACTGCGCGTCGCCTTGGCGCCCAGGTCGAAGGCTATGACGTACGCCCGGAAACGCGGGAACAGGTGCAGTCCCTGGGTGCTCGCTTCCTCGAGCTTGGCGTCAGCGCCAGCGGCAGTGGCGGCTATGCACGCGAACTGTCCGCCGACGAGCGCGCGCGCCAGCAGCAGGCCCTCAGCGAGCATCTTCGCGGCATCGACGTGTTGATCACGACGGCTGCCGTTCCGGGTCGCCCGGCGCCGCGCATCGTGAGTGCCGACATGGTGGCCGGCATGAAGCCCGGGTCGGTCATCCTTGACCTCGCGGCGGAAAGTGGCGGCAACTGCGCGCTGACCGTGCCCGGACAACGCATCGAGCATCAGGGCGTCAGCATCCTCGGGCCCGTGAACCTTGCGGCTGGCCACCCGCTGCATGCCAGTGAAATGATCGCACGCAATTTCGCCAACTTCGTCGAGTTGCTGGTGGACAAGTCGGGCAGCCTCTCGCCCGATTTCAGCGACGAGTTGTTGGCGCAAAGTTGCGTGACGCAGGATGGCGCCGTGAAGTTCGCCGAGTAAGGCCCCTCACGACGGTCGGCGCCCGCCACCCGGCGTCCGCGCGCGCCGCATGTTGAGCGGTCGCTGCCCCTGCCGCGGATGCATCTCCAGCCAGCGCTGGCGCACGGCCTTGCGCTCGCTTGGACTCATGTGCCGGAATCGGGCGTAGGCTTTCATCAGGCGTTGGCGTTGCTGGGGACTCATTGCCCGCAGGCGCTGCAGGTTCCGACGGACGCGCATGCGTTGCTCGGGACTCATGCGCTGCCAGCGTTCGATGCGCGCCTCGATTCGCTGCTGTCGCTGTGGCGGCAACTTCTGCCACTGGGCTTCGCGCTGCAGCAGTTGCTTCCGCCGCAGGGGAGGCAGCCGGTCCCAGCGATCATGGAATGGGGCCAATAGTTGCTGCTGCCTTGCATCCAACTGGCGCCAATGGGGCGCCTCCCCGGCCGTTGTCTGGGCCGATGCCGGCAACACGCCAGCCGTCGCGGCCAGGATCGCCAAAAATATCGTCGCTCGTAGCGCTCTCATTGCACGCTCGCCCCCGTCGCGGGTTGCGGCTGGTTTGCCAGCCAGTCGTAGAAGTCCAGGTCCTGGGCGACCTCCACTTCATGGCCAGGAGCCGCGGCCGCGAACACATCATCCCCCGATGGGGCTGCCGGAGGTTGCACATGCAGGGGTCGCCAGGCGAGCAGGATCACCAAGGCTGCCGTGGCCAGCGCACCGGCAGGCAGCAGCATGGGCAGCAGGCCTCTTCTTGGGGCTGGGTTGGCGGCGGCTTGGCTGGCAGCCCGGAGACGCCGCAATGTCACCGTGTCGATGCGTGCCGCGGCTGTTGCATGCAGTTGCCGCGCGCGGGCCATCAAGGCCTCATCGGCGGTGCCATCGGGCTGCTGCCGATTCTGTGCAGCTTTGCGAGGGAAGGATGGTTCGTTCATTGCCATTGTCCGAGTGTTTCGCGCAGCGCGCTCATGGCGCGCGAGAGATGGGTCTTCACGCTGCCTTGCGAGCAGCCCATGGCCTTGGCCGTCTCGTCGACGGCCAGACCCTCGAGCACGCGTAGCAGGAAGGCTTCCCGCTGCCGTCGTGGCAGGGCGCGCACCGCGCGCCCCAGATCCGCATAGGCAGCCTGATTGGCCACCTCCCGGGCCGGGTCACTCAGCGGATCGACCGGTTCCCACACGGGAGGGGTGTCGCCGTCCTCGCCGGCCGTTCCCAACCATCCCACCACGATGCTGCGGACCTTGCGGCGTCGTTGCAGGTCGGTGATGCGTCGCCGGAGGATGCCCCAGAACAGCGGCGCCCACTCGTTGGGCGGGTGCTGGCGATAGTGCTGGTGCAGGCGGAGCATGGCGTCCTGCACGGCGTCGAGGGCGTCCTCCGCATTGCCCAGGCTGAACTCCGCGGCCCGGAAGGCCCGACGCTGGACTTGGGCAAGAAACAGTTCAAACGTCGTCGGCACGACCGAAGCGACATCGGTAACGGGTCGATCCGTTTGCAGTGCTGCGGCGAGATTCATGTCGTCCATTCATGGCTCCGGCGTGCCGTCCGCGGTGACGGACGCCTGTGGATACCGGCACAACGCACCAGCTTCCCTGCGGTTGACCAGCCTGCGTATGATGCATGCGGTTCCAGCTGCCGGGGGCACGCGGATGGATGGGTTTCTCGCACTTTACGTATTCATGTTGGCTGCCTTCACCGGCTACGAGATCATCTCGCGAGTGCCCGTGATCCTGCACACGCCGCTGATGTCCGGCTCCAACTTCGTCCATGGCATTGTCCTGGTGGGGGCCATGGTCGCCCTCGGCCATGCCCAGAGCCCGGCAGGCCAGGCCATCGGCTTCATCGCGGTCCTGCTCGGGGCGGGTAACGCCGCAGGCGGCTACGTGGTGACCGAGCGCATGCTCGAGATGTTCAAGTCCAGCAAGCGCGAGGGAGAGAAGTAATGGATGCCGCCTGGGCAAGCCACCTGATCCGCGCCAGCTATTTCATCGCCGCACTGCTGTTCATCCTCGGACTCAAGCGCATGAGTTCGCCGCGCACGGCGCGGGGCGGCATCCTCTGGGCCGGGGTCGGCATGCTGTTGGCGGTGATCGCCACGTTCTTCCTGCCCGAGATGCACAACCTCGCCCTGATCGGGATCGCCCTGCTGCTGGGGGTCGGAGCCGCCTGGGTGAGCGGTCGACGGGTCGCCATGACGGCGATGCCGCAGATGGTCGCGCTCTACAACGGCATGGGCGGGGGCGCCGCCGCCGCCATCGGTGCCGTGGAGCTCATTCGCGTGGTCAGTGGCGGCGAAACGGTGCTGGCGGCGCTTCATTTCGGCGGCATGCCCCTCCTGACCGTGACCACGCGCCCGCCGTTGCCCCCGCTGTCCGACCTGGTGCTTGCCGTCGTCGGCGCCCTGATCGGCGCGGTGTCCTTTTCCGGGTCGCTGGTCGCCTTCGCCAAGCTCCAGGGCTGGATGGACCGGCGGCTCGTGTTTCCCGGCCAGCAGGCCATCAATCTCGTGGTGCTTGCCTGCACGCTCCTTGCGGCAGCGGATCTTGCTGCCGCCCCCTACCACGCCGGCGCGGCCGTGCTGGTCCTCTTCCTGGTGCTCGCGCTGGCGTTCGGCGTGCTGATGACCCTGCCGATCGGCGGCGCCGACATGCCCGTGGTCATTTCCCTGTACAACGCCTTCACCGGCCTGGCGGTGGCCTTCGAAGGCTATGTCCTGCACAACGAGGCAATGATCATCGCCGGCATGGTAGTCGGCGCGGCGGGCACCTTGCTGACCCAACTCATGGCCAAGGCCATGAACCGCTCGATTGGTAACGTGCTGTTCGGCAGCTTCGGTTCGGCCGGAGGCGGGACTGCGGCCGTCATCGGAGGCGCGCAAAAGCCGATCGAGGCGAGCGATGCCGCCGTGATGATGGCCTACGCCGAGCGCGTCGTCATCGTGCCCGGGTATGGGATGGCGGTGGCGCAGGCGCAGCACAAGGTCTGGGAGTTTGCCCAGGCGCTGATCGCGCGGGGCGTCAAGGTCAAATTCGCCATCCACCCGGTGGCGGGCCGCATGCCGGGACACATGAACGTGCTGCTGGCGGAGGCGGGAGTCCCCTATGACCTCATCGCCGACATGGACGATATCAATCCGGAATTCCCGGCGACCGACGTGGCGTTGGTCATTGGCGCCAATGACGTCGTCAACCCCGTGGCGAAGACCGACCCGTCCTCGCCGATCTTCGGGATGCCGATCCTGGACGTCGCCAGCGCGAGAAACATCATCGTCGTCAAGCGCGGCCGCGGAACGGGGTTTGCCGGCATCGAGAACGCCCTCTTCTACGCCGACAACGCGCGGATGCTCTACGGCGATGGCCAGGGGGTTGCCGCGAAGCTCGTCACCGAGATCAAGGGGCTCGACGGCTGAACGGCCAGGCGGCGAACACGGCCAGCGCGGCACCGGCCAGGATCCAGGCCATCAGCGTGCCTTCGAGCGCGATGCGCGCGAGCAATGAGAGCAGCACGAGCCCGCTGTCGTGCAGTGCGGTGGCCAGCGGCAGCCCCAGCGTATCGGCGACTCGCACGGCGGCCAGCAGCATCTGCTGGTAATAGGACGCGGCAAGACAGGCCAGGGGTGCAAGGATCGCCGCGTAGACGCGCGAGCGGGGCAGGGACAGGCGTGCGAGGAGGCCGACGCCGAGACCCAGCAGCAGCGCCAGGGGCGCCAGGAACCGCAGCGTCAGCATCGAGAGCAGGGCCCACACGGCGGCCAGGGCGAGCGCACCCAGCAGCACGTTGAACGTGCCGAACGCCGTGTCCAGCCAAGCCAGCGCCCTGCTGCCCGAAGCCATCTTCGCCTCCGCCAAGTGGCCGGGAGGATAGCAGCCGTGGCAACCGGCCAGCGGGATGAAAGGTTTCCGGTCCCCGGCGTGCCGGTGGGCTACGGGCGAACCCCGTTGGGCGAATGGTCACGGGTGCGCATGCTGGGGAGGCGCCTCCCGATCCCGCGATCGCGCCTGCATGATCACCGGCGTGGCGCGGGAAGCCATTGACTCGGGTGCGATGGCCCCTTGAGCGCGGGCGAGTGGTGCCGGGGCCTAACCGCCGCCGATGGCGTGGACGATTTCCACCCGGTCACCGTCGCGCAGGACTTCCGTTGCATGCCGCGATCGCGGGATGACGCGCAGATTGACTTCGACGGCGACGCGGCGCTGCGCGAAACCGCTGGACTCCAGCAATTGGGCGACCGTACAGCCGTCTGCGCAAGGCTGCGGGGTGCCGTTGAGGACGACGTTCATGCTCCCATTCTAGCCGGCATCACCGGGATCGCCCCCGCGGATGGGTTGCCCCGCGGCAGGCCCGGACCGGACCTCGGCCGCGCCCGAGTCGGGCGCGGCGTCCGGATCGCTGGATCGCCAAGCCTCAGCCGCCGCCGTGCGGCGGTCGTCGGATTTCCCTCGGGGCCGGCCGCGCCTGCGGCGCGGGGCGGAACCTCGGAGCCGGCGCGGGGCGGAATTGCGGCGCTTGCCTGAATTGCGGCGGTGGCGGCTGCTCGAATCGCTGCGGCGGTGCCTGGAACGGCTGCTGTCGCATGCCACCGAACTGCGACGGGGGCGCGCGATTGAACTGCGGTGGTGGGCGCGATCCGGGTCGCGGGCCGTAGGACGGCCCAGCTGCCGGAACCGGGCCGCGCGGACCGCCCGACGGATTCCATTGCGGCCGGGGCGCCTGGATCACCTGCATGCCGCCGCTCGGTTCGCGGGGCCGCGCAGATCGCCAACCCGCCGTTGCCCCGGGGCCACGCGGCAATGCCCGACCGCCAACGGCCGGCTCAAAGTGCCCCGCTGGCGGTCGTGGCGAGCCGGAGATGATTTGCGCCCCGTTTTCGCGACGGATCTGCGGCTGGCCGTATCCGCCGACCGATGGCCCAGCGAGTCCGATTCGTGCAGGCGACGGCAGCGTGGCTGGCTGCCATCGGTGCGGCGCGAAGCGGGCGGACGGCAGGGCGTGAACCAGCCCCGCCCCCGGCGCGTTCATTCGCTGGCCCAGTGCCGTCGGTGCTCGCTCGATCCGAGGAACCGACGGCAGGGTGCCCACGCCCTGCATCGGCGGAAGCGGTCCCCTGCGCGGCCCGCCGATCACGCGCACATTCCCGGCCAGGCGCGCCGGCGGATGGACGAACGACATGGCGCCGCCGGTAGCGAGGCGGTAGCCGCTCGTCGACTGCGGCAGCACCGCGATCGTGCGCGGCGGTGCCCTGTGGGCCAGGACCTCGCGCGCGAAAATCGGGCGCGGAACGTTGGGTGCCGGCCCCGATCGTGGAGCCATGAGGCTGCCGCGACCTGGCGCTGGCGGCGCCGCCAGGGCCACCGGCCCGCGCAGGGCCGTGCCCATACGCACGGGCGGCTGCAGGTTGTGCGGACCGACGGGCCGCGCGTGGACGAACACGTCCTTGGGAACCACCGTCAGCGCCCGCGGGGGAATCCGCTGGTCGCCCAGTTGGTCGATGTGCAGCGGCCCCCCGCGTCGCCATGTGCCATACGTCGTGTTGATGTTGTTGATGACGGTCTGGTTGACGATGTTGATGTTCGTCACGTTGACGTTGCGGAAATAATGAGGCCCGCAGCGATACCACGGCACGAAGACGGCGCCCGGCGCAAGCGGATACCAGCCCACTGGACCGCCGAAGCCGGCATTCCAGCCGCCCCAGCTGCCCCAGCCGCTTCCGAAGCCGACGAAGGCCACCAGCGCCGGTGCGTAAACCGGGCGCACCGCCATGGGGCCGGGCAGCCACCCCCAGCGGCCTCCCACGTAGGCCCAGCGCCCATAATGGAATGGTGCAAATCCCCAGGGCGCATCATCGATCCATGTCCATCCCCACGGCGGAACCCACGCCCAGTGGCCGAATCGGTAAGGTGCCCAGCCCACCGGGACGGCGGTTGGAAACCACACCGGGCCGTAGTCGGTTTCGTTTGCCCAGGTTCCGTAGTCACTCAGATCCTGGTAGCCGATCACCTCCGTCGAAACGTAGTTCGCCGAAGACCCATAGTCACGCTGGTAACGGGCGTCGCGCGCAAAACACCAGCGATCGAAGCTGTCCGGGCGCGGCACGGGGAACACTTCGACCTGCGTCAGGCTGGAGTCGAGGAAACGGTACGAATTGCCGGCGCTGACGCGGCGCTGCGCGCCCCCTTCCCCGTAGACAAGGGCCTCCCCGCTGAACACCGTGACCTGGGTGCCCTTGCCACCGGGCGCGATGTCCACGCGATACTGGCCGACCCGGTCGACGACCAGCGCCAGCGTCGGTGTGTCGATCTCGTAGTCCTGGCCCCGGTAGAGGTGGCGCACGTTGAGGTTCAACGTGCCGGACGTCAGCTGCGCCTGCGCGGTGTCGTTGCCCAGGTGCAGGAACCCGAACCCGCTGTCGCCGTCCAGACGGATTTCAGTGCCCCCCAGCTCCAGCGAAACCCGGCTGCCCGTCGGCACCCAGATTTTGTCGCCGGTGACCAAGGGTCGGTTAATTGACGCATCGCTCCATTGCTGGCTGCCTGCCGGCATGAAGTTCGCGCTGCCGTCAATGATCGCCAGCCTGGCCACGCGGTCGGGCGGTCCCGAATCCGTGGTTTGGGCCCACGCCGAGGCCGTGAGAAGCCAGAGCCCGCATCCCATGGCCGCCATCAGCAATTTTCGCTTGCTCTTCATGCCTGCTCCCTCTCGGCCGCTGCGCAGGCATGGGCACCCGTTGCCGATGCCGCGCCAGCCTCGCCGGACAATCGCTACTTTGACGCGCTCGCCTGAACGCGTCCTGCATGGATGATGGCGCAGCGCAAGATCGCGAAGTGCCGATCTCCACCTGCGAGGAGCGCAGGGTGCCATGCGGACCGCCCTCGCGGACACGGGCTTGCCGGCATCACGGCCGCTGCGTAAGCTGCCGCCCCAGCGCGGGTGTAGCTCAATGGTAGAGCTGTTGCTTCCCAAGCGTGCGACGTCAGCTGCGAGTCACACGCCTTTGCTGTAGCAGCCGATTCCCCATCGTAAACAGGGGCGGTACCCGGCGCTGATTGCCGGTTGTTCCAGACAGGATTGTCATGTCTGGACGCAGTAAGGGAGAGTCGTGCCCACAAGAAATACGTGGCCACGACGGTTCGCGGCGAAGGCCGTGCAAGTAATTGTCGGGTGGAGTGCGTGCGTTCCAGCCCGACCAGACGTTCAGCCGTCTGTAGCCTAGGATCGATGCGGGGTGGGTAACTGCCCGGTGTTGAGCGATCTGACAATGTAGCCACCCCACGGGGTACGCTGACCCCGTGAGGGGGAGGCGTGTATCCGGGTAAACGCACCCGGAGAGGCGCTAGGCTGAAACGAAGGGTTAGCGCAAGCAAACTACCGTCGTAATCGTCGTCAAGCTATAGAGGCCAAAGCGTTTGGGCCTCGTACCAAAAGGTGCAGGACTGGTTGTGCCCCTGCTTGGTGGGCACACGCTGACATCACAGTCCTCGGCGAAATAGGTAGAACCCTCCCGTTTCCGTTACTTGTACGGAAGACGGAAACCCCGTTAAGCTGTCGGCGCTCTGTACCGACTAGATGCCCGCAAGGGTTATTGAAGGTTTAGCGGGCACAGGATCGCGGAGAAAGCGAAGGCCCGGCTGTAATGGCCGGGATAGGGGATGAAACGATCGCCCCTACCCGAAAAGGTGCAGACTTCCGCGTGGTGGCCTGTCGCTAGACAGGTCTGACAACCGACTCCCGATGGGGTGACGAATCCCCGTCGGGGGAGGCGTCCATCCCCAAAGGGTTATGGGCGGGTGTAGCTCAATGGTAGAGCGGCGGCTTCCCAAGCCGCTGACGTGGGTTCGATTCCCATCACCCGCTCCAACTTTGGAGGACTGATATGGACGCCATCATTGATGGTGATATTGCCTCCGCGCGCTGGACTGATTGGCACACGATTCCGTGGGCCGAGACGTTCCAGGGCGTCCGGAGGTTGCAGATCCGCATAGCGAAGGCAGCCAAGGACGAAGACTGGCGCAGGGTCCGATTCCTGCAACGGTTACTCGTCCGCTCGACCACCTCAAAAGCAGTCGCGGTGCGTCGGGTTACGGAGAACCAAGGCCGCAAGACCCCGGGCGTAGATGGCATCACCTGGTCTACGCCCAAGGAGAAGGTGAGGGCGATCGCCGCGCTGGAGACGCGTGGCTACCGCCCGAAACCGCTCCGACGGGTGCATATCCCGAAAGCTAACGGGGGCAAGCGTCCTCTTGGGATTCCGACGATGAAAGATCGGGCGATGCAAGCGCTGTATTGGCTCGCGCTCGATCCCGTCGCGGAGACCCGTGGGGATTTGAACTCCTACGGCTTTCGCTCCGGACGCTCGACGGCGGATGCCATCGCCCAGTGCCACAACGGGCTGGCAAGGAAGCATTCGCCGCAATGGGTGCTGGAGGGCGACATTAAAGGCTGCTTCGACAACATCAGCCATGACTGGCTGGTACGCCACGTACCGATGGACAGACACGTGTTGTTGGGATGGCTCAAGGCCGGATATGTCGAGGGTCGTACGTTGTTTCCGACGGTCGCCGGTACGCCACAGGGAGGAATCATCTCTCCGACCTTGGCGAATCTGGTGCTGGGCGGCATGGAACGACTGTTGAAAGACAGTCTTCCACGTCGCGCCAAGATCAACTTTGTCCGTTATGCGGATGACTTCATCGTGACCGGGGCCTCGAAAGAAATACTGGAAACGCGGGTCAAGCCGCTGATCGTGGGGTTTCTCGCTGAGCGCGGTTTAGAACTTTCGGCGACGAAGACGCAGATCACCCACGTGACGGAAGGGTTTGATTTTCTTGGGTGGCATGTGCAGAAGCACATCAAGGAGAACGCTAGAAAGGACTTCCTGCGCATCGTGCCGTCGAAGCGAAACGCCAAGGTGTTCTACGCCAAACTCAGGGACCGTCTGCGGGAGCTGCGGGGCGCCAGGCAAGACGACGTGATCTTTGCCCTCAACCCGATGATTCGGGGCTGGGGCAACTATCACCGGGTCGTGCACGCATCCCGTCCGTTCGCGCGGATGGATCACCAGATATGGCGGGCGGTGTGGCGTTGGTCGGTGCGTCGGCATCCGACGAAGGGCAAGCGCTGGATCAAACGGCGGTATTTCCGCTCGAATGGTCCACGCGATTGGCTCTTTCAGGCGGAGAAGTACCCACTGGTGCGGCTGTCCAATATTTCCGTGGGCAGCTACATCAAGGTGCGGTCCGACGCGAACCCTTACGATCCCAAGGATGAAGCCTACTTCGACGAGCGGATGACTCGCCGGATGGGGTCAAGCCTGCAAGGACGCAGGAAGCTGTTTTGGCTTTGGAACCGGCAGGGAGGGCTTTGTCCGGTCTGCGCCGCCAAGATCACAAAGACCACGGGATGGCATGTCCATCACGTGGTCTGGCGGGTCTACGGAGGTTCGGATCGGCTGTCCAACTTGCAATTGCTCCACCCGACGTGTCACGTGCAGTTGCACGCGCGTGGCACTACGGGATAGGCTGCCGCTCAGCGTCGCGGGTGACGTTCGAGTTCACGGCTGCTTGAGCCGTATGAGGCGAAAGTCTCACGTACGGTTCTTAGCGGGGAGGGTGGCCGCGAGGTCACCTTCCCACCCGACAACTGACGAGGGTTCGATTCCCTTCACCCGCTCCAGTTCCCGCGCCCGCGCGCAGGGCGATTGCAACTGCCGCAGGGCCCCGCGCTTGAAGCTGGCTATCCTTTCGCGCAACACCCGGCTCTACTCAACACGCCGCCTCGTCGAAGCGGCGCGCGCGCGCGGCCACCAGGTGCGCGTACTTGATCCGCTACGTTGCTACATGCGGATCGCCCCGGGGGATTTTGCCCTTCACTATCGTGGCAGGGCGCTGCATGGCATCGACGCCGTGATCCCCCGCATTGGCACCGCGGTCACGTTCTATGGCACGGCGGTGCTGCGGCAACTGGAGATGATGGGCGCCTACACGCCCAATAGCGCTGACGCGATCCTCAAGGCGCGGGACAAGCTGCGCGCCCTGCAGTTGCTCGCGGCGGCCGGGCTGCCGCTGCCCCGGACCGTATTTGGCGACAATCCCGACGACACGGCCGACTTGCTCTCGCTCCTGGGGGATCCGCCGCATGTCATCAAGCTCAACGAGGGTTCGCAGGGACAAGGCGTCGTCCTGGCGGAAAAGCGATCGAATTCGCAAAGCGTCATCGAGGCATTCCGCGGCCTGTATGCGAATTTCCTGGTGCAGGAGTTCATCGGCGAGGCCGGGGGTTGCGATCTCCGCTGCTTTGTCGTCGGCGGGCGCGTCATTGCCGCCATGCGGCGCTGCGCGCAGCCGGGAGAGTTCCGCGCCAATCTGCACCGGGGTGGCAGCGCCGAAGCGGTCAGGCTCAGCGCCGCGGAACGGCGTCTCGCGAAAGAGGCTGCGGCCACGCTGGGCCTTGAGGTGGCGGGCGTGGACCTGATTCGCTCCCAGTGCGGCCCGTTGTTGCTGGAAGTCAATGCGTCGCCCGGTCTCGAGGGGATCGAGGCCGCCTCCGGCGTGGATGTCGCGGCGGCGGTGATCGCGTTGCTGGAACGGAGGCAACGGCGGCGCCCTTGAGATGGGTCGGTGTCGTCATCGGCCAGCGCCAGGAAAGCCGGATGGTTCGTCGGGTCGGGGGAGTCCCGACCGGGGACGAGGTTGCGCCGCCTGACGATTGGCGCCCCGGAGACGTCCCCTCGTCCCCGAAATCCGTGCGGGGGCGGCTGGCGGCTGGCGGCGTTCAGCAGGTGCGGCCTGGCGCGAGCCCTCGATCCACCGACTCCGAGTGCTTGCCGACGGCAGAAGAACGTCCGCGCAGCCGCGCGGTCTCGACGCCGGCTTACCGGGTTCCGCGAGGACGGTCGGCGAACCCGGGTGCTGGATGAGCCGACGGACAATGGTTAACGCCCGATTGCGCTGCACTTAACAGGGCTTTAAACGCCCGAAGCCTACAAAGACGCCACTGTGATCGTGCGAATTCGCCTGGGTCTCGGGCATTGCGGATTACGGTAATCGGGGCAGTAGCTTGAGCCCGATGAGGCGGGTTTCCCCAACGGCGCCTCATCGGGCTTTTTCTTGGCCCTGGCGGGTGCGCGTTTCGCGCTTGCCGACACCCGCGCCAGCGCCGTGCGCGATCGCGGTAAGCTTTCATCAGCGAGGGCGCCGCCGCCCGGGGGGAGGATCCTGCATGCGCGTGCTGGTGATCGAAGACAATAACGACATCGCGACCAACATTGGCGACTACCTAGAAGAGCGCGGCCATGTCGTGGATTTTGCCGGTGACGGCGTCACCGGATTGCATCTGGCGGTGGTACACGATTTCGACGTGATTGTCCTCGACCTGACACTGCCGGGCATGGACGGGCTTGAGCTGTGCAGGAAGCTGCGCCACGAGGCGCACAAGCAGACGCCAGTGCTGATGCTGACCGCGCGCGATGCTCTGGAACAGAAGCTCACCGGTTTCGAGAGTGGCGCCGACGACTACATGACCAAGCCATTCGCGCTGCAGGAGCTGGGCGCTCGACTCGAGGTGCTGGCGCGGCGTGGCAAAGGTCCCAAGAGCCGGGTGCTCAAGGTGGCGGACCTCACGTACAACCTGGATACGCTGATCGTGACGCGGGCCGGCAAGGACATCCCGCTCAACCCGATCGGCCTCAAGTTGCTGCAGGCCCTCATGGAGGCCAGTCCATCCGTCGTGACCCGCCAGGAGCTCGAGCACCGCGTCTGGGGTGAGGAGCTGCCGGACTCGGATTCATTGCGCGTCCACATCCATGGCCTCCGCCAACTGATCGACAAGCCTTTCCCGAGGCCGTTGATCCACACGCGGCACGGCATCGGCTACCGCATGGGCGAAACGGATGCTCAAGCAACGACGTAGGCTGCGCAGCCGGATCTTCATATCGTTCGTCGTCTTCGGGCTCGCGCTGACCTCGCTGTTTGCAGTGGCCACGGTGTACATGCGCGCGCGCCTGGAAGACCAGTTGATCAACAACACGCTTCAGAAGCAGGTCGATCGCTTCGTTGAATTCAAGCGCAAGAACCCGGCGCCGGACGCACTGTTCTTCTTCCCATTGGTGAAGATGTACATCGCGTCGCGCCGGCATTTCCCGAACGTGCCGTTCGAATGGCAGCAGTACAGCAAGACCGGTGTCTACGACATCACCGAGCGCGACAGCGCCGGCCATCTCGTTCCCTACAAGCTGGCCGTCTATCGCGGGGAAAACTACTGGGCGTTCCTGCGGTACGACATCAGCAGCCAGCGCGAAGGCGAGCAGCAGCTGCTCGTGGCCTTGATCGTCGCGGTGCTCATGTTCGGCGCGCTCTCGGTTGTCATCGGATCCTGGCTCTCGCGGCGCGTCATGCACCCTGTCAGCGAACTGGCGACGCGCTTGCGCGCATCCCGGCGTTCCGGCGGGTTGCAGAAGCTCGCGCCGCATTTCGCCGACGATGAAGTGGGCGAGCTGGCGCGGGCATTGGACGAATATGCCGAGCGCCTGACCGGCATGGTGCGGCGTGACCATGAGTTCAACGCCGACGTGAGCCATGAGTTGCGCACTCCGCTGGCAGTGATTGCCAGCACGACCGAGCTGATGCTGTCCATGCCCGACCTCGGGGAAAAGGTCCGTGAGCGCCTCAAGCGCATCGAGCGCGCCGGGCGTCAGGCCGGGGAAATCATCGACGCGCTGCTGCTGCTCTCGCGCGCCGAGCGGCAAGGTCCCGCGGACGGCGAAACCACCGACGTGGCCAAGGCCGCGGCCGATGTGCTGGAGCTGCAACGCCCGCAGCTGCGCAACAAGCCGGTCGAGGTCTCCCTGGATGTCGAGGCGCTGCTCGTTGTCCACGCGCCGGCATCGGTCGTGTCCGTGGCGCTTTCGAATCTGGTCGGGAATGCCTTCAAGTACACGCAGCAAGGTGACGTCCGCGTGAGGGTGCAGGAGGGACGCGTGCTGGTCGAGGATTCCGGGCCCGGCGTGAAGCCGGAAGATGCCGAGCACCTGTTCGAGCGCGGGGTCCGTGGCGAAGGCGTCAAGGGTGCAGGAGCCGGTCTTGGACTGGCCATCGTGCGCCGCCTTTGCGACCTTTACGGCTGGCGCGTGCGGCTGGCGCCGCGGCCGGAAGGCGGCGCCGTGGCGATCCTGGAGTTTGACGTCGTGCCGTCGACGCGACCGGCTGTCGCGGCCGTCTGAGCCTGCATCGTGGCGCTTGGCGCCGCATAATGGCGCGTTTACGCAGTCGTCGCGGGTGGAGCGGATGGTCGAGACCGATGTGGTGATCGTGGGCGCGGGCCCCGTGGGCCTGTTCCAGGTATTCGAACTGGGCCTGTTGGGCCTCAAGAGCCATCTGGTCGATGCCATGCCACAGGCAGGCGGCCAATGCGTCGAGCTCTACCCGGACAAGCCGATCTACGACATCCCGGCCCTGCCGGCGTGTGGCGCGCGTGAGCTCATCGAGCGGTTGCAGCAGCAGATCGCGCCATTCGAGCCGCAATTTCATCTCGGGCAGACGGTCACACAACTGGGCGTGCTGCCCGATGGTCGCTTCGAGCTGGCCACAAGCACCGGCATGCGGCTGCGCTGCGGTGCGGTGGTGGTTGCGGCGGGGCTGGGCGCCTTCGAGCCACGCCGCCTGCCGCTGCCTGCGGCCTGTGATTACGAGGGCCACGCCCTCCACTACCAGGTCAGGGATGCCGGCATGCTGGCAGGCCAGGAGATCGTGATCGCCGGGGGTGGCGACTCGGCGCTTGATTGGGCGCTCACGCTCGCCGAGACCGCGGCGAGCGTCGTGCTGGTGCACCGTTCGCAGAAGTTCAAGGCGGCGCCGGCCAGCGTGGCGCGCATGCGCGCCTTGTGCGACGAGCACCGCATGCAGTTCCTCGAGGGCGAGGTTGTCGGCCTCGATGGCCTTGCGCCGCAGCTCAGCGCGGTCCGCGTCCAGACGCGAGCGGGACTGGTGACCCGCGTGGATGCGCAGCAATTGCTGGTGTTCTGGGGCCTGCATCCCAGGCTGGGGCCCATCGCCGACTGGGGCGTTGCGCTGGAGCGGCACCAGATCCCGGTGGACACGGCGCGTTTCGAGACGAGCATTCCGGGCGTCCATGCCGTGGGTGACATCAATACCTACCCGGGGAAGAAGAAGCTGATCCTTTCGGGCTTCCACGAAGCCGCCCTGGCGGCCTTTGCCATCAAGGAGCGGTTGAGCCCTGGGGAAAAGGTGCACTTGCAGTACACGACGACGAGCCCGCTGATGCACAAGCGCCTGCACGTCGAGCCCGATCTTTCGGGGCTCGACGACGTCGCTTGAAGCGCAAGTCGATGGCCGCGCGAGCCTCGGGGAATCAGCGCTGGACGGGTTCCAGCCAGCCCCATCGGTCCTCGACGCTTCCATCGAACAGGCCAAAATAAAGTCCCTGCAACCGCCGCGTCACCGGACCCATGCCGCCATTGCCCACGGGCCGGCCATCGACGCTGCGGATGGGCGTGATTTCGGCGGCGGTGCCGCACATGAAGACCTCGTCCGCAAGATAGAGGTATTCGCGTGGCAGGTCGTGCTCCACGACCTCGATGCCATGCGCGCGTGCGAGCGTCATCAGCGTATGTCGCGTGATGCCGTTCAGGAGACCCGCGGCGACAGGAGGCGTGTGCAGCACGCCGTCGAATACGAGGAACAGGTTCTCCCCGGCGCCTTCGCTGAGGAGGCCGTTGTGCGCGAGGGCAATGCCCTCGCCGAACCCCAGCCGGCGCGCCTCGCGCGCGATCAGCTGGCCCGACAGATAGTTGCCGCCGGCCTTGGCGCCCGCCGGGATGGTATTCGGGGCAGGGCGCTGCCAGCTCGAGACGCAGGCGTCGATCCCCTTTTCGAGCACGCCGTCGCCGAGATAGGCCCCCATGGACCGCGCAGCAATCGCGACCTCCGTCGGGCAGTCCGCCGAAAGGCCAAAGCCCCCCATGCCCAGGAATGCGACCGGGCGGATGTAGGCGGCGTCGAGCTTGTTGGCGCGTAGGACGTGGTGACAGGCGGCGCTCAACGTTGCCAAGTCCCACGGCATCGCCATGGTGTAGATCTTCGCCGAGTGGAACAGTCGCTTGAGATGGTCCTGCAGGCGGAATATGGATGCGCCGGCAGGCGTCTTGTAGCTGCGGATGCCTTCGAAAACGGAGGATCCATAATGAACGGCGTGTGCCATCACGTGCGTGGTGGCCTCGTGCCAGGGCTTGATCTGGCCGTTGTGCCAGATCAGTTCGGGATAGGTCTGTGCCATGGCACGCTCCGCTTGGATGAATCCCGCATTTTAGGCGATGGCCTCAGGTGCGGTCTGCCGGAGTCGACTGCGCGTGCGCTCACGGCTTCCAGGGAGGAAGCCGGCGGGTCACCGCGACGTTCTTCAGCGTCACGTAGTCCGGCAGGCCATCGGTCCGATAGGGCGGATAGGCTTCGCCCCGGATCAGTGGGGACAGATACGCACGTGCGGTGGGCGTGATGCCGTAACCATCGCGGCGAATGAAGCTGCCTGGAAGTTTCCTCTCGTGGTTGGCCACCTTCGACAGCGGCGCTGCGGCGATGCGCCAGCGATATGGAGCGCTGCGGGTCCGTTCGATCACCGGCATGGTGCCATTGCGGCCGGCGAGCGCGAACTCGACGGCTGCGCGACCCACGGCAGCGGCTTGCGTCGCGTCGGTGGCCGAGGCGACATGCCGCGCGGACCGCTGGAGGTAATCGGGCACAGCCCAATGCACCTTGAGGCCCAGCTTGCGCTTGACCATTTCCGCCAGCAGCGGGGCCACGCCGCCCAATTGCGCATGGCCGAACGCGTCGTGGGTCCCCGACTCCGCGAGGAACTGTCCGTTGGCGTTGCGCACGCCCTCGGATGCCACGACGGTGCAGAAGCCCACGCGGTCGACCGTCGACTTCACCCGGGCCAGGAAACCTGCCTCGTCGAACGGTCGCTCAGGGAACAGGATCACGTGCGGGGCGTCATCCGGGCCCGTCCCCGCCAGCCCGGCCGCGGCCGCGATCCAGCCGGCATGGCGGCCCATGACCTCGATGATGAAGACCCGCGTCGAGGTCTCGGCCATCGATGCCATGTCCAGGCTGGCCTCGCGGACGCCTAGCGCGGTGTATTTGGCTACGGAGCCGAATCCCGGGCTACAGTCCGTGACCGCCAGATCGTTGTCGACCGTCTTCGGGACGCCCACGCACACGAGCGGCAAGCCGCTTCGCCGCGCGAAGGCGGAGATCTTCAACGTGGTGTCTGCCGAATCGTTGCCGCCGTTGTAGAGGAAATAGCGGATATCGTGGGCCGCCAGTACTTCGATCAGGCGCGTGTAGGTGGCCGGGTCCGTTTCCGGGGGCTTGAGCTTGAATCGGCAGGATCCGAACGCCCCGCCCGGGGTATGCGCCAGGGCGCGTACCGCTGCCGGCGATTCCCGCCCGGTGTCGATGAGGTCCTCGCGCAGGACGCCGAGGATGCCATTGCGGGCCGCGTAGACGCGGACACCCTGCTCGCGCGCCGTGGCCAGGACGGATGCAGCGGTCGTGTTGATGACGGCGGTGACGCCACCGGACTGGGCGTAGAGGAGCTTGCCGGCCATGGGGACTCCAGGGGACAGGATGGATTCGGGTTTGACTCGGGCGGCTGGGAGCCGCAAGCTTTGGTGACAAGAGACAAGCATAGCGGGGGCCTGCAAGGGCCGCATCGCACAAGGAATCCCATGCGACTGGTAATCCTCGGCGCGCCCGGATCGGGCAAGGGCACCCAGGCAGCGCGGCTCAAGGCCGCGCTCGGGGTGCCGCACATATCCACCGGTGACCTGCTGCGCGCGGCCGTCGCCGCCGGGACTCCCCTCGGCCTGAAGGCCAAGGCCGTGATGGAGGCGGGGCATCTCGTCTCCGATGACATCGTCCTGGGCATGCTCGAGCAGCGGCTCGCGCAACCCGACGTGCGCGCCGGCTTCATCCTGGATGGGTATCCGCGCAACCTGGAGCAGGTCCGGGCCCTGGATGCGCTCTTGGCGCGCATGCGCCAACCGCTGGACGCGGTGCTGAAGCTCCGCGTGCCCAGCGACGTCATCATTGCCCGCACCGAACTGCGCCACAAGGCGGAGGGGCGCGCCGACGACGATCCCGCGACGGTGCGCAAGCGCCTCGAGGTCTATGCCGAGCAAACGGCGCCGGTCGCCGAGCATTACACGCGGGCCGGGATCCTCCGCCTGGTCGATGGGGTAGGGGCATTGGACGAGGTGTTCGCGCGCATCATGGCCGCACTGGGCGCGCCGCGCGCCGTCGTCTCGCGCTGATTTCGCTGCCGATGCGCCTGCATATCCTGGGTATCTGCGGGACCTTCATGGGGGGCGTCGCGGCGCTGGCGCGCGAAATGGGGCATGCCGTCGAAGGCTCCGACGCCAACGTCTATCCGC
>JAKAEJ010000022.1 GCA_021818335.1 Pseudomonadota bacterium | reverse complement strand
ATGTTCAAGCTGCCGCGAAGGAACGGGAAGCATCGGGAGTCGGATCCAGGAAGATATCGCGGTGGTCGAAGGCCGCGACGAGGCGGATATGCCGCGAGAGCAGCATGCCGTTCCCGAACACGTCGCCCGACATGTCACCGATGCCCGCGCAGGTGAAGTCATCACGCTGACAATCGCGCCCCAGGGCGCGAAAGTGGCGCTTGACCGACTCCCAGCCGCCACGAGCCGTGATCGCCATGCCCTTGTGGTCGTATCCGTTCGAACCACCTGACGCAAACGCGTCTCCAAGCCAGAAGTCATGCTCGAGTGCGATGCTGTTGGCGATGTCCGAAAACGTTGCCGTTCCCTTGTCCGCGGCGACTACCAGATAGGGGTCGTCGCCATCGTGGCGAACAACATCTCGGGGCGCCACGATCTGTCCCTCGACAATGTTGTCCGTGATATCCAGCATGGCATTGATGAATAGCCGGTAGCAGGCGATGCCCTCCGCCAGCACGGCTTCGCGATCACCGCTTGCGGGTGGTCGCTTGACATAGAAGCCGCCCTTGGAACCCACCGGGACGATGACGGTGTTCTTGACCATCTGTGCCTTGACCAGTCCGAGCACTTCCGTGCGGAAGTCCTCGCGGCGGTCGGACCACCGCAATCCACCGCGTGCGACCGGGCCAAAACGAAGATGGATGCCTTCGACACGCGGGCTATAGACGAAGATTTCGCGGAACGGCTTGGGCTTCGGCAAGTCGGGGACACGCGACGAGTCGAGCTTGAAGCTGACGTATTCGCGGGGCTGACCACCCGGCCGCTGGAAGTAGCTGGTCCTCAGCGTCGCCCGGACCACGCCCATGAACAGACGCAGGATGCGGTCGTCATCCAGACTCTGCACGTCGTCGAGCACCAGCCGCATGGCGCCCTCGATCCGCGTGACCTGCTCTGCGCGGGGCATCGCGAAAGCCTGCACCAGCTCGTCGATGAATGCAGGTTGCCGCTGCAGTAGCCGAGCGTCGACGAGTCCCTCCAGTTCGCCACGCAGGCGCTGCCCCGAGTTGGAAGACGGCTGTTCCCGCGCGGGATCAAACCGAGCCAGGAACAGCTCGATCAAGAGCCCGGCAACCAGTGGATAGCGTCCCAGCACTTCCTCCATGTAAGGCTGCGAATAAGGCAGGCCTACCTGCAGCAGGTACTTGCAGTAGCCCCGCAACACCGCCACCTGGCGCCATTCCAGTCCGGCGCCCAAGACGAGGCGGTTGAAGCCATCGTTCTCCGCCTGTCCACGCCAGACGGCACCGAACGCATCCGTGAAAGCTGCCGCGACGCTTTGCACGGGAAACACGAGACCCGCTGGCTCGGCCAGATCGAAATCGTGGATTGTCACGGCGGCACCATGCATCTCCAGCTCCAGCAGGTGCTCGGCAGCCACGCGAACGCCCAGGTTTTCCAACATGGGCAACGCATCCGAAAGCGGAATCGGCGCGCCATAGTGAATGATCTTGAAGCGCAGCGCGTCCGTCGACGGCAATCGATACAGGCTGATCGCCGCATCTTCGGGTCCGGCCAGTTTGGCCAGATGCTCGACATCGTCGGCAGCAACATCGGCGCCTGCTTCCTCGATGTAATCGGCGGGCAAAAGACGGCCGAGACGATTGGCCAGTCGCAGGCCCTTCTCCTCTCCATGACGGCGGACCAACACTTCCCGAAGATCGTCCTGCCAGTTGCGGGACAATGCGGCAACGGACTGTTCCAACGTGTCTCCGTCGATGGATGGTTGCGTGCCAGCGCGCGGGCGCACGACGGCGTAGAGGCGCGCCAGAGGCGATTCATCCACCAGCACCTGGGAATCGACGCGGTCCGCCTGAAGCGTCTCGCGAAGCATGCGTTCGACGCGCTCGCGGACGCCCGCGCTGAAACGTTCCCGCGGTAGGTAGATCAGGACCGAATAGAACCTGCTGTAGCGATCGCTGCGCACGAAAATGCGCGGGCGCGCCTGTTCAGCCAAACCCAGCACGCCGCTCGCGATGGCCTCAAGCTCCTCCGTGCTGGCTTGGAAGAGTTCATCACGCGGGAGCGTTTCAAGGATGTGCCGCAACGCCTTGCCCAAGTGCGAATCTCGCCGCAACCCGGATCGCTCCATGATCGCCTGCACGCGCTGCCTCAGCAGCGGTATGTCCTGCGGGCGGGCCGTGTACGCCGACGATGTGAACAATCCGAGAAACCGCCTTTCCAGCACGGGCTTGCCTGCAGCATCAAATTCCAGCACGCCGATGTAGTCCATGAATCCGGCGCGGTGGACCGTTGCCCGCGCATTCGTCTTGGTGAGGATGACGGCGTCCATCGCCCCCGACTGAGGCAAGCTGCTTGCCGTCAGGCTTTTCAACGAGCGCGGCGCATGCGATCGCTCGCCATCGCGCAAGATCCCAAGGCCGGTCCGTGGGACCGAGCGCAAGACCTCGTCATCTCCTTCCCGGGCCACTTCGTACTCGCGGTAGCCGAGAAACGTGAAGTGGTCGGCCGCTACCCAGCGCAGGAATGCCTGCGTCTCGATCGCCGCGTCGGCGTCGCCGCGAGGCTGCTCAGGCAGCCGTGCCGCAATCTCCAGCATGCGCTCGCGCATCGCGCTCCAGTCGCTGACCGCGGCGCGAACGTCCGCCAACGCGGCCTCGATGGAAGCGCTCAGGCGAACCAGCTCGCTTTCGTCGGCCAGACGATCCACCTCCAGGTACATCAGCGACTCGGCGGCGGCGTCCGGATCCAGCGCAAGCACGTTCCCATCGCCATCCCGACGAATCCCGATCACGGGGTGCAGCAGCGTGTGGATTTCCAGACCCTCGGCACGCACCGCCATCGTGACGGAATCGACGAGGAACGGCATATCGTCGATCAGGATGCTCACTGCCGTGTACAGCCCCCCCGCCGCCACGGCGTCTCCGTCGGGCATATGGACCATCACGCGGGCCTGATGAGGCTTGCGAAGGCGGACGAATTCGAACAAGTGCGACGCAACTGCCAGCCATTCACCCACCGGGCGCAGCGTGAGCTCGCGATCGGGAATGCGCGCAAGCAACGCCCGCGCAAACGACGATCCGTCATCCCTGAAACGGGCGCCGAGCAGGCCGGCGATTTGGTCAACGAGGGCCGTGCGCGACCCGGGTCGCCCACCGTGCGTTTGTGCATTCATGAAGGAGTTCCGTCGTCTGGTTGGTGCGCCATGCCAGAGGGCACATGAACGCGAATTCTACCCTGCCCTTCTCACCGGCAAACGCTGCGCTGCGCCAGTCAAAGTGCGCCGTCCGCTGCCCCCGGGGGCAGCAGCCGCTTGAGGTCATACACCACGGCTCCGGCACGGCCGAAAGCTCGCACGCCGGCTTCGCCGAGGCTGCGGAAGCACTGATGCGCCACGGCCAGAATGATCGCGTCGTAATGATCGCGCCGCGGTTCATCGAGCAATTCGAACCCGTATTCCTCGCGTGCCAGCGATTTGTCGGCCCACGGATCATGCACATCGACGTGCGCACCAGCGTCCCGCAGCTCGCGGACGAGGTCGACCACACGCGTATTGCGTAGATCCGGACAGTCTTCCTTGAAGGTCAAGCCAAGGACCAGCACGCGCGCCCCGACAGCGCCGATGCGGTGGTGCGCCATCAGGCGCAGCACTTGGTTGGCAACGTAAATCCCCATCTTGTCGTTGATGCGTCGGGCGGCGAGCATCAGTTCGGGGTGGTAGCCGAGCGCCGTAGCCTTGTGCGTGAGGTAGTACGGGTCCACGCCGATGCAATGCCCGCCCACGAGGCCCGGCCGAAAAGGCAGGAAGTTCCATTTGCTCCCGGCTGCAGCCAGAACCTCGGCGGTATCGACGCCCATCTTGTTGAAGATCATGGCCAACTCGTTGACCAAGGCGATGTTGACGTCGCGCTGGGTGTTCTCGATCACCTTCGCGGCTTCGGCGACGCGAATCGAGCTGGCGCGGTGCGTACCCGCATGGATGACCCGACGGTAGAGCACGTCGACGAAATCGGCCGTCTCCGGCGTCGATCCGGAGGTCACCTTGACGATCGTCTCCAGGCGATGTTCGCGGTCGCCTGGATTGATGCGCTCGGGACTGTATCCACAGTAAAAATCCTCGTTGAAGCGCAATCCCGACACGCGTTCCAGGACCGGCACGCAAATTTCCTCCGTCGTGCCTGGATAGACCGTGGACTCGTACACCACCACGCCGCCACGACGCATGGCTCTGCCGACCGTTTCGCTGGCGGCAACCAGTGCGCGCAGATCGGGACGCTGCGCTTCATCGACGGGCGTCGGCACGGTGACGATGAAAACATCACGGTCTGTGAGGTCCGCAGGATCGCGGCTATACCGAAGCTTCGGTGAGCGTTGCAGTTCCTCCGCGGTGCACTCGCGGGTGCGATCCATGCCTGCGGCAAGTTCGGACACGCGCCCAGCGTCGATGTCAAAACCCACGGTGTCGTGCTCGCGGCCGAAGGCGAGCGCAAGCGGCAGACCCACGTAGCCAAGTCCAATCAGGGCAATGCGGGGTTGTGTCGGAAACATGGGGCTCTGTCCCGGTTTCGCGCCGCTGGGAGTCCGGCACGCGCGCATGCTACCAGCACTCAACGACGGACCGTGTTCCGTTCGCGGACGCAATCGCTATACTCCGGCCCACCCGCAGCCGGCCATTCCGGCCGCGACCCGCCACCGCCGAGGACCCTCCATGTCGCGATTGCTCCTGCTTGCCGCTGCGCTGGTCGGCATCGCATCCGTAGCCCAGGCGGCGCCTGCTCCGGCGCCAGCCACGATGCATCCGGGCAACGCCGCTGCCGGTCGAATCCTGGTTTTCACCTGCCACGGCTGCCACGGCATTCCGGGCTATCGGTATGCGTATCCCAACTTCCCGATCCCGAAGATCGCGGGCCAGCACTACAACTACCTGATCGCCGCACTCAACGAGTACCGCAAGCAGGATCGCGCCAACCCCACGATGCAGGCTCAGGCGCAGGGACTCTCAGAGCAGGACATCCGCGACATCGCCGCGTATCTGTCCTCCATCCGCAAGTGAGCACAGGGCCGACTCCGATGACACGTACGCTTCGTTTCGCTCCCGCAATCGTTGCAGCCCTGCTGGCTATGGCGCTGCCTGTGGCCCACGCTGCTGGCAATGCCGCCGCCGGCAAGAAAAAGGCCGTGGTCTGCTTTGCCTGCCATGGCGAGAACGGCAATTCGCTGGACGGCCAGTATCCGCGGCTGGGGGGGCAATTCGCCGGCTACATCGTGCAGGCGCTTGAAGAGTACAAGGATGGCCAGCGCAACAACCCGATCATGGTCGGATTCGCGCGCACGCTCACGGCTCAAGATCGCGAGGACATCGCCGCCTACTTCTCCGCGCAGAAGCCCGTGATCTGGACGCTGAAGGGCGAGGTATCCGGCTCAGGCCGGCGTCAGGGAACCAGCCTGTAGCACGGGCCGGTCGGCGCCGTGCCTCGGCGCCGACCCGATCGATTCACCGTGCTGCCGAGGCGCCTTGCTGGTCGGCGGCATAGTAGGGGTTTTCTCCGCGTGCATGGTCCGTCGCATCGCGCACCGCGGTCACCTCCGGAACCAGTTCGCGCAACGTGCCTTCGATGCCCTGGCGAAGGGTTACGTCAACCTGGCCGCAACCTTGGCAGCCGCCCCCAAACGCCAGCACCACGCTACCGTCGCCACCGACCTCCATCAGGCTGACCCGACCCCGATGCTGCGCCAGTTGCGGATTGATGCGCTCGTCAATCACCTGCTGCACGCGCGCGGCAAGTGAGGCCCGTTGCGGATCAACATTGCCGCGAAGACGCGGCGCCCGGATGCTCAACGTGCTTCCCGTTGCCGTCGGCAACAAGTCGACGGTCGCGTCCTCCAGCCATGGCACGCTGCCTGAATCGACGTAGACGCTGAAGCCTTCGCATTCGACTGTCCACTCATCGCCCATCAATTCTCGCGGCTCGCAGAAGCTGAGTTCGCAGTCGCCCCGGATCGTCCCGCCATCCCGTGCACGCAAACGAATACCCCAACCCGCACCGCCCTGCTCGGCCAGCAGCTTGCGGAAGTGGCTCTGCGCCCGTTCTGAAATGTCGATCATGGGTGGCACCTCGGTGGGTAGTGTACCGGCCTATACTCTCGACCCAAAACTACAGGAGTCCACCCATGACGGCTGCTGAACTGGCTGCGTTACCTTGCGCACCTCGACGCGGGGACGAGCATCGCCTGGATGCAAGGCGCGCCAGCGAGTTGCTAGTCGCCCTGCCTGGCTGGCAACTGGACGATGCCGCAACCAGCATCGCCAAGGAATTCCGATTCCCTGATTTCCATCAAACGCTTGGCTTCATCGGCGCTGTCGGTTTCCTTGCCAATCAGGCTGACCATCACCCCGACATCGAAGCGGGATACGGGCACTGCCGGTTGCGCTGGAATACCCACGACTGCGGGGGGCTGTCCCTCAACGACTTCATCTGCGCCGCGCGAGTCGAACGCCTGTTCGGCGTCTGATGCAATCACCACTGCGACGTTTGACGACGGCATCGGCGTCGCTGCTGCTGGCGACACTGCTCGCGCTGCTGGGCAACACCCTGACGCAGCATGGCATCGCCCGGCAGGGACTTGCCCAATGGAGCGCGTGGCGCGTGGGCCAGTCACCCTGGTCCTGGAACCTTCGACAACCGCGGGATCTTGTTGCCGGCCGCGCGTTTGGCGCGGGACGGCTGGTCGCGGCGCGGGATGGGCTGGCAGTTGTCTTCACGGGCGGCGCGGTGCAGTTGGGACTGCGCGTGGCACGCCCGATTCCGCTCCATGATGTGCCGATGCTGCGCCTGGATTTCGCCCATTCGCTCGCTTTGCCGGCCGCCATCATCATACGCAGCCGGCTTTCGTCTGAGGCTTGCGAAGCCGCCGCCAGCCCCTTACCAGAAGGCGCGGGAACCCAATGGGTGGATCTGGCCCTGTTGCACTGGCGTTGCCATGGCATGCGGTCCTCCTTGCCGCAGCGCGCGGCGATGCTTCGCTTGCGCATCGTCGGCCCGCGCGGGGCACGCCTCGTGATTCGTCGCGTCGCGCTGCAGCCGACGGTTCATCTTGCGCCCGGACCGCCGACGGGGCTTGCCCACTGGAGAAAGGCGCAAACGCCAGGCAGGATCCCCGTCGTGGAGTTGCCGGCTGGATGGTCCTCGCGCCTGCTTGACGAGCGTGACGCGGTGTGGCGCGTCGATCCTGCCGCTGTTGTCTTGCCGGCCATGACACGACCCCATGCCGTTGCGAAGCACCCGGCCTGGCGGTGCAATGCATTGGCCATCGCGGCCTGCATCCTGCTCATGCTGTTCGGGTGGCCACGCCGCGACCCGGGTCGCGGCGCATTGCTGCTCCAGGCCTTGGCATGCCTTTTCCCGGTGATCCTGATCGCCCTTGGCGTCGGGAACAGTGGAAAGCCGGACCTCTGGTCGGGATTGTTGGTGGCCCTCGCCCTGGGATATGCGCTCCTCATAGGTTCGCGGGCGCCCCCGGGATTGGGGCCTTGGCGCTGGCTCGCTCCGTGGCGCGAATGGTGGTTGCCCATGCTACCGGTCGCGCTGCTACTGGGCCTCTGGCTGCAAGACGGCGTGCGCAGCCTCGGCTTGGGCGAGCTACTGAGATACCTTCCTTGGGCGCTGCTCCAGCAATACCTGCTACTCGTCTTCGTGGCGCGCCGGATCGACACCGTCCTACCCGGACGCGCACCCGCCGTGCTGGCCTGCGCCACGTTGTTCGCCCTGGCCCATGCGCCGAACACGGCGCTGATGCTGCTGGCGTTCACCGGCGGCCTGTGGTGGACGTGGTGGTTTTTGCAACGCCGCGCGCTACTGCCCGTGGTGATTGCCCATGCATTGGCCGGAGCAATCCTGCAGGCCATCACCAGCAATTCGGGCTGGTTGCGTTCGCTCGCGATTGGTGCGCGCTATCTCGGCAAGACGGGTTGAACCGGGAGCACCGACCGGAGGTCATCCGGCAATGGCGCGGAGAAGCAGTAGCCATGACCCTCGAACTCGAACTCGAAGCGCGCAGCATGCAGAAACAATCGCTTGAGTCCTCGGGCGCGCCAACGCTTGTTGTCCTCGCGATTTCCATACTTCTCATCCCCCGCCAGCGGATGGCCCGCGTGCGCGGCATGGACGCGGATCTGGTGGGTGCGCCCGGTGGCCAGCGTCGCCTCGACGAGGCTCGCGTCGCCATAGCGCTCGATCTCGCGGAAAAACGTCAAGGCCGGCTTCCCATCGTCAGCCACGCGAACCATTCGTTCTCCGCCAGCCAGATCGAACTTGCGCAAGGGCGCATTGACGTCGAAGCGCGTACGCTTGGGCAGCCCGGTCATCAGACAGAGATACTGCTTCGTGACGTTGCCCTCGCGAATGGCCTGCTGCAGCCCGACCAGCGCGCGCCGCGAGCGCGCAAGCACCAACACGCCCGACGTGTCGCGGTCCAGACGATGCGCCAGCTCAAGGAACTCATCCGGGAATGCGGCACGCAGGAGCTCGATGGCTCCATACGCGATACCACTGCCACCGTGACTGGCGATCCCTGACGGCTTGTCGATGACCAGGAAATGCTTGTCGCGGTGCACAATCGCGGCACGGAGACGATCGACCTGGGAGCTATCCGGTCGCCCATCCCCGACAGGTGTCGCCTGCCGAAGGGGGGGAAGGCGCAAATCGTCGCCCGCGGCAAGCCGGGTATCCGGCTTCGCGCGACGACCGTTGACGCGGACTTGCCCAGTGCGAAGCAGGCGGTAGACCAAGCTGCGCGGCACGCCTTTCAGCAGCGCCGACAAAGCATTGTCGACGCGCTGGCCTTCGCGTTCCGCGCCTACCTGCACGTGGCGTACCCCACCGGCCTCTTCGGAAGTTCTCGTCACCATTGAAAAATCACCTTGCCGGCCCCTACACTGTGCTTGCTCTTTGCGGGCCCTGGCGGATCGCCGCAGGACCGCACCTGCCGGCAGCGCCGGCCGGACCAAGGCCGTGCATCGTGTACGAGACGGCCCTACTCCGTCCAGCTTGCCCACGCGGGTCGGCGTCCAGCCGACACTAACGAAGGTGTCGGGCGGTGCCGATGGCGCAGACGTACCCCACCCACCGGCGCAGCCTCACCGCTGCGTCCTGTACCTGATGGTGCGAGCCCGGCCGGCCGCCTCTGGCGCCACCGTGGCGCGCCCCGCGGGCGACCTGAGGAATTACACAATGAAACGCATGTTGATCAACGCGACTCAGCGTGAAGAGTTGCGTGTGGCGATCGTCGATAGCCAGAACCTCTACGACCTCGACATCGAAATCCCCTCAAAAGAACAGCGCAAGGGCAACATCTACAAGGGGCGGATTACGCGCGTCGAAGCCTCGCTCGAGGCCTGTTTCGTTGAATATGGCGCCGAACGCCACGGTTTCCTGCCGTTGAAGGAAATCAACAAGATCTATTTCCAGCCCGGCGCGGACCCTCGCAAGGCGGGCATCCGTGAACTGGTCAAGGAAGGCCAGGACATCATCGTCCAGGTCGAAAAGGAAGAGCGGGGCACCAAGGGCGCGGCGCTCACCAGCTTCATCAGCCTGGCAGGACGCTACATGGTCCTGATGCCGGACAACCCCAGCGCGGGCGGCGTTTCCCGCCGCATCGAGGGCGAGGACCGCCAGGCACTCAAGGAAGCAATGGAAAAGCTGACCTTGCCTGAGGACATGGGATTGATCGTTCGGACTGCCGGTCTCGGGCGCGACGCCGAGGAACTGCAGTGGGACCTGGATTACCTGCTGCAACTCTGGAAGGCGATCGACGAAGCGGCCAAGAGCCGACAGGCGCCATTCCTGATTTACCAGGAATCCCGGCTGATCATTCGCGCATTGCGCGACTACCTGCGCAATGACATCGGCGAGATCCTCATCGACAGCGAGGAACTCTTCAACGACGCGCGCGAATTCGTTCAGCAGGTTATGCCCAACAACCTGCGCAAGCTCAAGCTCTACCAGGAAACGACCCCCCTGTTTTCTCGTTTCCAGATCGAGACCCAGATCGAGAACGCCTTTGACAGGAACGTGCGCCTGCCCTCGGGCGGCTCGATCGTGATCGACCAGACCGAAGCCCTGACCGCCATCGACATCAACTCGGCCCGCGCGACCAAGGGCAGCGACATCGAGGACACTGCGTTCAACACCAACCTCGAAGCGGCAACCGAGATTGCGCGCCAGTTGCGCATTCGCGACATGGGTGGACTGATCGTGATCGATTTCATCGACATGGACAGCCCTCGCCACCAACGTGAGGTGGAGGACAGGCTCAAGGACGCCCTGCGGCATGACCGCGCCCGAGTGCAGATCGGCCGGATCTCGCGGTTTGGGCTGCTGGAGATGTCACGGCAGCGGCTGCGCCCGAGCCTGGGCGAATCGACGCAGATCGTTTGTCCGCGCTGCGAGGGACACGGCCGCATCCGTGGCGTGGAATCGCTGTCGCTATCGGCGCTCCGACTCGTTGAAGAGCATGCGATGAAGGAAAGCACTGGACAGGTCCTGGTCCAGGCACCGACACCGGTGGCCAATTTCCTTCTCAATGAAAAACGCGCGGCCGTGGTCGAGATTGAAATGCGCCACAAGACCCATGTGGTGATCGTGGCCGACGAGCATCTCGAGACACCGCACCTCGAGATCACCCGCATTCGCGAATCCGACATGGGTGAGCACGTGAAACCCAGCTACGAGCGGCTCACGGCGCGCGCTGAAGCGGTTCTTCCCAAGGTCGGCCAAGTCGATGTTCAGGGCGAGACGCCAGCGGTCTCCGGCGTGCGTCCCACCACACCCGCACCACAACGCGATGATCTCTCCCGACCCGAGTCGGAACTGGCGGCAAGCCGCCGGCCGCGTGAAACCGCCCGCCCCACTCCGGCCGCGGAAGGCGGCGTGCTGAAGCGTCTGCTGGGCTGGTTCCGCGGCACGCCAGCCGCCGAGGCCGCGGCTCCACCCGCCCCGCGAGCACCGTCGCGCGGCCCCACGGAACGGGACCGCAATCGCGGCACCGGTGGCCGCGAGCGTCGCGAAGACGGGCGTGGCCCGGCGGGACGCGCTGAGCCGCGCACCTCGCAGCCCGCCGAGCGCGCCCCGTCTGGCGCACGCCAGGGACCGGCGGCCCGCGGCGCAGCGCAACCAGCCAAGTCGGCGCCCCCACCCGCGCGTGGGCCCTCCGGCAAGCCAGCTGAACGGGGTCCACGTTCAGGCGATGGCCGTTCGGCTGATCGCGCCCCCGGGGCAGGCCGACCCCAACCCAAGCAGGTCCCGCAGGGAGCCCAACCGCAAGGCCCAGAAGCCAGCACCAGCGAGGGCACCCCGACGACGGGAGCCGAGGCCAATCCCGCCCATCGACTCTCCCCGGCCGAAGCCGAGTCACTATCCAGCACGAACGCTCCAGGCCAGCCAGGTGGCGATGCCGGTGACGCACTGCGCTCTCGCCGTCGCGGCCGTCGAGGTGGACGCCGCCGGCGCAATGGGGATGCGACGGCACATGCTTCTGGCGCTACGGAATCCTCAACTACGGACGTGTCGAACGTGGTGGCGGTCGCCGAAGCCATGGCTGCCCCAGCAGACGCCGACGTCGCTGCAATCCCGCCGTCGACCGAATCCCCCCATGCAGGGCCGCCGCCCCGGAACACTGTGGCGGAGCCTATGGCTCAACCCGCGCCGCCGGCTGTTGCTGAAGCCATGGCAGCCCCGGTAGGAGCCGGCGTCGCTGCAAACCCGCCGTCGACCGAATCCCGCCACGCAGGGCCGCCGCCCCGGATCGCTGTGGCGGAACCTACCGCTCAACCCGCGCCGCCGACTAACATGCCCACGAGCCGTCCCACGACGGGCGACGTGTCGGATGCGTTTACGACAGGGACTTCGACCGCCGTCCCCGCTGTCCCAGGGGTCGTCACCACGAATCCGCAGTCGCGCCGAGAACCTACCCCGTTGGCGCCTCCGGCCGCCGATGTCGGCGTGCCGCGCAACGAAGTCGCGCCACCACCTGCGGCGCCCATGACGCCAACACCGCCTGCGGCGAACCCGGTTCCCGTCGCGCCCCGGCAATCGAGCCTCCTGCCCGAACCCGAGGCCCCTCCGTCATCAAAACCGGACGACGGCAGTCACTGACCACGCGATAGGCGCAATGCAGGTCGATGGGCGTGATCCAGTCACGCCCATTATTTTGCCCGACCGCGCTCAGCGGAAGCCCGGCTCCAGCGCGCTCGCCCGCCGCAGACTGTCGGTCCCGCTAGATCCGCAACCCGGGCATTCGACATCGCGTGCCAGCACCAGCTCCCGCCAATGCATGGCCAACGCATCGACCAGCAGCAGGCGACCCACGAGCGGCGTACCGATGCCGAGGAGCAGCTTGAGGGTCTCGCAGGCCTGCAGCATGCCGATCAGGCCGGGGACGACACCGAGCACGCCCGCCTCTGCGCAGCTTGGCACCTCGCCCGGCGCCGGTGGCTCGGGGAACAAGCACCGATAGCACGGCGATTCGACGCGCCGAGGATCGAATACCGCCACCTGACCCGCGAATCGCTCCACGGCGCCGTAGACCATCGGCTTGGCCAAGCGACGGCTGGCATCGCTCACCGCAAAGCGGGCGGGGAAATTGTCGGCTCCGTCAACGAGCACATCGTGGCCAGCCAGGAACCCGGGCCCGTTGTGGGCATCAAGCCTCTGCGCGATCGCAACGACGTCAATTCCGGGATTGAGGGCACGCAGACGCCGCTTTGCGACATCGACCTTGCGCTGTCCGACGTCCGAATCGCTGTAAAGGACCTGCCGCTGAAGATTCGAACGATCCACGACATCGTCGTCGATCAAGGTGATGCGTCCGACTCCGGCCGCCGCCAGATAGAGCGCCGCAGGGGCGCCGAGGCCGCCGACGCCAACGAGCGCGACGCGAGCCTGGAGCAAGCGGGCCTGCCCGGTGGCGCCAATTTCCGGCAAAGAGATCTGGCGCGCATATCGGGTCAGCCCCTCCACAACCGCCGCGTCGCCAGCGAGCGGCAACCCGAGGCCAACCCAGGCCGCCATGCCCCCCGCGACCGATTGCGCCGCGATACCCCGCTCGCGCAACGCGGAAGCGATACGGAGCGAACGCTGGCCCATGGCACAGAGCAGCAGAACACCCTCGGCGGAGGGCGTCCGAGCGGCCCAGTCCAAGGGGTCATCGACCGCCAAGGCCCCCAGGGCCATGCCGCCTGCGCGTTCCGCGGCGCTCCGTACATCCAGCAACGGACGGCCTGCGGACGCCAGCGCGGATGCCTGACGCGGATCAACTTCCAGAGGCGCGTCGTGCCGGCTCATGCACGCAACCCTCGCTGATGCATCCGTCAGTGCCCGCCGCGCGCGTGGCGAATCATCCGTCGTCGCTTGCGGATCTGACCTTCGGTCAACACGTTCTTCCGTCCGGCATAAGGATTCTCGCCATCCCGGAACTCCAGTCTAAGCGGCGTTCCCACTAGCTTGTAGCGGCGGCGGAAGAAATTCTCCAGGTACTTTCGGTAAGCCGGTGCGATGTGGGCGGTGCGCGAACCGTGGATGACGATGGTCGGCGGAGCACTGCCGCCGGGATGAGCAAAACGCAGTTTCGGCATATGGCCGCGGACCAGCGGCGGCTGGTAGGCCGCCACCGCCTGCTCCAACGTGCGAGTCAGGGACGATGCGGCAATCGTCGTTGTCGTGGCGGCATGCGCGCGGCGTACTGCGCGCATCAGCTCGCGCAACCCCGAACCATGTAGACCGGAAATGAAAACCACCTCGGCCCATGGAACGAAATCGAGCCGGCGCTCGAGGCCGCGTTTGCAGGCGGACCTGGCGTCGGCATCCATGCCATCCCACTTATTGGCGGCGATCACCAGTGCACGCCCTGCGCCCAACACATGGCCAATCAGCGCGAGGTCCTGGTCGGTAATGCCCTCGCCAGCATCCAGCAGGAGGACCGCCACCTCGACCTTTTCAAGCGTATCCAGCGTCTTGATGACCGAAAGCTTTTCCAGGCCGTCTTCCACCCTTGCACGCCGTCGCACGCCCGCAGTGTCCACAAGCAGGTAATCATGGCCATCGCGCTGCAACGGAACGGCAATCGCATCCCGCGTCGTGCCGGCGATATCGGAGACGACAACGCGCTCCTCTCCGAGCAAGCGGTTCACCAGGGTGGATTTGCCCACATTGGGGCGGCCAATCATCGCGACGCGGACGGCATGGCCATCCGCGGCGGCGACATCCACCTCGTCCATCGCGGCTGGAAGCCGCTCCTCGAGTGCTGCAACCAGTTCTGCGACGCCTCGCCCATGAGACGCCGACAGGGGGACCATCCCAGCCATGCCCAAGATGGCGAACTCCGCCATGGCGGCACCTGCATCGAGCCCATCGGTCTTGTTGACGGCCAGTACCAGCGGCTTGCCGCTCCGGCGCAATTCGTCGAGGATGGCTCGATCCTGGGGCATGGCGCCGGCACGGGCATCGACGAGCAACACGAGCACCGCTGCCTCGGCGATGGCCATCCGCACCTGCCGGGCCGATGCCACCTGCGTGGCATCGAGCGCCTCGTCCGCCAGCCCACCGGTATCGATGACGGCGAACGGCAGGCCGCCACGGCGGCAAACCCCATAATGGCGGTCACGCGTTACCCCGGGCAAATCCGCAACAAGCGCATCCCGGCTGCCCGTCAGCACATTGAAAAGCGTCGACTTGCCGACGTTGGGTCGGCCGACCAGGGCGACGACGGGCAGCATGTGCTTACGGCGTCATCCGCCCGCGACTTGGTAGGCGGTTACGCTGCCATCCTTGCCGGCGACGATCGTAATATCACCGACCACCAACGGCCGGGCAATGATCGCTGACCCGGCGGGATGCTTTTCCGCCAGCAACTTGCCATTTGCAAGGCTGAGCCAGAAGGTGTGGCCCTGGAGGTCCCCGACCACGATGTATTTGTCAAGCTGCACGGCCGGTGCCGATAGCCAGCGCCACTCCAGCGCGTCCTGCTTCCATAGGTCACCGCCATTGCTGGCATCCAGCGCCCAGACGTTGGACGCATCGTCAACGGCAACAACCTTGCCCGCGCCTTCATCGACACCCGTGTAACTGGACAGCGACCGGCTCCAGAGCACATGGCCACTCGCCGCATCCACGGCCATGGCGTCGCCGTGATACGCATCGACGTAAAGCGTGCCGTTGGCGAAAGTCACGCGGCCGTCGGCATCGTTGAGCCTCTGGATGTCGGTCCGTCCTTCGCCGGTCGCGATCGGCACCTGCCACAAGGTGCTGCCATCGGCCTGCGAGAGGGCTACGAGCTTTCCGTCATCGCTGCCGAAGAAAAGCGCCCCGTTGACCGCCAGCAACGTGCCGTTGCCACGCAGGCTCAGCGGCGGAACGTCGCCCCGATCGTAGAGCCAGGCCTGTTTGCCCGTTTGACCATCCAGCGCGAACACGTGCCCGTCATTGGTGCGGACGAAGACCTTGCCGCCCGCGATGGCCGGCGCGCTGATGACCTCGGAACTGACCTGGGCACGCCAAAGCGCCTTGCCCGTTTTCGCGTCCAATGCATAGACGCCCCCCTTCTGCGTGCCGACCACGAACAGACCATCGGCAACGGCCGGACCGCCGCTGAAATGATCGTGCTCTCGTCCCTGGAACAGCCCGAAGGGATGCCACCCGCTGGCGAATGAGTGGGACCAGAGGGTCCTCCCCGTCTTCAGATTCCACGCCGCGATGCCGCCATCGTCGCTCACTGCGTAGACGACATCGCCTGAAACGGCCGGGCGCACGCGGGCCCCACTGCGTCCAGCGCCGTTGCCGAGGCTGTGGTTCCAGAGCTGCCGGACCATCAAGGCATGGGCAAATTGGGGCACCGGCTTCGGGGGATGGATGTTGTCCTTGGTGGCAAACAGGCTGCAGCCACTGGCCAGCACGGCAATGGCCAGCGGCAAAAGGAGACCACGTTTCATCGATTCACTTCCCGGCAATGGCGAGGTTGTCGAGCTTCAGCTTGAGCAGACCGCGCTGCGGCGCGTCCGGCTTGATGTCGGACAGCGCCTGCTCATAGGCGGCGCGCGCGGCAGCCTGGTTGCCCAGTGCCAACTCGGCATCGCCGCGAACATCGGCCGCCTCGGCGCTAAAGTCCCGGGGATCCATCGCGGCGACCGTTGCAAGCGCATCGCGTGGCTGTCCCAGCGCAAGTTGGACTCGCGCAAGGCGCAGCTGCATCAGTCCCTTGAGGGCCGCGTCAGGCGCATGCGCGACAGCCCACTGCAGGGAGGCCGCGGCCCCCTTGTAGTCTTTGGCCTTGGCCTCGCTGGATGCCTTCAGGCTCATCGCCAGCGTGGCGTAGATGTTGCTTGGGAAATCGCGCGCCAACACCGCTGCCGCGGCGTCCGCTCGCGTCTTGTCACCTGCGGAATTCGCGGTCGTGAAAAGCTCGTACTGTTCAGCTGCTGCCAGGTTGAGTCCGGCACGATGCGCCTTCCACCACTGCCAGCCAAAGATCAGCGCCAAGCCGAGGGCAATGCCCATGGCAATGGACGTCCAGTTCTCGGCCAACCACTTTCTGACGAGCTCGCCCTGTTCGTAATCGTCGTATACGTCGAGTGCCATGCCTTGGTCCGGTCCTCGCGTGCGCCACGCGTGTTGCACGCCGCAAAGCCGGGGAGGATACCCGAAAAGCGGGGTCAGCCGTTGCCCGACGCCGTCCCCACGCTGAAGCGGGCGACGTTGCTGGCACTGACGTTCTCGATCGGGAAATGCCGGCCATCGACGGTGACGCTCACGGCGGTCGCGTTGCCCACCAGCACTTGCAGACGCGAATCACTATCCCAGTGATACTGGCCGGGTTGCAGCAGCGCATACTCCAAATGCTGGCCGCGACCATTCGTGACCTCGACCCAACTGGGTGCACTCAGGCGCATGGCAAGCACATGATCGGTCGACGTTGCCGGGGCGGGAACCTGCTCGTCCGGCGTCGCCGCATCCCCACCGAGGAAGGGGGTCATCGTGGCGAGGAACGGCTGCCGCGCGGCAGCGAGACCCTTGCCCGCGCGGGCAGGAGCCTGCGACATCCCTCCAGACCCTCGTGCCGAAGGGCCGCGGAGGGTCGACACGGCAACCGGCGACGAATTGATCGCCTGCAGCCGTGCACGATCGCCACCGGCATCGCCATGCATGGCGAACCAGGCCAGCGGCGCGGCAATGGCAACCGTAATGGCGATATAACTGCCGGCGCGCAGGTACCGCTCGATCGCATAGTGCGCGGATGGCAGGCGTCCGCTAGCCCGCAGCAACGGTTGCACGTCCGGAACCAGTCGCTGGACATAGTCCTCGACCCTGGCTTCCTCGATGCCGAGCAGCCGGCCATAGCTCCGCAGATGCCCGCGAAGGTATATGCCGCTATCCAGCGTACCCAGCTTGCCGCCTTCCAAACGCCTCAGCACCGGGGCAGGAATCGCCAATCGCGCGGCGCACTCCGCGATGGCAAGCCCGCAACGTTCGCGCGCGGCGCGGAACATAGCGCCCGCCTCAGCGGCCGCGGCAGTGTCAAGGCCCACCGATTCCACCGGCGTGGGCTCGAGATCTGCACGGAGCGTCACTGCGCACCTCCCTGACCCAACTGCTTGGCCTGCGGAGAATCCGGAAACCTCTGCAACAGCCGATCGCGGTATCCGCGAGCGGATGTCGTGTCGCCCAGTTTCGATTCTATTTCGTAGCCGAGCTTGAGCGTCTGCGGCCCTGGCTGCTCCACCGACTCGAGGCGCTGCAGATACGCGCTCGCACGGAAGGCGTCACCGCGCAGGTACCACACGCGGGCTGACCCGTAGAGCGCGCCGGGAAATTTGGGGTTGATGGCCAGCGCGTCATGAAACTGGCGCGCGGCTTCAGGCATTCGACCAAGCTTCATCAGGCACACACCGGCATTGGTATATGCCGCGAACGGCGTCTGGTAGAAGGGATCCTTCACCGCCCTCTCAAAATAGCGAAGGGATTGCCTGACCTTGCCGATGCGGCATAGGAAGGCGCCCAGGTTGTTGTTCGCCATGCCGCTCTTCGGCTCGAGCGCCAGGACGCGGCGATACTCGCGCTCCGCCGGCCCGTACTCGCCGATGCGCTCGTAGAGAACCGCCAACACGGTGTGCGCGGGTACATAGCTATCGTCGTATTGGACCGCCATCCGGAGCTTGGCCAGCGCGTCCTTCAGGTCGCCGCGCTGCATGTACGCTTCGCCCAGCTGGGTATGGATCTGGGCAGCCTCACGGGCCTTCGAGCCACTGCTGGCAGTCTGCAGGGCGCTACCGTTGCTTGCGCATCCGCCCGCAAACGCCAGTACCGTGAGGACCAGGGCAAGCTGGAATGCCTTACGCCACATGCGTCATGCCCTCCTCGATGCGCCTTCGAAACTCCGCGGCTCGCCGCGTCCGGTCCGCAACCATCCCCTTCAGCTGCCCGCAGGCGGCGTCGATATCGTCACCGCGCGTCCGCCGGACCATGGCCATGACCCCGGCGTGCATCAGGATCTGTTGGAACGCCGCGATTGCTTCCGGGGTCGACCGACGGAACTCGGTACCCGGAAAGGGATTGAAGGGAATCAGGTTCACCTTGGCGGGCAACCTGCGCATCAGCCTGACTAGCTGACGCGCATGCTCGGGGTGATCGTTCACGCCATCCATCAGCGTATATTCGAAGGTGATGCTGCTGCGCGGCTTGCGTGCCGCATAGCGCGCACAAGCCTCCAGAAGTTCCGCAATCGGATACTTCCGGTTCAATGGCACAAGGCGGGTCCGCAGGTCGTCGTTAGGCGCATGCAGGGACACCGCGAGGCTGACATCGCTGACCTCTCCCAGGCGATCGATCATGGGCACCAGTCCTGCGGTCGACAAGGTGACGCGCTTGCTGGCCAACCCAAAACCCAGATCATCCCGCATCACGTCCATGGCGCGCACGACGTTGTCGAAATTCAGCAGCGGCTCTCCCATTCCCATCATCACGACATTGGTGATGCGGCGCTGCTGGTGGGGCACGTTGCCGAGCGCGTGACTGGCGACCCAGACTTGCCCGATGATCTCACCAGCACCGAGGTTCCGGTTGAACCCTTGCGTCGCCGTCGAGCAAAAGCGGCAATTCAGGCCGCAGCCGACCTGGGATGACACGCACAGCGTCCCTCGGGAAGGTTCGGGTATGTAGACCGTTTCAACCCCATTGGCGCTGTCGGTGCCGAGCAACCACTTGCGCGTTCCGTCGACACCCTGGCGATCGAGCAGCGTGGTCGGGGGCGTCACCTCCGCGATCTCCGCGAGAAGGGTGCGCAATCCGCGGCCCAGATCGCTCATCTGCGAGAAATCCGTGACACGCTGATGATAAATCCACTTCATCACCTGCTCGGCTCGGAACGGCTTTTCGCCGATCTCCGCGAAGAACGCGCGCATGCGCGCCCGGTCGAAGCCAAGCAGATTGATGCGAGTGGTGTTCATCCGGCGGTCATGGACGGGGGCACAAATCCGTGCCGGCAAAGAAATAGGCGATCTCGATCACGGCGTTTTCGGAGCTGTCCGAGCCATGTACAGCATTCGCTTCGATGCTGTCCGCGAAGTCGGCGCGGATCGTCCCGGGCGCCGCTTTCCGAGGATCGGTGGCTCCCATCAGATCCCGGTTCCTGAGCACGGCATTTTCCCCCTCGAGCACCTGGATCATGACCGGGCCCGACACCATGAACTCGACAAGCGCCTTGAAGAACGGCCGCTCCCGGTGGACCGCGTAGAAGCCCTCGGCCTCGGCTCGCGAAAGCCGCTTCATGCGCGCCGCCACGATGCGCAGCCCCGCTTGCTCGAATCGCTGGACAATGGCCCCGATGGCATTTTTGGCAACAGCGTCGGGTTTGATGATGGACAGCGTGCGCTCCAGCGCCATGGGATAACCTCGATGGATGAACGACGGCCCGGCGCCGGCAAGAGGCGCCGAGATTAGATGCGTTTTGCCCGGAAGATAGGGGCTTAAGTCACAAATTGTTGACTTTTTCGAGCTTCTGGGCAAGCCCCGCCCGTGGCCGCCCGACGAAGGGCCGCGTCGATCATTGACCGCCCGGTCGGCCCCGCCTATCCTTCAAACGTTCGTTTGATACGGGGTTTACGTGAGCGCATCGCAGTTTTCAACGAAACAGCGGATTCTTGGGGCGGCCGAAGCCCTTTTCGCCCAGCATGGCTTCGCCGGCGCGTCACTGCGCCAGGTGACCAGCGCCGCCAACGTCAACCTGGCCGCGGTGAATTATCACTTCGGTTCCAAGGACAACTTGATCGAGGCGGTGTTTCGTCGTCGCCTCGACGCGCTCAACGCGCGCCGCCATGCCGCCCTGGCCAAGGTCGAAGCCAATCCGGCCGCAACGCTCGAGGACGCCCTGGATGCGTTCATCCGTCCTGCGCTCGAATTGGCGCTCGATCGCCAAGGCGGCGCCGCATTCATGCGGATGCTCGCTCGCGCCTATGCGGAGCATGACGAGCGCCTGCGGCGGTTCCTGTCGGATAACTACGGGCACGTGCTGCGCGAGTTCGCGGTCGTGTTCCACCGCATGCTCGCGCATCTTGGCAAGGAAGAACTGTACTGGCGGCTCGACATCGTCGCTGGTGCGCTCACCTACACCATGGCTGATTTTGGCCTGATCAAGCGCCGTGCCGGCACCAGCGAGGCGGCGCATCGCGAATACACCATCGAGCATCTGGTGCGCTTTGCCGCCGCCGGTTTGCGCGCTGCCTGAACCCTGCTGCCCACGCCCGCGCGAGGTAGCCATCCATTTTGTAGAAGCGACACCAAGGAGTCTCCCGATGAATCCGATCCCTCTCCGCATCCGCAAGGCCGCGGTGCTCGGCGCGGGTGTGATGGGCGCCCAGATCGCCGCGCATCTTGCCAACGCCAATGTTGAAGTCGTCCTCTTCGATCTCGCGAGCAAGGACGTCCCCAAGAATGGCATCGCCCTGAAGGCGATCCAGCATCTCTCGAAATTGTCACCTGCGCCGTTCGCGGCACGTGATCGTGCCGAAGGCATCACGGCATCGGATTACGATGAGCACCTCGCGCGCCTGGCCGACTGTGACCTGGTCATCGAGGCCATTGCCGAGCGCATGGACTGGAAGTTGGCCCTCTACGAGCGCATCGCAGGTGCCCTGCCCGCGCATGCGATCGTCGCCAGCAACACATCAGGCCTGTCCATCAACACACTGGCCGAAGCGTTGCCTGCGTCTCTGCGATCACGCTTTTGTGGCGTGCATTTCTTCAACCCTCCGCGCTACATGCATCTGGTTGAGCTGGTCCCGCAGGCCGCCACCGAGCCCGGGGTACTGGATGCGCTGGAAGGCTTCCTCGTCACCACCCTGGGCAAGGGTGTGGTGCGGGCCAAGGACACGCCCAATTTCATCGGCAACCGCATAGGCGTCTTCTCGATCCTGGCAACCATGCATCACACGGAGGCCTTCGGCCTGGGTTTCGACGCCGTCGATGCGTTGACGGGACCCGCCATCGGCAGGCCCAAAAGCGCCACTTACCGCACGGCGGACGTGGTCGGCCTCGACACCATGGCGCATGTCATCAAGACGATGGCTGATACCCTGGCCGACGACCCTTGGCATCCATTTTTCAGATCGCCAGGATGGCTCGATGCCCTGATCGCCAAGGGTTCTCTCGGCCAGAAGTCCGGGGGCGGCTTTTATCGGAAGTCAGGCAAGGCGATCCTCGTTCTCGACCGCGAACACGGCGAGTACCGGGAGTCCAACTCAACCCTGTCGTCTGACGTGACCGCCATTCTGAGCATCAAGAATCCCGCCGAGCGGCTCGCCAAGCTGCGTGCGTGCGAAGACCCTCAGGGTCGCTTTCTCTGGGCGATGTTCAGGGACTTGTTCCACTACACCGCCTACCACCTCGCCAGCATCGCCGAAACGGCTCGCGACGTCGATTTCGCGATTCGTTGGGGCTACGGGTGGAAGCTGGGTCCGTTCGAAACATGGCAGGCTGCCGGCTGGAAGCAAATTGCCGCCTGGATTGCGGAGGACATCGCGGCTGGCAAGAGCATGAGTCAGGCCCCGCTGCCCGCCTGGGTAACGGATGGTCGCGACGGCGTGCATGCCGGCGAGGGATCGTTCAGCCCGAGCGCAGGCAAGGCGTTGCCACGCTCCAATCATCCCGTCTATCGGCGCCAGATTTTCCCGGATTCCCTGCTCGGCGAACGCACTGACCAAGGCAAGACGCTCTGGGAGAACGAGGGTGTTCGCCTCTGGACGATGGGCAACGACCTGGGCATCGTCTCATTCAAGACCAAGATGCATACCGTCAACGACGCGGTGCTCGATGGCCTTCAGGAAGCAGTGGGACGTGCCGAGCGAGAGCTCAAGGCACTGGTGCTCTGGCAGGCCAGCGAGCCGTTCTCTGCTGGAGCCGATCTCAAAGGCGCAATGGGCCTTCTCCAGTCGGGCAAGATTGATGCGTTCGAGGCCATGATTGCCAACTTCCAGGCAACGAGCCAGCGAATCAAGTATTCGCTGATCCCGGTGGTCGCCGCGGTTCGGGGCCTGGCGCTCGGTGGCGGATGCGAATTCCAGATGCATTCCGCGCGTACGGTAGCGGCACTGGAGAGCTACATCGGCCTCGTCGAAGCCGGCGTCGGGCTGCTGCCAGCCGGCGGCGGACTGAAGGAAATCGCAACGCGATGTGCGCAACAGGCCGCGGGCGGCGATCCATTCGATTTCGTCAAGCGCTATTTCGAGACCGTGGCCATGGCCAAGGTCTCGGGCTCTGCGCAGGAGGCCAAGGAACTCGGCCTCCTGCGGGAAAGCGACGTCATCGTGTTCAATTCATTCGAACTGCTCCATGTGGCCCTGCGCACTGCCGACGCATTGGCAGAAGCTGGCTGGCATCCATCACTGCCGACGCGATCCATCGCCGTTGCGGGCGATGTCGGAGCCGCCAGCCTGAAAATGATGCTCGTCAACATGCTCGAGGGACACTTCATCTCCGAACACGACTACGAAATCGCGTCGCGGATTGCCGACGTGTTGTGCGGCGGCGCCATCGAACGCGGGTCGCTTGTGGACGAGGCTTGGCTTCTCGGCCTTGAACGAAAGCATTTCGTGGCACTTGCGCAAATGGCCAAAACGCAGGAGCGCATTCAGCACACGCTGACGACCGGCAAGCCACTGCGCAACTGAACGAGGACTGAGACATGAACAAGCAGATCCAGGATGCGTATATCGTTTCCGCCGTCCGCACGCCGGTCGGCAAGGCACCTCGCGGCATTTTCCGGAATACCCGCCCCGACGACCTCTTGGCCCACGTCCTGCGCGCGGCTTTGGCCAAGGCGCCAACCATCGACGAAAGCACCATCGGCGACGTGATCGTCGGCTGCGCCATGCCTGAAGCGGAACAAGGCATGAATGTCGCACGCATCGGCCTGCTCTTGGCAGGCCTGCCCAATGGGATCCCGGGCATGACCATCAACCGCTTCTGTTCGTCAGGCTCGCAGGCCGTCGCAATCGCAGCGGACCGGATCCGCGTGGGTGAAGCCGACCTCATGCTGGCCGGCGGGACCGAGAGCATGAGCATGGTGCCCATGATGGGCTTCAAGCCAGCGATCAATCCCGCGGTGTTCAACGATGACAACATCGCCATCGCTTACGGGATGGGCATCACCGCCGAGAATGTTGCGCGCCAATGGAAGGTCAGCCGCGAGGACCAGGACGCGTTCGCACTGCAGAGCCACCAGCGTGCGCTCGCCGCCATCGAATCGGGCCATTTCCGGAACGAGATTGTCCCCTACGCGCTGGACGACCATTACCCTGACATTGCCAGCGGCGGCGTCCGGCATGACACACGCATCGTCGATACCGATGAGGGACCCCGCCGGGACACCAGCGCCGACGTACTGGCCAAATTGCGGCCAGTGTTCCGGATGGGCGGCAGCGTCACCGCGGGCAACAGCTCCCAGATGTCGGACGGCGCCGGCGCGGTCTTGCTCGCGAGTGAAAGGGCAATCAAGGAATTCGGCTTGAAACCGTTGGCGCGCTATGTGACCAGCAGCGTCGCAGGCGTGCCGCCTGAAATCATGGGCATCGGCCCGAAGGAAGCCGTGCCGCGCGCGCTGCGTCGGGCTGGCTGGAAGCAGGAGGATCTCGACTGGGTCGAACTCAACGAGGCCTTCGCTGCGCAATCACTCGCAGTCATCCGCGACCTGGGGCTCGACCCCGCGAAGGTCAACCCGTTGGGCGGCGCCATTGCCCTCGGCCATCCGTTGGGTGCGACGGGCGCCAAGTTGACCGCGACCGTGGTCCATGGATTGCACCGCACGGCAGGGAAGCGGGGCCTGGTCACGATGTGCATCGGCACGGGCATGGGGTTTGCCATGCTGCTGGAAGCCGTTTGAGCAGAGCACTGCCGGGACGCCGCGGGGGTCCCGGCAGCGTCCGGCGATTCGGTGCGGCAGAGGAAGGAAGACCCTGAGGACCGAGAGCCCGGGCTCAGGCTGCCGCGCGCGCCTCCAGTCGCTCGATCAGCGCGTCCGCAAAACTCGCCGTGGTCCCATGCCCTCCCAAGTCCGGGGTCATCCGGGAATCGGCGGCGCTGAGCGTGGCATGGATGGCTCGTCGGACCCGCGTGCCTTCGTCGACCAGATCGAGGTGATCCAGCATGTCTGCTGCCGCGAGGAGTAGTGCGCAGGGATTGGCAATGCCCTTGCCAGCAATATCCGGCGCCGAGCCATGCACGGCCTCGAATATCGCCGCGCCTGATCCAATGTTGGAGCCTGGCGCGAGGCCCAGGCCGCCGACCAGGCCCGCGCAGAGATCAGACAGGATGTCTCCGAAAAGATTGGTCGTGACAATGACGTCGAACTGCTCAGGCCGCATCACCAACTGCATGCACGCGTTGTCCACGATCAGTTCATTGCACTCGATTTCCGGAAATCCCTTTGCGACTTCGCGCGCGACACCAAGGAACAGGCCGGAAGTCGTCTTCATGATGTTGGCCTTGTGGACGACCGTGACCTTCTTGCGACCCTTGCGCCGAGCCAGTTCGAATGCATAGCGCACGATGCGCTCGGAGCCGCGCCGCGTGATGCGGATGATTGACTGGGCCGTTTCCCCGTCCGCCGACACCGTCTGCCCCTCGCTGAGGTAGGCGCCCTCGGTGTTCTCGCGAACTGTGAGGATATCGATACCGCCGAAGCGCGCCTTGGTATTCGGAAAGCTGATCGCGGGACGCACGTTGGCATAAAGGTCGAAGCGGCGGCGCAGTTCCACGTTGAGTGAGGTAAAACCACCTCCGATCGGCGTGGTCAGGGGGCCCTTCAGAGCAACGCCGCAGGAACCGATGGCGTCCAGCGTCGCCTGGGGCAGGAGTTCACCATGAGCCTCCATCGCGGCCATGCCCGCCTCGACAAAACGGTAGTCCAGGCCGCAACGCAGGCTGTCCAACACACGAAGCACCGCGTGCATGATCTCTGGACCAATGCCATCGCCGCGGATTACCGCAATGGTTCTGCTCATTTTTACGTGTACTCCGGACGCAACGGGCGCCTGCACAACCGCCAATTATCGTGCAAGATCCTTCACTTGCTCAACCTCTCGATGAGCGTGTTTACGCGTTGGCAAGGCTGCGCCACACTGGCAGCCGATTTCCGCCGCAGGGTCCGTAAGCCCGTGCTCATCATTGGATTGGCCAGCCTGCTGCTGGCGTGTATTCCCGTGGCAGTCCTGTTGCGCTGGCGCTACCGCATCGTCTTGCTGCGTGCACTTCACGCCCTCGCCGACGAGCAGGAGGCAGCGCTGCGCAAACTGCGCGACGCCCTCGCATTGGCGCACGCCGAAATCGCGCAGTTGACCACGCATGACGACACGGACCGGGATGCGCCGGTATTCGCCGAGGCGATGCGCGAACAACTGGAGCATCGCCTTTGGCTGAGGGACCACGCAGCGACGGCACCGCTCGGCGAATTGAGCGCCGCACGCGATGCCTGGCGACGCAGCCTTCGAAGTCTGACGCGGGACTCCTCCATGCTCGCGGAGGCACAGCGATCCGTCCAACTTGCGCAATCGACGCTCACCCGCTGACCATGTCCAAGCCTCTCGTCCTCGCATCGACCTCTGCCTATCGTGCTTCGCTACTGCGGCGGATCGCAGCAGACTTCACCCAGGAGGCACCTCAGTGCGACGAACGCCCACTCGCCGGCGAAACGGTGGCCGTTCAGGCCAGACGACTCGCGGCAACCAAGGCGTCCAGCGTTGCTGCGCGTTACACCGATGCGCTTGTGCTTGGCTCGGACCAACTGGCCGCGCTCGATGGCCGACCGGTTGGCAAGCCCGGTTCACATGCTGCTGCCGTTGACCAGCTCCGCGCTGCAAGCGGTCGAACGCTTGAATTCCATACGGCCTGGTGCCTCGTCGACGCCGTCAGCGGAAGGCGGTGGAGCGGCTGCGACCTGACTCGGGTTCTATTCCGCGGCCTCGACGACGCGTGCATCGAGCGCTACCTGTCGCGGGAAAAGCCCTATGACTGTGCGGGCAGTTTCAAGAGCGAAGGCCTCGGCATCGCACTGTTTGAGCATATCGAGAGCACCGACCCCACCGCACTCATCGGCCTGCCCCTGATCGCCGTCGCCGCGGCGCTGCGCGATGCCGGGATGTCCGTGCCCTGAACCGTCCTCGCGCCCGCAAAGCGGGAAGGCCTGGAGCCGCCGTCTGTCGGAACCGTCTTCGCGGCAACACCCACTTGGCTAGACTCGCCAATCAGCGACCAACTTGACCGCCACCATGCCCGAGGCCACGCTCGCACGCAACGACGCCACACAGCAGCGCCTGGTGCACGCGCTTGCGCAGGTGAACCAACTGCTGCTCGGCAAGACGCACGCCGTTCGACTCAGCTTCGCCTGCCTGCTGGCCGGGGGCCACCTTCTGCTGGAGGATATCCCGGGTGTCGGCAAGACGACGCTCGCACACGCGCTGGCCCGCGCCTGCGGGCTGGCCTTCCAACGCGTCCAGTTCACCAGTGATCTCACCCCCACCGACATCATCGGCGTCGGCATCTACGAGCGCGAGCTGGGGCACTTCCGATTCCATCCAGGACCGTTGTTCACGGAACTGCTGCTGGCCGACGAGATCAACCGTGGAACGCCCAAGGTGCAAAGCGCGTTGCTCGAGGCCATGGCGGAGGGACAGGTCAGCACGGAGGGTGAAACCCGTCCGCTGTCCCCGGTATTCACGGTCATCGCGACGCAGAATCCGCTGGACATGGCCGGGACCCATCCACTCCCCGACTCCCAGCTCGATCGATTTCTGATGCGGCTCAGCCTCGGATATCCCGATGCCGCCGCCGAGCGAGCGCTGCTCTCCGGCGTCGACCGCCGCGAGATGCTGCGCGATCTCACCATTCACCTCACACCGGCGGATCTCGTCGAACTCCGAAGGCGCGCGCGCACCGTCGATGCGAGCACTGCGGTCCTCGATTACGTCCAGAGCCTCCTCAGCGCAAGCCGAGCCCATCCACAGATCCGCGTGGGACTCTCCCCTCGTGCCGGACTCGCACTACTTGCGGCCGCAAGGGCCTGGGCCATGCTCGCCGGTCGCAGTTACGTGATGCCCGAGGATGTGCAGGCCGTTTTCCCAGCTGTCGCCGCGCATCGCATCCAGATCCAGCACGGTGCCAACGGCGAAACACTCGCCGCGAAACTGCTCGCCGAGGTTAGCGTTCGGGCATGAACCCGGAGAAGCGTGCGCGCAACGTAGCTGCAGCCGTGCATGCTCGCCTGCTGCGCCGCCATCCCGGACTGCGCAGCGAGCAGGCCAGCGAATCCTTGCCCATCATCCTCGGGCAGCGCCGAATCTACGTCTTGCCGAGTAGCTTTGGGGTGGGATTCGGCGGCGTGATGCTGCTCATGCTGCTCGGCGCGCTGAACTACAACAACAATGCCGCCCTGCTGCTGACGTGCGTCTTGGGCGCCGCGAGCGCGCAGAGTATGTATGGTGCCTTTCGCAGCTTGCACGGTCTGCGTCTTGTAACCGTCAAGCCAGGCCCGGCCACGGCGGGAGGCCCGGTACGCATCATGATGGGTTTCGAGGCGAGTCTCCGGCCGCGCGGCCCGCTGCGGCTCGTGGCCGCCGGAGCGAGCCATCCGTTCGCGCTCGATCGCGAAGCGCGCGCCACGATCTCCATCACGCTCCATGCGGAACGCCGCGGCTGGATGCATCTGCCCGCCCTGAAACTGGAGAGCACTTGGCCCTTCGGGCTTTTCCGCGCCTGGAGCTGGGTACACCCTGAAACGCTCGCGCTGATTTACCCCGTACCCGAGGATGGCGGACCGCCACCTGGTCGTGCCGGAATCGACGCCAAACCGGTGCGATTGGGCCGGGACAGTGGAGAGGAATATGCCGGCCTGCGCGACTACCAGCCTGGTGATCCTCCCCGCCGCATTGCATGGCGCGCCAGCGCGCGCAGCGACACGCTGCTGTTCCGCCTGCATGAATCGCCGCCAGCGCAGACACTTTGGACGCTGCGATGGGACGAATTGCGCGCGCTGGACCCTGAACGCCGCATCATGCGACTGGCGCGCTGGGTGGATGAAGCCCATCGGGATGGGCGCGAATGGGTACTCGAACTGCCCCAGCAGATCTTGGGGCCCGACCGCGGGAGCGCGCACTTCCACGCCTGCATGACCGCCTTGGCGATCTTGCCGTGATGGCACCCGCAAATCGGGTCCCCGATCAGCGGGCCTTTGCGCTTCTGATCCTCAGCGCCGCGGTAACCCTGGTGCTGCATGCGCCGCACCTGCCACTGTGGCTGCCAATGCCAGCAGCCTTGCTGCTGCTGCTGTGCTGGGCGTTCCGGCGTCGAGGCCGGCGATTCCCCGTGCTCGCGCGATACGTGCTGGTCCTGGCACTTCCGCTGGCCGTCGTGGCCAGCTACGGCACAATTTTCGGGCGCCTGCCCGGCGCTGCCCTGGCGGTCGGATTGCTGACCCTGAAACTGACCGAGACCGAGACGCTGCGGGATGCGCGAATCGTGATCGCCACATCTGCGTTCGTCTTGATGAGCGCATTGCTTTTTGGTCAGTCGCTGCTGCAAACGGCCCTGGTCTGCGTCGCACTGTGGCCATTGCTGACCGCAGCGATGTCCCTCGAGCCGGCAGCAGGACCCACACGCGCATTGATGCACGGATCCGCATTGCGCCTAATGCTTGCGCTGCCAGTCGCACTGGTTGCATTTGTCCTGATCCCGCGCCTCGCCTCACCCCTCTGGGGGGCACCGGGCATGCAGGTTGCAAAGACAGGCGTCAGCGCACGCATGACCCCTGGCGCAATTGGCCAACTGCTGATCGACGACCAACCCGCTTTCCGGGTCGGATTCCAAGGTCCCATACCCGCGCGCCCGCTGCGTTACTTTCGTGCCGTGGTGCTATGGCATTTTGACGGTCGCAGTTGGACTCCCGGGCACGCGGCATTGCCCTTGGAGCGCCTGATCATCCGGGACCGCCCGTCGCGCTACACCGTGACGCTGGATGCAACGCGACAGACGCTCCTGCCCGCCCTGGACATCCCGGTTGACACCGCGCCCGGCACGTTTTCGACAGCGGCTCGCACCCTGCTTGCCATGCGGCCGATCGACCACACGCTGCGGTACACGCTGGAATCGGCAACCGACTACACGCTGTCGCCGCAGTTGGTTCCCGACGAACGTACGCTGGCACTGCAACTGCCTGTCGGCGCAGACCCGCGCGCCCGCGCGCTGGCAGCGCAATGGCGAGCCCGGTATGGCGGCAACAGTCGTGCCATTGTCGCGTCAGCGCTTCGCATGTTTCGCAACGGGGGCTTCCGCTACACGCTGGTGCCCCCCCCACTGGGACGCCAGCAGGTCGACGACTTCCTGTTCCGGACCCGCGCCGGGTTTTGCGAGCACTATGCCTCGGCCTTTGTATTCCTGATGCGGGCCGCCGGGGTGCCGGCACGGGTGGTCGCTGGCTACCAGGGCGGCTATGCGAACCGCACCGCTGGCTACCTGCTCGTACGGCAGTCCGATGCCCACGCATGGGCGGAGGTCTGGATTCCGGGCGACGGGTGGGTGCGCGTCGATCCAACCGCGGCAGTCAGCCCCGACCGGATCAGCCTCGGTGCCACCGCTGCAGCGCAGACTGCGGACGCACCATGGTTCCTTTCTGGCTGGTGGATCGGGTTTCGCAATCGGATCGACGTGGTCAACCGGCTGTGGAACCAGGCCGTCGTCGGCTTCGATGCATTGCGACAGCGCGCACTCCTGACACAATTCGGCCTGGACCCATCGCGCTGGCAATCCGTGGCGCTCGCCCTGGGCGGTGCGCTGGGCATGGCGCTGGCCGTGGGCCTCGCGCTTGCACTGCGCGAGCCCGGAAAGCGAGGTGATGCATTGGCAACAGGGTTCCAGCGGCTGGAGCGGCGGTTGACCCGCGCCCGCTGCGCACGGCGTCCAGGCGAGGCGCCTGTGGCGTATCTGCGACGAGCCGCCTCATCCCTGCCGTCCCCTGCCGCCACCACCTTGATGGCATTGGCGGGCCGGTTTGCGCAACTGCGTTACGGTGGCACGCAGCCTCCACCTCCCTTAGCCGTCCGTGACTGGGTGAGAAAGGCTAAGGACTTCCGGCCCTGAAGTGTGGTCGAATGCGCTGTGTCGGAGTCGAACCGCATCACGAGGTCATCATGAATACCCGTGTCCTGAATCCTCTGGCCATCGCACTGGGCACCGTGCTGTTGGCTTCCTGCGCGACGGTGCCCAAGGAACTCGCGGGGACTTATGCCGAAATCACTCCGCAGCAGGCCAGCAGCGGGAATGTTTCCGGCTCCTCGGTACGCTGGGGCGGCCAGATCATCCAAACCGAACCCGGCCCCCACGACACCTGCATCTATGTGCTTGGCAAACCGCTAGCCAGTGATGACGCGCGTCCCGAAATGTCCCGCGATTCCACAGGCCGCTTCGTCGCCTGCAAGGATGGTTTCTACGACCCCGAGGTTTACGCCAAGGGTCGCGAAGTGACGGTGACAGGCGTATTGCAGGGCGTCGTGACTCACAAGGTCGGCGATTATGAGTATCCCTACCCGCGGGTCAACGCGGCCGCCATTCATCTTTGGCCGCTCCCCGTGGTTTACAACCGTGCGTACAACGCCTGGAATGACCCGTTCTGGGGCCCGGGCTGGGGGGCATGGGGACCCTGGGGCTACGACCCATTCTGGTACGCGCCGCCGGTGATTGTAGATCGGAA
>JAKAEJ010000021.1 GCA_021818335.1 Pseudomonadota bacterium | reverse complement strand
AACGATCCGTCCCCGCAGCTCTCGCCGCAGCCCCAGCCTCTCGCCAGGGGAGCCCGATATCTTACCGCCGATTTCCAGTACGTCAACACCTCCCAACATCCCATCCGCTCGGTTCGGCCACGGCACAGTCCGGCCGGAACGCGACACTTGAGAGCTGGGCCGAAAAGATTAGCTGGATTCGCGCCTAGACAACAAGTGTCGAGCGAACGACCACACGGATGCCGCGGCTCCCACGCGCAGCTAGACTTGCCTGACCCGGTGGCGGTCGCGGAGAAAAATTCCAATGGAACAATCAGTGTGCATGCGGGTGATCCCTCTGATCGCGGCCAGCCTGCTGATATTGCTGGCAAGTACGCCAAAACAGGCCATCGCGGCGCCACCATCCCCGATCCGACCGCTGCCGCGGGTCGACGTGACGCTGAAGGGATATCGTTTCGTGGCGGAGGCAGCCACGACGAACGACAGCCGCGCCTACGGTCTGATGAACCGATCGCGTCTGGATTCCCATCGAGCCATGCTGTTCGTGTTTCGCCATGCAGCGCCGCGGTGGTTTTGGATGAAGGACACCAAGATTGCGCTGGACATGCTCTTTTTCGACGCCCAGCGCAAGCTCGTATCCATGCAGTTGGATGCAACACCCTGCACATCCGACCCATGCGCGATTTACCCGAGCGACAAACCAGCCAAATACGTGCTTGAAATCGCCGCCGGTGTCGCCCGCCAGATCGGGGTGCGCCCGGGCAGTCAGCTTCGCATCAAGGGTGATTACGGCGAGGTGCAGTAAGCGGCAAACGCCTCACTCTGTTTCGATGGGCTCGAAGTCGGCCTTGGTAGCCCCGCAATCCGGACAGGTCCACGTGTCCGGAATGTCCTCGAAGCGCGTGCCAGGCGGTATGCCCTCCTCGGGAATGCCCTCGGCCTCGTCGTAGATGTACCCGCACACGACGCACATGAACTTTCGAAAAGCGGTGGGCATGACGCGTTGGATCCATTCGGTAAACTGGGGCGACTGATTTTGACAGAAGTGCGGGATGCTCAGAAATCGTCCAATGCCGGGCGACTCGACGGGTGCGGACTGTACGCGATCACCGATGGGCCGCGTGCAGACCTGATCGCGCGCGCGGAACACGCGGTGCTGGGAGGTGCGAAACTTCTCCAGTATCGAGACAAGACTGACGATGCATTGCGCCGCATCAGGGAAGCGACGGTCTTGCGCGCTGTCTGCGAGCGCCACGCCGTGAGGCTGATCATCAACGATGATGTCGACCTCGCGCGCGTCACGAACGCCCATGGCGTGCACTTGGGCCAGGCGGATGCAGACCCTTGCCTTGCTCGCGCAATCCTAGGCGAACGCGCCATCATCGGTGTGTCCTGCTACAACGATTTATCGCGGGCACGCGAATTGGCCAACCTTGACGTGGACTACCTCGCATTCGGCTCGTTCTTCGACTCGCCGACCAAGCCAGCAGCGCGGAGGGCCCCAATCGATATTCTCGAAAGTGCGCGTGCGCTTGGCCTGCCGGTAGTGGCCATTGGCGGTATCACGCCATGTAACGGGGCGGCCCTGATTGCCGCGGGCGCAGACTTTCTGGCGGTGATCTCGGGCGTCTTCGAGGCGACCAATATCGAAGGCGCAGCACGCGCCTACGCGTCCCTATTTGATCCATCCGCGGAGCATCCATGAACAGCAACCTCCAATTATATGAAAGAGCCTGTCGCGTGTTACCTGGTGGCGTCAACTCTCCCGTGCGTGCATTCGGCTCCGTCGGCGGCACACCATTTTTCACCGCGCGAGCCGATGGCGCGTACTTATGGGATGTCGAAGGCAACCGGTATGTCGATTATGTGGGCTCTTGGGGGCCGATGATCGCAGGCCACAACCATCCACGGGTCCGTAACGCGGTGACTCGCGCGATTGAGCATGGCTTATCCTACGGGACGCCCTGTCCCGCAGAAGTGACTTTGGCAGAATCGATCACCCGGTTGATGCCATCGATCGAGATGTTGCGCATGGTCAACTCGGGTACAGAGGCAACCATGTCCGCGATACGCCTTGCGCGTGGAGTCTCCGGGCGCAACGCAATCGTCAAGTTCGAGGGCTGCTATCACGGGCACGGCGATGCATTTCTCGTCAAGGCTGGCTCTGGCGCGCTGACAATCGGGGTGCCCGACTCCCCGGGCGTTCCGAAAGCATTGGCTGATCTCACCATCACCTTGCCCTACAACGATGCCGAAGCTGCACGAACATTGATGTTAGAACGAGGCCGAGAAGTCGCCGCGATCATCGTCGAGCCGGTTGCCGGCAACATGAACTGCATCCCTCCAGCTTCTGGCTTTCTGGAGACGTTGCGCGAACTGTGCGACAACTACGGCGCACTGTTGATCTTCGACGAGGTAATGACAGGCTTTCGCGTCGCGCCGGGCGGCGCACAAGGGCTTTATGGCATCAAGCCTGATCTAACCACACTCGGCAAAATTATCGGCGGAGGCATGCCAGTCGGAGCGTACGGAGGCCGGCGCGAGCTGATGGCGCAAGTTGCACCCAGCGGGCCCATCTATCAGGCGGGCACGCTGAGCGGCAACCCAATCGCAATGGCCGCAGGTCTAGCCATGATGGAGGTGATCGGCGAGCCGGGATTCCACACTGGACTCGCGGAACGCACGTCCGCGCTATGCAGAGGACTCGAGCATGCGGCGCGTTCAGCGCGCGTCCCGTTCACCACCAACCACGTAACGGGCATGTTCGGGCTCTTTTTCAGCAGTGAGCCCGTGAGCAACTATGGACAGGCAACCGCTTGCGACAAGAGGGCGTTCCAACGGTTCTTCCACGGGATGCTGCGCCGCGGCGTCTACTTTGCGCCCAGCGCCTTCGAAGCAGGATTCCTGTCGAGCGCCCATGGTGAAAGCGAACTCGAAACCACGCTGGAAGCCGCGCAAAGTGTGTTTATGGAAATCGCTCAAGCCGCCGACTGATCCATCTAGGGTAATGACAGCCGCAGCATACGATCAACATCAGCAAATGGTCACGAGCTCGTGAAGGCATAATCGGTGCGCACAAGTATCTATTGCGCGCCTCATCCATCCCGGCAAGGAGTGCCACAACTGAGGAGTTCTCCATGGCACGATTCCCCGTCATCGCCGCGATGGCTCTACTGCTGGCGCCTGTTGGTTCCTATGCCCGCGACACCGCCCAAAGTCATGCGGCGGCGCAATCGACTTCAATCTCCAGCGCGGCACTAGACAGTACAGCCGGGGCAGCGCTTCGCCAACAATGGACGAGTGCCAAGCCTGTACTGGCCAAACACGCCATGGTCGTGTCGGCGCAGCACTATGCGACGGAGGTCGGTCTCCAAATTCTCAAGCGTGGTGGCAACGCCGTCGATGCTGCCGTCGCCGTCGGCTACGCACTCGCGGTCGTGCATCCCTGTTGCGGCAACATAGGCGGCGGTGGATTCATGACCATCCACTTATCCAATGGCAAGAACGTATTTCTCGATTTCCGCGAGCGCGCGCCCTTGGAAGCAACCCCAAGACTGTTTCAGGATACCCAAGGCAACGTTGTTCCCGGCCGCAGTACAAAGACTTGGCTCGGCGTGGGCGTGCCGGGCACAGTGATGGGCCTGGATCAGGCGCTAAGAAAATACGGCACCATGAGTCGGGCCCAAGTCATGGCACCTGCGATCAAGCTTGCACGTGACGGATATGTTCTTGAGCAGGGTGACATCAACATTCTGCGTACCAGGGAAAAGGACTTCGCCGACCACCCGAACGTTGCCGCTATTTTTCTGAATCACGGCAAGCCATGGAAGGTCGGCGAACTACTCAAGCAACCCGAGCTTGCTAACACGCTGGAACTCATCCAGAAGAACGGCTCCAAGGCTTTCTATGACGGCCCTATCGCCAAGGAAGTCGTCGCCGCTAGCGACAAGCATGGCGGTATCCTGAGCCTCAACGATTTCCGTAGTTATCGGGCAGTCTGGGCGAGGCCCATCGAGTGCCTTTATCGCGGCTACACTATCGTCACGCCCCCGCCACCAAGCTCTGGCGTCACCGTCTGCGAAATACTGCGCGTACTGGATTCCTACCCACTCGCCAAGTGGGGGTATGGCTCGGTAATGGCCACCCACGTTCTGGCAGAGGCCGAGCGGCATGCGTTTGCGGACCGCAATACGTATCTTGGCGACCCCGCATTCGTGCATAACCCGATCCAAAGCTTGCTGTCCGAAGACAATATCGCGCGCATCCGTGCAGCCATCCGGCCAGATCGCGCGACACCCTCATCCGACGTGAAAGGCAGCTTGGGCCAAGCGGAAGGAAGGCACACAACGCAGTTCTCGATTCTCGATGCCAAAGGTGACGCCGTCTCCGTGACCTACAGCATCAATTACCTATTCGGCGTCGGAATGATGGCTGGCCGCACCGGGTTCTTCCTTAATAATACGATGGACGATTTCACCTCCAAGCCCGGGGTACCAAATACGTTCGGCCTCGTCCAAGGTCACGTCAACGAGATCGAGCCCGGCAAGATTCCGCTTTCCTCAATGGTGCCATCGATCGTTCTGAAACACGGAAAAGTATTCATGGTCACCGGCAGTCCGGGGGGTTCGACCATCATCTCGACCACGCTCGAGAGCATCCTCAACGTGGTTGATTTCGACATGAACATGCAGCAGGCAGTCGATGCTCCCCGCATGCACATGCAGTGGTACCCCGATGCGATTTTCGTCGAGCCCGGCTATCTCACGCCAGCAACCGAGATGCAGCTCGAGAAGATGGGCTATAGCTTCAAGCAGGTGCAAGCTTGGGGCGCGGACGAGGCGATCCTTGTCAATCCGAAGACCGGCTTGATCGAAGGGGCCAACGATCGCCGCCGCCCGGCTGGCTTGGCGGCAGGCTACTGAGGCAAACGAATCATGTGTCCCACCAAGCGTTTTGGTGGGGCACATGATCTGGACATAGCTCCGAACCGTTTGCTGATAAACAAGGGATGGAGGGCGTTCGCTTTTGCAGTGATCGCGGCACGACCTCCATGGGTCTGCCATGCTCAGATTTCATTTGCCTGCAAATAAGAGGGGGTCATCCATCGTGTTGCAAAGTCTCCGCAATGGCCTGTTGTACTTGGCGATGGCATTTGCGCCAATGATGGTGCGGGCGGGCAACTTGACGCCCGCTGTCATTCCATCCGCCGATGCTGCACGTGTTGATGCAGTTCTCCAACGTCTGTCTGCGGTGCACGCGTTCAATGCCGTCGCGCTATCACCCGATGGCCGGATGCTGGCGTGGGTTATCGCAACGGCAAACGGCACGCGCCTTTATTTCGCCACGGCGCAGGGAACCAACGCACGGGAGGTGACCGTACCCGGCCTGCACCAGGGATGTGATTTCGACAACCCGGCCTTCTCTCCAGACGGGAGCAGGCTCGCCTTTCTTTCCGATTGTTCGGTTGACCGCAAGCAGCCGCAGGACAATGTATTCGTGCTCGAGATCGATCGCGCAGGCGTGCAGGCACGGCAGGTTACTCGCCTCAAGGGATTGGTACACGCACTGCGTTGGACTCCAGATGGGCGCAAGCTCGCTTTTCTTTACGTGCCAGGCGATACACATCGCGTCGATGCCCTGGCCGCAACCAAGCCTCGCGTGGGAGTCATAGGCGAGGCCAACATCGAGCATCAGCGCGTTGCGATGGTGCCCGCCAACGGCGGTACGCCGGCGCTACTGACGCCGCCCACGCTTTTCCCTTACGAATTCGACGTCTCGCCACACGCACGGCGCATCGCGTTTGTCGCTGCTCCGCCACCCGGTGACGACAACTGGTGGGTCTCACAACTCTACGTGCAAGATATTCGTTCCCACGCACCGCCCCGGGCAGTGGTCAATCCCAACGTCATCCGGGGCCCACTGCACGGAATGCAACTCGCGTTGCCACGCTTCTCGCCAGACGGCAGGTCCATCGCGTTCATCGGCGGATTGATGAGCGACCAAGGCGTCACCGGCGGCGATATTTATCTCATTCATGCATCTGGCGGCACCCCGACGAATCTCACGCCGTACAGCACCGTCACGCCTGGGTGGCTGGCCTGGAGCGGACCTGACAGCCTGCTGGTCAATGCATTTGCCGGTGGATCCAGCCAACTCGCCTCCTTGACGATAACAAACGACGCTCGGGGAATCCGCGTCACAGGCTGGCATCCACTAGCCACCGTCCACGCCGCGCTCGAAGACGGGTCAGCAATGTCGGCACTGGCATATGCCAGGCACGGAACGATGCTGGCCTTCATCCAAAGCACCTTTGCCGTTCCACCTGAGGTTTGGACCGCGACATTCACGCAAAATCGTGGCGGCATGATTGCGAATATTGGAACGATGCGACCGGTCACCCGCGTGAACGCTGGAGTCCAGCCCCTTTGGGGCAGAGCCGTTTCCGTCCACTGGCATAATCAGGGCTTCAGCGTCCAAGGATGGCTGTTGTATCCAGCCGACTACGATCCGCACAAGAAATATCCATTGGTCGTCGCAGTCCATGGAGGACCCAGCTACGCCGTTCAACCCCGCTGGCCAGGCGTCGATTACGGCGGCGCACCCCTGTCAGCCATGGGCTACTTCGTTCTTTTCCCGAATCCACGCGGAAGTTTCGGACAAGGAGAAAAGTACACCGAAGCGAATCGCCGAGACTTTGGTTACGGCGACCTGCGCGACATCCTCGCCGGAATCCGGACCGTGGAGCACAGCTATCCAGTCGACCCAAATCGCATTGGCATTACTGGCTGGAGCTACGGTGGGTTCATGAGCATGTTCGCACCGACCCAGACAAGCGTATTTCGCGCCGCAGTAGCCGGGGCGGGACTTTCCGATTGGCTAAGCTATACGGGCGAGAATTCCATAGACCAATGGATGACCCCATTCTTCGGGGCTACGGTCTACGATGACCCCGCTGTCTACGCACGCAGCTCGGCAATCAACTACATCAAGCGCGACAGGACCCCGACATTGCTGCTCGTGGGCGAGTACGATGCGGAATGCCCAGCACCCCAGTCCTTCGAGATGTGGCACGGCCTGAAGGCAATGGGCGTCCCGACTCAATTGGTGGTGTATCCGGATGAGGGACATGGATTCGTCGACCCGGCACACAAGCGCGACGTGCTCGTTCGCGCGCTAGCTTGGTTTGCCCGCTATCTCCCCCCCAGCGCAACGTCGCTTGCCGGACCCCGCGGGCAACATTGAATCCGGCATGAGTGATCTTCCCGCGCTAGAAGCCCATGGCTTGCACAAGCGATATGGCGCCGTCCATGCGCTTCGCGGCATTGATTTGACCGTCTGGCGCGGGGAGATGTTTGCGCTGCTGGGCCCCAATGGCGCAGGCAAGACGACGCTATTTTCGATCCTCGCAACCTTGACCAAGCCCAGCGAAGGCGAAGCGCGCGTCCTCGGGCACGATACGGTACGGGAGCGATCGCTGGTTCGACGGAACGTTGGAATCGTCTTTCAGGAGCCCGCACTGGAGGGTAAGTTGCCCGTGCGTGACAACTTGTTGCTGATGGGACTGTTCTATGGCCTCTCCATCCGCTCTGCCCGCGCACGCGCCAACGACCTTCTCAACACGCTGGGGTTGGGTGATGTTGCCGCTCGCGAGACAAGCCGACTCTCCGGTGGCCAGAAGCGACGCGTTGAGCTCGCACGCGCACTGGTGGCACGCCCTGATGTACTGTTTTTGGACGAGGCGACGCTGGGCCTCGATGTCGATGCAAGGCGTCATTTCTGGAGCGAGATTCAGCGCTTTGTCGCCAATGGCGGCACCGTGTTCCTCACCACGCATTACATGGATGAAGCCGAGCCCGCGGACCGTATCGCCTTGATAGACGGTGGACGTATTTTGACTGTTGGCTCGCCACAAGACCTGAAAAACCAGGTGGGCGGCGGCGTGCTTTTGCTCTCTACGGAAGATAACGCTCGTGCGGCGGATTGGCTACGCGAACATGGCTATGTGCCGGAAAACAGTGCTCGAGGCCTACTGCTTGTCGAGCCGGAGCCGGCCGCGGTGTTGCCACGCGTCCTTGCGCAGTTGCCAGTTCGAGCACTTTGCGCCGAAGTGCATGAGCCCAGCCTCGAAGATGTTTTCCTGAGGCTCACCGGTAGAACGCTCGAAGACGGAACCGGCCCTGCTGAGCCCAGGCGAATGGGGAATCTGCAGTGAAGGGACTCCTAGCGGTGGTGATTCTCGACCTCAAGCGCCTATGGGTGGATCGCATTCGCCTCATATCAAGCCTAATTCAGCCACTACTCTATCTTTTCGTCTTGGGTTCTGGTCTGGGTGCAAGCTCGACACTTGGTCGAACAGGCTACCTCCACTACATCTATCCGGGCGTGCTCGCACTCTCGCTTCTTTTTTCCGCTGTCTTCGCTGCCATGCTGATCGTCTTCGACCGTCAAGTAGGCTTTCTGAAGGCAATCCTCGTAGCACCCGTCTCTCGCGCTGCGATTGCGCTGGGAAAAGTCGTCTCAGGCGCGATCCAGGCACTGGTTCCCGCCACGATCCTGCTCGCGCTTCTCCCTCTCCTCCACCTCAGTCTCTCCGTTGCGACGTTTTTCCAATTGCTCGCCACGATGATTCTCGCGTCGCTTACGTTTTCCGCGCTTGGCGTAGCCACCGCGGCACGATTCCGGTCGACAACGGTGTTTCCCATTATTGGAAATGCGGTGCTTCTCCCAATGTTCTTTCTGTCGGGCGCTCTTTTCCCGTTACAGAACGCGCCAATGTGGTTGCGCTGGCTTGCTCACGCAGATCCAGTCGCCTACGCGGCAGATTTGATGCGAGGCGCCATTCTTGATCGATACGTGTATCCGCCGTGGCTATCACTCACCATGCTTATCGGCTTCATCGTGATCCTGACGTGGATGGCGACGCGGGTCTTCGCCGCAGGCGAAGATGCCTAGCAAGCCACCGTCAATCCAGCCATGCAGCGGGGCCGCGGGGCTGCGATCAATTTGTATCTCGAAGGTCCGCTACCGGCTCGCTCCCGAACTGCTCGCCAAGCAGCCAATCGAGGAGGCGGCTCGCGGTCGATTGCGGTGTGGCCAATACACCCTGCCTCTTCATATCGACGAATTGTGCGTGCAAAGGGAATTCTCTGGGCGAGCACGCGCGCAATTCTTCCTGCATACCGGTATCAACAACGCCTGGTGCGAGTGAACAAATGCGCAAGCCATGAATCCCGTCCGCAGCGACCGTGCGGGCATGATGATCAAGCGCAGCTTTGCTCGCACAGTACACCGACCAACCCGCGATGGCGTTACGTCCTGCGCCACTGGATAGGTGCACGATCCGGCAATCCGGGACGCTGGCAGCCGCTCGCGCAAAGGCCGCGGCAATGAGAACAGGCGCAACGACATTGACGGCCAACGTCTGCATCGCGATCTGCAAATCGTGCGATGTTGGCGCCCCGACAGGGCCCAAAAGACCTGCGTTGTTGATGAGCAGCGCCTGATCCGCGCCAGCCACCCATTCGCCCAATGTATCGCCAACCAACCAGCGCCTGAGTGACTCCGTGTCCGCCAGGTCGATCGCAACTTCGCATAGCCGCGCCGCGGCATCGTGCGTAGGCGGCAAGCGGCCGCGGGAAATTCCAAGCACCGAAATGCCGCGCATCAGAAGTTCGGAGGCTATTGCGGCCCCAAGACCGCGAGAATGACCGGTGACGACTGCAGCAATCATCCAAACGAACCCCTTTCGTCCGCCAAGAGTAAACCTTGAACATTAGTGAGCGTCTAGACCAAGGAAGGCACTAACGGCCAACCGCAATCTCGCAATTCCATCTTTGACGTCCAAGTCGTCCAGCACGAGCGGCGGTACCAGACGGAGCACATCGGGCCCAGCCTGCAGGACTAGAACTCCGTGGGCAATACCCTGATCAACAAGTTCACCCGCACGACCGCGCAGGTGCTGCGCCAGTACGCCGCCCAGCATCAGTCCCCGACCCCGCACGTCACTAAACACGCCGGTATCATGTGCCATCTCCGTGAGGCCTTCACGAAGTTCACGTCCCCGCGCAACGACCTGCTGTAGCAATGCCGGGTCGGCCAATCGTCGTAATGCCGCGTGCGCCACCGCAGACGCGAGCGGATTGCCGCCGAACGTCGTGCCGTGGGCGCCATGCTGCAAGGCGTCTGCCACACGGCTACCCGCAAGCATTGCTCCGATGGGGAATCCCCCGCCGAGGGCTTTCGCCAGCGTGACTACATCGGGTTCAACTGCGTCTTGTTCATGGGCGAACAACGTACCTGTCCGGCCCATTCCGCACTGGATCTCATCGAGGATCAACAGCGCTCCGTAGCGATCACATAAGCCTCGGAGTCCGGAAAGAAATCCAGGTTCCGCAGGCATCACCCCACCTTCACCCTGAACTGGTTCGACGAGCACAGCGCATACGCTCCCGTCGGCCAATGCGGCCTCGGTAGCTTGCAGGTCGTTGAAAGGAGCATGGATGAAACCTCGCGGCAACGGTTCGAAGCCGTGCTGGTATTTCGGTTGCGCAGTCGCCGTTACGGTGGCAAGCGTGCGGCCGTGAAACGATCCCGAGTAGGTCAGGATGCTGCGCCGTTCGGCGGCGCGCCCTTGTTGGGCTGCCCAACGCCGAGCAAGCTTGATCGCCGCTTCGTTCGCTTCGGCGCCCGAATTGCAAAGAAACACGCGCCGTGCAAAGGAGGCTGAACGGATTAGCGCCTGCGCGAGCTCAATGGCAGGCTGGTTGTAGAAGACGTTGCTCGTATGCCAGAGCCGGCTGGCCTGGGCAGAGAGTACCTCGACAAGTTCGGCATCCGCGTGGCCCAAGCTACAAACGGCAATCCCTGCAGCAAAGTCGACATATTCGCGTCCATCGGTGTCCCAGACGCGTGCACCGCGACCATGGTCGAGGACGACTGGCCGAGGTTGATAAATGGGCACAAATGCTTGACTGGCCGCATGAAGGAGTTCGGCACTTTCAGATTGACGCGACGGCATCTCGAGGCCTCTCCATTGCGATGCCTGATTATGCCTGCACCGCACACTGGAACCAGCGCCGCTGCGGTACGCTGCCCACCGTCCATTCATGGAGCATCGCGATGCGCCTCGAAACCCTTGCCGTCCATGCCGGCTCCAGTCCAGACCCCGAGACTGGTGCGGTTGCGCCACCAATTCATTTGTCCACGACTTTCGAACACGCACCGGATGGCTCCATGCCCTATGGGTGGATCTACCAACGAACCGATAATCCGACCCAGCAACGATTCGAGGAAGCCCTTACGGCACTCGAGCATGGCGAAAGCGCGCTCTTTTTTGGCAGCGGCATGGCTGCGGGCAGCGCCATCATGCAGAGTCTCCCCCCGCAGAGCCATGTGCTGCTTCCAAACGACGTGTACCATGGATTCCGAGCACTCGCGCGCGAATTTTCAAAGCGCTGGAACCTGCACTGCACATTTGCCGACTTCGGCGATGAGGGCGCAGTTCGCGCTGCACTATTGCCCAACACAGCGCTCGTTTGGGCCGAGACGCCCTCGAATCCGCTACTCCAAATTACCGATTTGGCCTTGCTCGCGAATATCGTTCACGAGCACGGCGCCCTGCTGCTTGTTGACAATACGTTCGCATCGCCGGTGCTGCAGCAACCTCTTACGCTAGGCGCCGATATCGTATTGCATTCGGTAACGAAGTATATCGGCGGCCACAGCGACCTGATGGCCGGCGCACTTGTCTTCGCGCACGGCCGACGGGCGTTGGCACAGCAAGCAGCGCAGACAAGGAGCACCGTCGGCCTGCACGGATCACCATTCGCCGCGTGGATGGCATTGCGTGGTTTGCATTCGTTACCTGCACGCATGGCTTGGCACAACCGAAATGCACGTGCGGTAGCCACCGCGCTTTGCGCGCACACGGCAGTGGAGAGGGTGCACTACCCGGGCCTACCCGAGCATCCAGGCCATGCGTTAGCGGCGCGGCAGATGCGGGAATTCGGTGGCATGGTCTCGTTCGAGTTGGTCGGGGGCCGTGATGCTGCACTCGCCTGCGCATCACGATTGCGGCTCTTCATTAACGCTACATCCCTTGGTGGCTGCGAGTCTCTCGTCGAACACCGCGCGTCCGTGGAGGGAGCGTGCCCAATGTCGCCACCTGGGCTGCTGCGGCTATCCGTGGGGCTGGAGCATCCCGACGACTTGGTAGGCGACCTGCTACAGGCGCTGTCCAGCTAGCGCTGGCTGGCGCAGCCGGATCACCAGCTTCCGACGTTCGGCATCGACACCCATGGTTCGATGGGCGGAAGGGCACTGCCCTTCTGCAGCAGTTCAACCGAGATCAGGTCCGGTGAACGTACAAAAGCCATATGGCCATCTCGGGGCGGACGATTTATGGTCACCCCCAGCTTCGACAGGCGAGCGCAGACTTCGTAGATATCGTCGACCTGGAATGCGAGGTGCCCAAAGTTTCGCGCGCTTCCATAGTCTTCGGCCGGCCTGCCGTCGGCACAAGGCCAATTGAACGTCAATTCGATTTCGGCATCGCGACTTTCATCAGCCGCGAGGAAAACGAGCGTAAAGCGCCCCTGGGCATTTTCGAGACGTCGTGTTTCCTCAAGTCCTAGTCCATTACAAAAGAAAAACAGTGCTGCATTCAGGTCTCGGACGCGTATCATGCTGTGCAGATATTTCATCAGTGCCTCCTGGTTCTTTAATGGCGCCTATGGCGGCCTGGATTTGCTCGTGACGCAGGCGTGACAGTAACTTCATGCGCCAATCATGATCTGCGTCACCATGGCCCGTCAGCCATGTTAACGTTCGCGTCGGTTGACTGAACCGGAGGCAGACATGCGCATCGGACTGGTGGTGGATTCGGGCTGCGATCTGCCAATTGAATTCATCCGCGCCCACGGCATTACGATACTGCCGATCACGGTGCGCAGCGATCTGATCAGCTTTGAAGACAATCGTGACCCTGACGCCACGTTGCGATTTTTCCGCGAGCAGCTGGGGGATCGGGCGCATGATGCCGAGAGCGAGCCGCTCGGCGTTCAGCAGGTGCATGACTTGTTCCTCCGGGAACTGGTGACCCGCTACGATGCCGTGATTGTGCTGACGATCACCGCTTCCAGAAGCAAGATCTACGAGAACACTCTGCAGGCGAGCTACGCGATCCTCAAGGATTATCGCCCCGTACGAAAGGCCGCAGGATTCGATACGCCATTTCAGATGCGCGTGATTGACTCCCAGACCCTATTCGCTGGCCAAGTACCTAGCGCCTGGGAGGCTACGCGCATGATCGACGCCGGCATCGGGGCTGCGCAAATCCGGGAGCGGATGGAACAAGTCGTGAACGACAGTTATGGATACTTTCTCCCACGCGACCTCTACTACCTTCGTGCGCGCGCGCAAAAGCGAGGCGATCGCAGTGTGGGTTGGGTTTCAGCCGCATTAGGAAGCGCGCTGGACATCAAACCCATAATCCGTGGATGGCGCAAACAGACCGAGCCGGTTGGAAAGGTACGCGGGTTCGAACACGGTGCCGAATTATTGTTTCAACATGCTGCGGATCGCGTCCGGGCCGGACTGCTGGTGCCTGTAGTGGCGCTCAGCTACGGCGGCGAACTCGATAGCATGCGCTCATTGCCCGGCTATGCGGATTTGCGCAACACATGTTTCGAGTGCGGCGTGCAGCTAACCGAAAGCGTGATGAGCATGACTGCAATGGTCAACGTCGGGGCAGAGGGCCTGACCGTCGGCTTTGCATGCCCCGAGTACCAGGCATCGTTGTGACCACTTGTCGCAGGGCCGGCTGTCACTACAAAACACCTTAGCCATTTGGTCCTGCTAGCATGGGTCGCCCGTCTCGGGGATTTGTGGAGCACGGCACGCAATGCGTTGTCGATGCGTCTTGCTTGCTCTTTTGCTCGCCGGTTGCGCCAGCACGCCTGCCAGCCATCCTGGCTCATCTCGCGGACCTGCCGCGAGCGGCGCCTCGAATACGTTGGCGACACCGCTACGCGATGCGAACATTGGAACGTCGCCGATTCCCCCTTTGCTTGCCAGTGCACTCGAAGCACCGTATCGACTACCTACCGATCGGTCGTGTGCCGCACTTGCCGCCAAGGTGAAGGCTTTTGATGAGGAACTTGGCCCTGATCTGGACCAGGAGCAATCCGAAGATGGTAACTTCATCGGTGACGTTGCCAGCGACACGCTGCAGAACACCGTCGAGGGTTTGATTCCATTTCGCGGCTGGCTGCGTAAATTAAGCGGCGCGGAGAGTGCGGAGCGAAAGCGCGAGGCCGCACTTCGCGCTGGCCTCGTGCGCCGGGGCTACCTTCGAGGCCTGGAAGCAGCGGAGGGTTGCACGCCCCAGACCGCAGGTGCGCACATTTCCGCGAGTGAGGCCGCCCCAGCACCGAAACAAACTTCTCCAGGCGGATCAGGCAAGCCGAACAATTGAGCTGGGATCCATTTCATCACGCGGATGCCAACAACGCCTTAAGTACCTCAAGTGTCCGCTCAATACCCACATCATCGATATCCAAATGCGTCACTGCACGCATGCGGCGATGGCCCATCGGACACAGGCGAACACCCTGCGCTAATGCAGCTTCTGCCAGCGTTTTCGCATTCCACGCCGCAGTAATGATGTCGAAATAGACAAGATTGGTTTCCACCGTTGCAGCGTCGATCGCGAGGCCAGGTAGATGGGCAAGCCCATCCGCAAGTCGACGTGCTCGCGCATGATCGGCAGCCAGCAGCGGCAGATTGTTGTCCAGCGCGTAAATGCAAGCGGCCGCGATAATTCCACTTTGCCTCATGGCGCCGCCAATGCGCAGTTGCCAGCGCCGCGCCTCGCGGATGAATGCCCGCGATCCTGCTAGCAGTGCACCACCGGGTGCACCGAGCCCCTTGCTGAAATCAATCCAGACCGAATCGTAACGGCGAGCATACTCGTCTGCTCCAATTCCGCGAGCGACGGTCGCGTTGAGTAGGCGCGCGCCATCCATATGCGTCGCTAGGCCAGCCTCATGTGCTACACGCGCAACTGCGTCCAGTTCCTCCAGAGGCCAGACAGCGCCGCCACCGAGATTGGTCGTGTTCTCCACGCTGACCAAGCGCTGCCATGGCGCCTGCAAATTGTCGGCTCGCAGATGCGCAGTGAGCTGCGCTGCCGTGAAGATGCCCCGACTGCCCGGGATAGGATCCAGAACAACGCCCGCAAGTGCACCCGGACCGCCCGCCTCGAAGCCAACAATGTGTGCACCAGATTCACAGATGACAGCCTCGCCCGGACGGCAATGCACTGCGAGCGCGATCTCATTGCACATCGTTCCCGATGGGAGGTAGACCGCGGATTCCTTGCCAAGCATTACCGCACCACGTTCCTCTAGTGCGCGCACCGTGGGGTCTTCTCCCGCGCGTTCGTCACCTACCTCAGCATTTGCCATGGCTGCTCGCATGGCCGCTGTTGGCCGGGTTTTTGTATCGCTGAAAAGGTCGATCAAGGCGGATGACATGCCAGATTTCCTGGATATTGGATCGTAAGATTGCGGTGCCCCCCGGCAAGACCGGAAGTCAACATCCCTCAAGCGCGTGTCGCGACCTGACGGGGTGTAGCAGCCATTATCATGCGCTGGCGCCAAGTCGCACAGGTACTGATCCAGACCTGAAGCGTTAACATCGTCGCGTCGCTTTCAAGCGATGCAGACGTCCGCCGCATCGATGCGCTCGATGACCGGCACGCCTAATCGCCGCGATGTCGCACAGCAATAAGTCCGTTTTGGCCAATTCCGCTAGGCTTCACGCATGCGCATACTCGCATCACTCGCGCTATGCCTAATACCTGCGGTTGTGGCATCCGCTGCGGCAACCCTTGTTTACCGTTGCGTCGACGCGTCGGGGCACCTCGCATTCCAACAGAACCCCTGTCCGCGTGGCAGCAGACAAACAATCCTCAACCTGCCATCACCACCTCCCGCAGTGCCCGCGCCTTCCCTGCCTGCCGCGCACGTCACGCCTTCGCCTCGCCTTCGACCCGCCAAGCCGCTGCAACCGCTCCCTGTGATGTATCGCTGCATCAACGCCACCAACGGCAGACCCTACATCAGCAGCATAGGGACTCCACAACCTTATTTGGCGCCCCTTGGAATCCTCGGCGAGCCACCGCTACCTCTGGCAAAGGCCTACGGGCCTGGCGGCATTGGTATATCGGCGCCAGGCGTTGGACAACCTCCCCATGTCGCCTCACGGATCGCTGGATACTACAGCTGGGTACGGGATCGATGTAAGCGGTTGCCAAGAGCCGAGGTGTGCGAGCACCTCCGCACGAGCCTTGATGCACTGGAGTCGCGTATCAGCCAGACGTTCCAGTTTGACCGGCCACCACTGGAAAGACAGGCAATGACGCTGCGCGCCCAGCTGCAGGGCTGTCGATGAGTAAGTTGAGCGACCATCAGTGGGCTGGCGGCAGCCCCTTGACCGGCCAAGCATGCACTATGCCATCGCGCAAGCTCACGCGGACAATGTCATCGTCGCCGGTGTTCGCCACGAGCAAATCGCGCGGACCAAATGCAGCCAAACCTCCCGGTTGGCTCAATCCCGAAGCCAGCGTAGCGACCCTCGAGGCAACCGGGTCAAGGACGCGAACAGCGTTGTTGAACGTGTCGGCGATGTAGAGTTTTCCATCGTCCCAGGCAAGACCCTGATCATGCTGCAGAAGCGCATCCGCAGCGACGCCATTGCGAAAGCCGAAGTCGAACAGGCCCTTGCCAATCAACGTATGCACGTAACCGGTCCGAACATCAACGGCGCGCACTGCGGATGATTCTGGATCTGCAACGTAAAGTGTCCCGCCATGGTAAGCCAGCCCGCTACTTTGGGCGAAGCTGGCAGACGCCCGCGGCCCATCGCTAATGCCCTCCAAACCATCGCCTGCATATGGCCCAATTGCACCCGTCGCAAGATTCATGGACCACAGCTGGTGATCGCCCGCCATGGCAATGATCAACGTATGCCCAAGCACCTTGAGAGCCCACGGCGAATTTAGTTCGGCATCGCGTCCTACATTCACGGGACCTCCGCCAAAGGTCCGATGGCCGTTCCCGGCAACTGTTTTGACCGTGTTGCTTGCCAGATTGATGCACCGAATCAGCGAATTCCCCGTGTCCGCCACGTAAAGGGAATCACCAGCGAAGGCCAATCCCTCAGGCTCGTGAAATTGCGCAATGTCCGCCGGGCCATCGACATGACCTGCCCCACCAGTGCCAAACACGCGCAAAACGCGTCCTTCATGGTTAAGCAGGACAATCCGGTTGTGCCCGGTATCGCTGATCGCGACATAGGCAGCGCTTACCGCGACTTTGCCGGGCTGTAAAAGCCCGTTGGGGTTGACCGCAAGCGGCTGCAACGGCAATGGACCGGTGGCCAACGCCCGCGTCCGCGCTGCCCGAGAAAGCGTCGCGCTAACTGCACGCGCGATCGCCATGTCGTGGCCTTCGCCAATAAAGGTGCGGGCAACGCCGCCCTGAGGACCTAGGAGGACCAACGTCGGCCAAGCCTCGACGCCATAGTGATTCCATAGCGTCATCCGCTCATCGATCAGAACGGGGTGCGTCACATGGTAACGCTGGATGAATGCCCGTATGTTCTTCGCATCCCGGGATGCATCGAACTTAGGTGAATCAACGCCCAAGATCAGAAGCCGGCCACCGAAAGCATGCTCGAGCCGCGTCATCTCCGGCAGCATGTGAATGCAATTGATGCACCCAGGCGTGAAGAAATCCAGTAACACGACTCGGCCTCGCAAGTCGCTTGGCTGCAAGGGTCGGCTGACATTGAACCAGGGTGCGTTGGCCGGCAATGGTACGGTGTCCGCACCTGCAACGCAGGAAATGCCGGAAAGCACGGCCAGTCCCAGTAGCATCGCGGAAAGCCTTCCAAGTCGAGTTAGCATACGAAGATCCTCCATTTCGTCCCAACGAAATTGTGGGCGGGGCTGGCCATCAGTCGGGAGTCGATCAGCATCCTTACACGTCAGGTCATCCACGCCTCGCATGGGACGCGCAAGCCGGTGATTCCTAGGTGAAGAGCGCCCAATCGGCGAACTCGGTCGTGACGCTGTGCCCGGCCCAGTGCCCGGCACGCCCCCTAGTGGCTAACTTCTGTGCAAATCGCTTGACACGCCTGTACTGACGCAGTGCAAGCGGCTTCCTCAACGCTTCATCCCGAGACTTGTCCACAGGACTTGTGGATCAATGGATTCACGGCGATTGCCGGCGGATGAGCGATCCGAAGCTGAGATAGAATGTTGTTCGTCCCCCACTTGCATGGCCAACGCCAAAAAAGATCGGGCCCAACGGAGACTTGAGCGCAATGAATGCACTGCCCGCGTAGATCATCTGGCTGAAACGGATCTGGCTGCGCGTATTCCAGACATTGCCCGCCTCCAAGCTGCCACCGAGGTAAAACGGCAAGCCCACGATACGCTGGCTTGTTCCGGTCAGGTCGCGGTACAGAACGAGCCGACCATACGCGAGTTGGTTTCCTACCAAAGACCGCTCCGTCAGGCCGGAAAGATCTAGGAATCCACCGAGTACACCGCTAGCCTGTAGGACCTGATCGCTGCCCCACTGGCTTTGCCCTCGCATCCCGAACAGCAACGTATTCTTGCTGGCATGCCAAAGCACGTCGTCGAAGTTGATGCGGGCGACATCGCTATCCGCATTACCTCCCAATGCGTGCAGATAGGCGGAGTAGGTCAAATCGCCACGCCATCCACGTGTTGGGAAGTCGGGATCGTCGAGGTTGTCGTGTAGAAGTCCGGCATACACATCGGCAAAGGGCGTGCGGAAGCTCGGATAAGCTGTTGGATTGCCAATGCTGAGTGCAAACGCATCGCGTCCACGCTGGATACCGCCGCGAATACGCCAATCGACGCTTGGATCCCAACCCAGTTCAGCGCCCGCACGCAGCCGACCCACTCGGTACTGCGCCAACGTCGTATTGCCAATAACCACCGGCTGATTGAGTGCGCGGTAGCCCCCATAGAGCTTGCCGTAAAACTGGGCGTTCGGCCCAAACGGCTGGTAGAACTCGCTCTCAATCCCGGCGATGCGCCCCAAACTGATGCGGTTTCGCCACTCCCGTCCGAGGCTATCCAACCCGGTGAGATCATATTCGGCGAGCAGTTCGTACCCCGCATTTCCGCGAAAATCGTCGCTGAGGCTGACGCCAAGGCGCAGGAAATCCGGACCCCAGCGCTTATCCCAGGGCGTGACCTCCAGACCTGTTGCACCAAATCGCTGCAGCAACCGATAGTCAATTCGCTCGTAAACGCCCTCGCCATAACTGCGATCAATCTGCGCTTCGACGCGTGTTGCGTCGAATACGCGGCCTACTTGCTTTTGTAACCGGTCGGCCAGCAGCGGCGCGGTTCGACTATGCACGCCCTCGACATCGACGAAATCAATGACTGGAGCGTGGCCTCCGGGAAGTCTGTGCTTGGCCAGCCACGCTTGCCATTGCGACGAGTCAACTGCGAACTTCGCCAGTTGGGCTGCGTGCGCTGCCGCTGCCTCACGGCCTAACGCCACGGCGCGAACGGCATCGGTGAAATCCGCGCTTCCTAAGGCGCCCAACGCTGGCCGAATTAGGACGTCCTTGGGTCCCAACGAAGCAATCTGGCGTGCGGTCTGCTGCTGCATCAACATCGTGATCATCTGGTCGGTTATGGCGAGCGGCGTGTCGAGGTCAGAAGCCGGCTTGAGAGGCGCGCTGACGTCGACAACAATCAGTCGCTGCGCACCGAGCGCTCGCGCGACGTCGACGGGAACATTGTCGGAAATGCCACCATCGACCAACATGCGACCATTCAGAGTCACGGGTGCAAATACGGCTGGCACCGACATGCTGGCGCGCAGCGCCAGCGGAAGGCTTCCACTCCCCAGCACCACGCGTTGCCCTGTTCCAATATCCGTGGCAACGGCGCGAAACGGAATGCTGAGATCATCGAAATTTTTTATTCGCCATGAAGGTAGAAGCCAACGCGTCAGTAACTGCTGCAGGTTCTGACCTTCCAAGGCGCCGCGGGGCAGTTTGAGGCCTTTGCGTCCAACGCCGAATTCAATATCGCCGATCCGATCGAGTTGGTCATCCTTCGCGCGCATCCCCAAGAGGGCGCGAGGCGGGTTGTCGCTGAACACTTGTTGCCAATCGACGGAGTGCAGCATGGCATCAATCTGCAGCGGGCTGTATCCCGCCGCATACAACCCGCCGACGATCGCTCCCATGCTAGTTCCAACCACGCAGGAAACCGGCACATGCAGATGCTGCAATTCTTCGAGCACGCCAATGTGAGCAATCCCGCGAGCCCCGCCACCGCCCAAAACCAATGCCGTGCCCCCTGCGCATGGTCCTGTCCCAATCGAGCGAGCCACGACCTTTGCAGTCTGCGCATGCAATGCCGAAGCAAAGATCAGCCCAGACACCGCTACCAGAAACCTTCGGAAGGGACAGCGCATTCGGCCAAACCTATCAGGACCCCGTCCCATTGTGCCCGCAGGCGGGCATCCAGGCTGTCTCTTCGGGATCTAGTGGGCGAATGATCCGGGCGAACGGCGTTCGTCTCAGAACCCGTAGCGCAAGAATCCACCATCGACGCCAATGCATTCGCCAGAGATATAACTGGCCGCGGGCAGGCACAAGAAAGTCACCGCCGCCGCAACCTCATGTGGTTCGCCGATTCGCCGCATCGGCGTGCGCTCCAGAACCGCTTCCAGGTAGTCATCGTCGGCAAGAACCGTGGCAGTACGGCGGGTACGGATGTACCACGGAGCGACAGCGTTGACGCGAATCCCGTCTTCCGCCCATTCGCAGGCCAAATTGCGCGTAAGCTGGTGCAACGCTGCCTTGCTCATGCCATAGGGCGCGCCGCTGCGCACGTGCGTGACGCCAGACACCGACCCAATGTTGACAATCGCCGCGGCCCCGTGCGCCGCAAGATGCGGGTGGGCCAATTGCGACAGGTGGAAGGCACTGAGCAGGTTGGTCTGCAGCAACTCCTCGACTTCAGGCAAATCGTAATCCAACGCGGCGCGCGTGACGTTGCTACCAACATTGTTCACGAGAATCGACAAGGGAACATCAAGGTCTGCAATCCAGTCGAACAATTCGAGTCGCGCTTCCGCGCTGCTGAGGTCAGCTGTGAATGTCCGCGGTGCGCAATCAGGAAACTCTTCAACCAATTCGTCGCGCGCCAATTCGAGTGCATCGAGGTCCCGCGCCACCAAAAGTAGGTGCGCACCAAGTGCAGCCAGCTCGCGCGCACAGGCTTGCCCGATGCCACGACTCGCGCCAGTGATCAACGCCACGCGTCCATCCAGACGCCACCGTGAAATGACTTCGCTCATCGAAACCCCCGGAATCAAGTCTTACTCTCCCGCCGACCCCTCGGTCCGGATTGGTCGGCCAAGGATGCCAATGTTCGGAGACAGTGCCTGCCCCACGCATGCCCGGGCGCCCGTCGAATCGCAGCCTGCCTTACCGTGGCAACCAGTCATGATCCGTCCGCACGTTCTTTCACGCCAAGCGGGCTGCCAGGATGAGAATTGCCTCGGCTCCCGCGCGGGCCGCTTATACCTAGATCGATCTCCACCGGCGAGCACATGGTCATGCTTTGCCGCAGCGAGTAGCCGCCTGGACATTGACCAGTCGCTTGCATCGGAGCGGTGCCTGCGCGCATCCCCACGCGCAGGCGTCTCGCCAACCCAAAGCCTGCCACTCACTCTATTGGTACAAGCCACAGAAGCAATATGCGTCGACATTGACATGGCCTGGAGTAGCGTTCTCGAGCAATGCCAGGGGGCCGGCGACTTTCGGCGCGAACGTAGCCAGCCAGCGCGGGACGATGATGCCATGCGCGAGTGAAATGCTGGCTAGTTCACTGTCGCCAAGACTCATCAGGAACCGGTCGAAGGGCCTAATGCGTGGCTCTTGGTATCGCACCTCGTAATCGCTGCCAAGCCCTGCGTCCTGGGCCGCCAGTTCAATTGCCGCATTGATCCCACCCAGACGATCGACCAGTCCTCGCTCAAAGGCCTGTCGGCCCGTCCAAACGCGACCCTGTGCAATTGCGTTGATTTGATCGAATGTCTTGCCACGCGCGCGCGCGACGCCACTCACAAAATCGAGATAACCCTTGTCAATGATCTGCTGAATCGTCGCGCCAATGTTCGGATCTAGCGGCCGTGTGACATCAAATGCGCCAGCCCATGGCGTCGTACCTACGCCACCCGTATGAATGCCTATCTTGGCCAAGGTATTGGGAATGTTGAAATACAGGCCGAAGATACCGATTGATCCCGTGATCGTGTTGGGCTCAGCTACGATCTGGTTGGCATCCATGGAAATCAGGTAGCCACCACTCGCCGCCACATTACCCATGGACGCCACGACTGGCTTTCCGGCAGCTCGCGCAAGCTCGACTTCGCGCCGAATCAACTCAGCCGGGTACACGGCGCCGCCTGGCGAGTTCACGCGTAGGACAATAGCTTTCACATCGTTGTCCTCGCGCGCCTCCCGTATCATTCTGGCAGTCGCGGCACCGCCAATGGTTCCGGGCCTTTGTGGTCCGCTGACGATATCGCCTTCCGCAACGATGACGGCAATCTCCGGACGATTGGCTACGAATCGGCGCTCGCGATCGATGCGCGCCAGATAGTCGCTGAAGCTGACGCTGCGGAATCCATGGCCGTTGCTCCCAGACGCAGCGTACCGCCGCAGTATGGCCACCAATTGAGCCCGCGTTGCCAAACCGTCCACCAAGTGCTCATTCAGCGCCATCCGCGCAAGATCGCCACCGGCTGAGGCTACGCCCTGCGGAAGGTCGTCAACATCGGCTTTGACCTGCGCCGGTGTCAGCTTGCGCCTTGCAGAAACAGCCTCGATCCACTGGTTCCAAAGACCGCCCAGCCAATATCGGTCTGCCCTTTTCGCCGCGGGTGATGGTCCATTGAGGATGAACGGCTCGGCAGCGGACTTGTACTCACCTACCCGGAACAAATGCACGTCGACGCCAAGCTTATCCAGGAGGTCCTTGAAGTATGGCTGGTAGCTTCCAAGGCCTGTGAACAGCAAATCGCCTCGCGGATCGAGCAAGACCCTGTCTGCGTGCATGGCAAGGTAGTACTGTCCTTGGTCATAGCCGCCAGCCCATGCTATGACCGGCTTGCCAGTTTTCTCGAACGCATTGATGGCCATTCCAACCTGCCGCAACGCCGCAAAGTTCCATGTCCCCGTTTGAAGTTCCGATGTGTCTAGCACCACGCCAGTGATGTGCGGATCGTTGGCGGCGTGGGCCAGCACGCGAAGGAGATCGCGCAACTGAACTTGCTGAATCGGCTCGCCGGACAACCGAGCCAGCAAGCGCTGGGCCGGATCGATGCTGTACTGCTCGACGATTGGACCATGTGGCGCAATGACGAGCAGTGTTTTGTTCTTCAGCGGTAGCGGCTTTTTCACCGCTGCCAGAATGATCAGCAACAACAATCCGAAAAAAATCAGATTGAGAACCACCTGGCGCGTGATGTTGAGACCCTGCCAGAGGAGCTTGAGAAATCCAAGGAATCCATTATGTGCTTTGACCTCGGCCATGACGTCTTCCCACATCCGAAAGTGCGCAGGCTACCCTCACATAGATCGCTCGTCACCCGACGCGGGAGGCGCGAGGCACCAGCCATATGAACCGCGAAAGGAGGAGGACCGCGGCGACGCTCAAGCCGGCAATCAGACCCATCCAGATGCCTCGTGCGCCTAATCGTTCGCTGAACCCGAGGTAGAGTCCCAGCGGGAAGCCAACCAACCAGTATGCAAACACGGTTATCACCATCGGTGCCCGCGTATCCTTGAGGCCACGAAGTGCGCCCGCAGAGGCGGCCTGAATACCATCGGAAAACTGGAACAGTCCGGCCAGCACCAGCAACTGCGAAGCCAGAGCGACCACCCGTCCATTGCGCGTATACAGACCCGCAATCAGATGGGGAAAACCGAGCATCAGCGCAGTGGAGAGGCTTTGGGTCAACAGCGTCATCCCTATGCCGGTCCCGCCTGCATAACGAACGGCCCGAGCATCTTCACGTCCCAGGGCGAATCCGACGCGCACGGTGATGGCCATGGCCAAACCAAGCGGCAACATGAAGGTGACGCTCGCTACGTTCAACGCAATCTGGTGGCTGGCGACCACGTCGGCACCCAATCGGCCAATTGCAAGTGCCGCCGCCACAAACAGGCTCGATTCCATGAGCAGACTAAACGTCATGGGCAAACCAAGCCGCAGCAAAATGGCAAGCTGATGCCAATCAGGCCGTTCCAGTCGTCCAAGCAGATGCAGGCCACGGTAGGCTCGGCTGTGGCGCATATAGAGCGCAAAGGCGGCCAATTCGGCCCATAGGATTATTGCAGTCGCCATGCCGCTGCCCTGTGCGCCAAGCGCTGGCAAGCCCAATTTGCCGTACATGAGGACCCAGTCCAACGGACCAAGAAGAGTCAATCCGAGCAATCCGAAGTACATCGTCGGCCTCGTGTGTCCAAGCCCGTCAGATACGCCTCGCAGCGTGAAATAGCAGGCAATTGCCGGCGCGCCAAACGCAATCGCGTGCAGGAAGGCGGTGACTTCAGGCCAAAGCTGGGGGTCGACATGGAGTTGGCGCACCAGATGCGGCGCAATCCAGTAAACGAGCGCGAAAAGCAACAACCCTGCGGATGCTGCGAGCCCGAGCGCCTGCCGGAATAGTGGACCAACCTCGGCTAGTCGACCGGCGCCAACCAATTGGGATACGGAAGGAGGTAGCGCTAGATTCAAGCCAATGGCACAAACGACGGCCAACGACCACAGGCTGACTCCAACGGCAACTGCGCCCAGTACCTCAGCAGAATAATGGCCAGCCAGCACGGCATCCACGGCACCCATGCCAACGGCCGCGAGTTGCCCTGTGATCAGCGGCAGTGCCAGGTGCGTCGTCGCTTTCGCTTCGTCGAGAACCCGGGATGCATCTATGCGTGCCATAGTCTTCGTTGACGGGAAAGTTTTCCAGTTTAGAGTTCGACCATCCTTGCCGCGAGCCAAATCTTCATGATGCATAGCGCATTTATCACAGGCGCTGGCGGGTTTGTCGGGAGCCATGTTCTGACAGCCCTGCAACATCAGGGTGTCGCAGTCCGGGCACTGGCTCACAGTAACGCCAGCCGTCAGACGCTCGATGCCGCCGGCGTGGAAACGGTCCAGAGTGACATCACTAACGTCTCGCTGCTGCGCAAGGCGTTGACGCCGACACCCGATGTCGTCTTCCACATTGCCGCAGATACCAGCATGTGGCGAAAAGACCGCAAGCGGCAATGGCGGGTCAACGTGGATGGCACCCGAGCCATTCTCGAGGCTGCGCTTGATCGCGGCGTCGGGCGCTTCGTCCTTACTTCCAGCATCAGCGTGTACGGGCTGACTCCTGATCGCATCAATGAATCGACGCCCTATCGAGGCCTTTCTGGGCCTATTCACTATGCACGCAGCAAGGCCGCAGCCGAGGCGCTGGTTCAGACGGCTGGCGCGCAAGGTCGCATCAGAACGGCGGTGCTTCAGCCATGCCACATACTCGGACCCGGTGATCGCCACAATTGGTCGACGGTCGCCCAACTTCTCGCCAAGGACCGTCTGCCGGGTGCACCTTCTGGGATCGGTTGCTTTGCCGATGTCCGAGACGTCGCCGCGGCGCACGTCGCAGCCGCCCTGCACCCATCTGCTACGCGGACGTGGGTACTCGGAGGATTGAGCGCTCCCTTCGGTGCACTGGTCGCGGCGATGGCGATTGCACTTGGTGTGCCGGTACCGCGGCGCACGCTTCCACCGGCGCTGCTCTGGCTCCATGCGCTTACACAAGAGGGGGTTGCAATCGCAACCCGGCGGGCTCCGGCGGTCACCCGCGAGAGCGTTGCACTGGCCTGTCATCATCTCCGCGTAGACGATTCGCGGGCCCGTTCCGAGCTCGCCTACCAGCACGCGTCCCTGCAATCCATGACTGATGACACCATCGCATGGCTTAGGGCGGCGGAATTGCTCCCATCATTGCAATAGGAAATTTTCGTTATGGCGAATGTTGTGCACAGCAACGCAACCCCACCTCATCGCAACCCGCGGCTTCTGGCCGCGAGTGCATTTCGTCGGTGCGCATAGCGATGCAAATCCGGCAACTCACTGATCTCACTCAGATGTGACAGCTTGATGAAAATCTGCGCAAGCCGAGCGCACCCTCGGTGTGGCAAGGTGCCGCCAAGCGCTGACAACGGATCATGCACAGACTTGTCCACAGTTTTTGTGGATAAGCCATAAATTCTTTTGGAATCGAGCGTTTGTCGAACGAATCTACGCAGACGCACATGAATCATCCGCAATCGTTTAAGGGCGCTTGCATCGTGCGCGTGGCCTTGCCGGTGCCCTTGCGGCGGCTGTTCGATTATCGCTGCGCGGGCGAACCACCGCCGCTCGGCGCGCGGGTTCGTGTGCCCTTTGGCAGCGGCCAGCGCGTGGGATTGGCCGTCGAGATCACGAACTCGACGACGCTGGCTCCAGCCCAGCTCAAGTCAATCACCGCCGTGCTGGACGAGGCACCCCTGCTTGACACCGAGTTGCTGGCCACGGCCCGTTGGGCGGCAAATTACTGGCAAGGCAGCCCTGGTGACGCATTGTTCAGCGCACTACCAGCGGCACTGCGGGATGGCAGGCCACTGCCTGGACGACGGGCTGATGGTTGGCAGATCAGTCCCGCCGGTTCCACTGCGCTTGCTGAGGGGCGCGTGCCGCGGGGCGCCTCGACATCACTTCTAGCCGCGCTCGCCGCCGGGTCACTGCAGGCCGACACTGCACGCGCGCTACCACCCGCACACCGCGCAGCACTAATCCGGCTGCGCAAGTTGGGTTGGATCGAACCCCTCGCCGAGGCCAACACGGTTGATCTGGCTGCCTACGACGGACCGCCACTTACACGCGCCCAGCAATCGGCGCTAGGCATGCTGCTTGGCCAATCCGACCACTTCGCCGTGACCTTGCTGGAGGGGGTGACGGGTAGCGGGAAGACGGAGGTCTACCTTGGGCGCATGCGAGAGGTCTTGGCGCGCAATCGCCAAGTGCTGATGCTGGTTCCGGAAATCGGCCTCGTGGCGCAGGCAGCACAACGCATCCACGCGCGTTTGGGCGTTCGAGTAGACACACTGCACTCCGGCCTCAGCGACGGACTCCGCCTTGAGTCCTGGCTCCGCGCACGCGATGGCACTGCTCAGGTACTTCTCGGCACGCGATCCGCGATCTTCACACCCCTACCGCGAGGCGGCCTCATCGTCATCGACGAGGAACACGACGCCAGTTACAAGCAACAGGAAGGGTTTCGGTACCACGCCCGTGATTTGGCATTGAAGCGTGCCCAAGCCTTCGATATACCCGTGCTCCTCGGGTCGGCTACGCCATCCCTAGAGAGCATTCACAATGTTGACCGTGGCCGCTATGCGCACCTCAGATTGGCGGAACGCGCCAACGCACGCCCACCGCCACGCGTCGATTTGATCGACCTCCGCCGGATGCCTGCGCGACAAGGTCTGAGCTCGCCGTTGGTTGCAGCCTTGACGGATACCTTCGCGCATGGGGAACAGGCGCTTGTATTCCGGAATCGGCGCGGTTACGCGCCTGTGCTGACTTGCGCGCAGTGCGGCTGGCATGCTGACTGTCCCCATTGCCAACGTCCATTGACATGGCATCGTGCCATGCGGCGGCTTGAATGCCATCTGTGCGCGCGCCTTGAACCCACTCCATCAGCATGTCCGTCGTGCGGAAGCGGCGCCCTACAACCGCAAGGACACGGAACAGAACGTCTTGAAGAGGCACTGGCAGAGCGTTTTCCATCAATCCCACTTCTGCGCGTTGACCGTGAAACGACAAGGACGCGCGCCGCTCAATCGACGCTAGACGTGCGTTTGCCGGACCATGGACCCGCGCTGCTGGTCGGGACGCAAATGCTGGCCAAGGGACACGACCTACCACGATTGACCCTCGTTGCCATTACAAGCGTGGACGAAGGGCTCTACAGCGTTGATTTCCGCGCTCCCGAACGCCTCGCGCAGTTGGTTGTGCAGGTCGCTGGGCGTGCCGGACGCGGAGAAAAACCCGGCCGGGTTCTCCTTCAGACCCGTCATCCAGACCACCCGCTTCTATTGCGCCTGCTCGCAGGCGGCTATGCCTCGCTTGCACGCGAACTGCTGGAAGAACGCCGCGCGGCGCACCTACCACCCTTTTCGCATCACGTCCTGCTGCGCGCCGAATCCATCCGGGAACCGTCGCTCTTCTCATTCCTCGATGCTGCAAGCGCCTCACTACCGAGCGACAAAAGAGTAACGATCGCAGGACCAATGCCGTCACCGCTACCCAAGCGGGGGCTGAAATGGCGTGGCCAACTTCTACTCGCGGCATCGGAGCGCGTCGCCTTACATCGCATGTTGAGCCCTTGGGTGCAGGTCCTCGAGACATTGCCTCAGGCGCGCGGCGTTCATTGGTCCGTTGATGTCGATCCCTTGGACATCAGCTAACGCCAGTCTTTAACGACAAGCAGCCTGCATGCCAAGAGGAGGCCGGGGAGGCGAAATGCAGATACGCTTACGGTGCAACAGAGGTCGCTGCCTGTACCGGGCAACTGGCCCAGAAAGCCAGCTCGATAGCCAATCCCGGCAAGCTGTCCAAGGCACGACTGGTCGGGTTCGACTTCGTCTTGATCGCCCACAGCGAATAAGCCGCATGATGGGTCTCGCCTCTAATCGCTTGCGGGCAGGTTCTCAAGTCGCGCCGCGGCCAGGCATTGCGCCCCATCGACGCGCCCGCGCATCGCGCAGCATCAATGCCGGGATCTGAAGGAAGAAGTGAAACCACACTAGCATTGGCAACAGAACACGCCAAGGCCAGCGTCGCGCGCGAGGATCATGCAGCCGCAAATACCGCAACAATCCTCTGTGCTTATGCCGTGCAACCATCAAGCCACGTCCGCTTGATGAGCCGCCTTTCGCATGCAGGACCCGGATGCTTCCGGCCATTGTCAGCGGAATCCCCGCGCTACGGATGCGAGCGCAGAGATCAACATCCTCGAAATGCAAGAAATAGCCGGCATCGAAGCCACCTATCGCTGCAAACGCACCCCGCGGCAATAGCATGATAGCCCCGGAGACGACTTCGGCAGGTACCGCAGAGACCGGAAGCGCATCACGTCGGTTGACGCCAGCGAATACCCGCCAGTAGGACTCAAGGCGAGCGAGCCCCGTCATCGTACAGAGCACCCTGATGACGGTTGGCGCTCGCCTCCACGCTGCAGGATCGTGCCGACCGTCGGTATCGCACACGACAGCGCCGACCATCGCGCCATCCGAGGCAACCTCAAGCATTCGCGTCAAGGTATCGGTCTCCAACTGACAATCGGGGTTCAGGAGCAGCAGCCAGTCGCCACTTGCGATTGCGGCGCCATGATTCATCGCGACGCCAAAACCGAGATTGGATCCCATCGACACAACCCGCAGACGCGAATCCATTTCGCCCAGCGCGATGAGGCGTTGCGGGATGCCATCGGTGCTCGCGTTATCAAGGATGATGAGTTCGACACATTCCGGTGCCGCCAACGCACGCGATGCCGCATCGAGGGCACTGGTGCCGCTGTCCGCCAACACCATGAGGATGGTAACTGCGGGACGTCGGATTGCATCGAGTGACATGACGTTGATCCTAATGCGGCATGGCAATGCCAAGCACGTCCAATCTACACTTGTGCCTCTGCGATCCGGCGCAGTCGAGTCGACTATGGGCCTGCCAATGCACCATGGGAGATCCAGCCGAGATCCCGACGTCCGCCGCTACGAGCAGCGCCGGCGGGTAGGTCACACGCGAATCATCGGGCTTTGCGGGCTATTTCCTAGTCGCCTGGCTGGGCTTCGTCACTCTTATCAGGTGGCCGAGGCAAGAACGCATAACCACATTCCTCTGCGATGCGCAAAACTGCGCCAGCGTGAACCATAATTGAAGGCGATCGGGGTACGACGCGCGGCCGCTCATCAAGAGTGCAGGTCAATGCCATTGCAAGAAGCGCGGCGTGTGCCTCGCGCAAGGCTCGTGCCGAGCCATTTTTGAGGACGCGCGCGCTCTCCAGCGCCTGAATCAAGCTGATGCTGGAAGTGCCCTCTGTCAGCACTGGCCATCGCGCAGCATTCGTCAGGATCAAGCCTTGCAGTAAAAACTCTATGTCGAGCAGACCGCCTGGACCTTGCTTGAGATCAAATAGTCCCTTGTCGGAGCGATCGCGCTCTGCACGCCAGCGCGATCGCATGGCGACGACTTCGTCTGCTACGCGACTGGCGATCCGTGGCTGAACCAGAACACTCTGCCGATGCAGCGCGAACGCTGCCGCAAGGCCTGCGTCACCTGCGACTACTCGTGCACGGACCAGCGCCTGATGCTCCCACGTCCACGCTCGATCGCGTTGGTAGTCCGCATACGCCCCGAGGCTCCGAACCAGAAGCCCTTTGCTGCCATCCGGCCGCAAGCGCGTATCCACCGCATACAGTTGGCCGGCCCGCGTCATCATCCCCAACCAGTACACCACTCGCTGTGCAAGGCGCTGATACCACTGCATGCCATCCAGCGGCCGCTGCCCGTCACTAGTCATGGCGGTGCGTGCACCGTCATAGATGAATGCCAAGTCGAGATCGCTGGCAAACCCAAGCTCTTGTCCACCCAAGCTGCCATATCCGACGATGCAGAATCCGAGCCCGACACCCGGTAGGCGTCCGTTACGCGCCACCATTTCACGCTCGGCAAGATGCAGCAGCGCTCCCAGAACCGCTTCGGCGAGGGCGGCCAGTCGCCGTGCGGTGGCGACCGCGCTTGCGCGCTCGTCGGCATATGCAAGCCCGAGCCGGAAAGCCAGGCTCGCCCTGGCCTCGTTGACATGCTCGAGTTCTTGCTCGGCATCAAGGGACTCGAGTGCCTGGACCCGCCGGGCAATCTCAGCAGTAATGTCGGCGGCCTTGAGTGGAAGTTGCTCTATGCGTGGGTCGAGTACGTCGTCGAGAAGCAGTGGTTGCACAAGGACGCGCTCCGCCAAGAAGCTGCGCTCGGCACAGAGTTCAGCGACACGCGCCAATGCTGCTGGCGACTCCTCGAGCAATGCCAGGTAAGCTGGACGTCTGGCGCAGTTGTGCAGCAGTCGCAGCAGTCTCGGCACGGCGCGTGATGGCGCGGCGCTCGCGCGTGCCGATTCCAGTACCCGTGGCAGCAGGCGCTCAAGCCCAACCCGCGCCGACTCGCTCATGCCACGAACAGCTGCGCTCGTTGCGAGGTTGTGAAGGGCAGCCCCTGCATCGGCATCAAGCCCGCACTCGGCAAGACGGGAGGCTGGTGGTGGCGCAGCCTCTGAATCGCGCCAAAGTGCGCGAAGCATCGCTTCCGTCGATCCGGCCAATGGTGCTGCATCAGCACCGTCAAGGATGGGTTCAAACAGGCTGGCGACCTGTCTTCGCGTCGCAAGCAGCGCATCCTGAAGCGTTTCAATGTCAGGAAAACCCAACCCCGTCGCAATACGCAGTCGGGCCAATTCGTCTTCTGGCAATGCGTGTGCCTGTGCGTCAGAAAGCATTTGAATGCGATTCTCGACGTGGCGAAGTAGCAGATATGCGGCGCGAAGTTCCCTTGCTTGCGGTGCGGGTATGAATCCACGCCGCTCAACGGCGGCCAGGGCCGGGAGCAGGCCGGCCTGGCGAAGGCTTGGCTCACGGCCGCCGCGGATCAGTTGTTCGAGCTGGACGCTGAACTCGATTTCGCGGATGCCACCGCTGCCGAGCTTGAGATCGTTGGACCGGTCGCTCTTCGCCACTTCGGCATCGATTAGCGATTTCATGGCGCGCAGCCCAGCGAACGCCGTGTAATCAAGATAGCGTCGATACACAAATGGCCGAAGCAATGCCAATAGTCGCTGGCCTCCGGCGAGGTCTCCAGCCACCGGGCGGGCCTTGATCCAAGCGTAACGCTCCCAATCCCGCCCCTCGCGCTGGTAGTAGGCTTCCATTGCCGCAAAGGACCATGCCGGTCGACCGGCGCTACCGTAGGGGCGCAGCCGCAAGTCGACCCGCGCTGCCTGTCCGTCCGCCGTCGTCTCGGACAGGAGCCCGACGATTGCTTGCGTGAGGCGCGCGGCATATTCGGCAGCCTCAAGTGGCCGCAGCCCATCGCTCGTCCCGTCCTCCGGATAGGCAATGATGAGGTCCACGTCCGATGAAAAGTTCAG
>JAKAEJ010000020.1 GCA_021818335.1 Pseudomonadota bacterium | reverse complement strand
GCGCCCGAGCCGGGCGACGTCCTGACCGTCCACAAGAACCGTTCCCGAGTCACCATGGAGCTGGCCCGTGATGTGCTTCAGGAGCGTGGTCTTGCCCGTGCCACTCGGCCCCATGATCGCAGAGATGCTGCCGCGCGGAATTTCAAGATCAAGCGAATCAAAGATGACCTTGCCCCCAAGCACCGTGGTCAACGAACGCACTTGGACCATTGGCACGGCGGGATCGGATCGGTTGGTGGTCAATGCAGGCATAAGCGCTCAAGGTAGCTGATGGCAACCTCGGTGGCGAGCCACCGGGTTCACCGTGACTTCAGCAGATCATCGAGTATCACGGCGCAATGCCGCCGCGCCCGCGATCCATGCCGTCGCTCCGCTCGCAGGATGGCCCGCAGGTCGGCCAGCGCCTCGTCGAAGACATCGTTGACCAACAGATAGTCGAACTCCACGGCATGGGTGATTTCCTCGCGTGAACCGGCAAGCCGTTTCGCGATCGCCGTGTCGTTGTCGGTCCCGCGCGCGCGCAGACGGCGTTCGAGCTCGGCACGCGAAGGCGGCAAGATGAATACGCTCGCCGATTCGGGCATGTGCTCCCGAACTTGGCGCGCGCCTTGCCAATCGATCTCGAGAATGACGTCTCGGCCAGCTGCAAGCGCCTGGTCGATCGGCGCGCGCGCGGTGCCATAGCCATGGCCGAACACGTCGGCGTGCTCAAGGAACGCCCCTTGCCTAACCATGCGATCAAAGGCCGCGCGGTCGATGAAGTGGTAGTGCTCGCCCTCGCTCTCACCGGGACGCGGCGGTCGCGTCGTGTAGGAAATGGACAACTGCAGGTCCACCTCGGCCGCGAGCAGCGCATTGACCAGAGTGGATTTTCCTGCGCCGGAAGGCGCAGCGACAATCAGCAGCACGCCGCTCATGGCAACGGTCCGAATGTGCAAGTCAGCAGCTGGTCGGCACATTTATTCAATGTTCTGCACCTGCTCGCGCACCTGCTCGATGAGTACCTTCAACTCAATGCTGGCGTTGCTCGTGCGCGGGTCGGTCGATTTGCTTCCAAGCGTATTGGCTTCGCGATTGAATTCCTGAAGGAGGAAATCGAACCTCCTGCCTATCGGCTCATCCAGAGCAAGGACCCGTCGCGCCTCGAGAAGATGGGCATCAAGGCGATCCAGTTCCTCATCAACGTCCATGCGAAGCAATTGAGCCACCAACTCCTTTTCAATGCGCTGCGCATCCGCCACGTCACGCAATTCCGCAAGCAATCCATCGACGCGTCCACGCTGCAGACTGCGAAGTTCCGGCATGGCCACACGCACGCCTGCGACCTGCGCGGCCATCGCATCCAGTCTCTCGACGATCGCATTCGCCAACCGGGAGCCTTCTCGCTCGCGCGCCTCGATCAGGTTATCGATGGCTTGGTCGAGGAGACCTTGCACGGCCTCCGACAACGCAGCCGGCTCGACCTCGGCCGCCTCGACCACACCGGGCATGCGCAACAAATCCGTGAAGTCGACGACGAGTTCAGGAAAGCGCGCAGAGAGATGGAGGGAGAGTTCGGAAAGCTGCTTGAGATACACCTCATTGAGACGCAGTTCGGGCCCACGAGCGACGGCACGCAAGCGAACGACTACGTCGAGTTTGCCGCGCGCCACGCGCTGCGCGATCCGCTCACGCAGCGCAGACTCCAGCATCCGCAATTCATCGGGCAAGCGCTGCGCCACCTCGAGGTAGCGATGGTTGATGCTTCGCACCTCGATCGCAACCCGGCCCAGCGGGGTGTCGCCCTCGACCTGAGCATAGGCCGTCATGCTACGGATCATATGAGTTCCGGCGGCGTTGGTAGTCCGTAATGGTAAGCTGTCGAGCCTTCCGGCCCCAAGTCCCCATGACCAATTTTGCCCGACCGAGCGGCCGCGCCGCTGCCGCCCTGCGCGAGCTGCGCATTGATCGCGGCTTTACCCGCCACGCAGAAGGCGCGGTCCTGATGACCATGGGCGGAACCCGTGTTCTATGTACCGCCAGCGTAGAGGACCGAATCCCAGCATGGCTGCGTGGCAAAGGCGAAGGATGGGTGACTGCCGAGTACGGCATGCTGCCGCGAGCGACGCACGAGCGCACTCAGCGCGAAGCCACGCGCGGCCATCAAGGCGGGCGGACACAAGAGATCCAGCGCCTGATTGGCCGCAGCTTACGCTCCTGCGTCGACCGCGCTGCCTTGGGCGAACGCGTCATCACGCTGGACTGCGACGTACTGCAGGCCGATGGGGGTACGCGTTGCGCTGCAATCACAGGCGCATATGTAGCTCTTTGCGATGCCATCGGGACGCTCCTTAGGCGCGGGACGATCAAGCGCAACCCGATCCATGGGGCAGTCGCTGCGATCTCCGTAGGGCTATGGAGAGGTGCCCCCGTGCTGGATCTCGATTATGCCGAAGACAGTGCCTGCGACACAGACATGAACGTAGTGATGAACGATGCAGGCGGCATCATCGAGATTCAGGGGACGGCCGAGGGCCATGCCTTCCGTCGGGAAGAACTTGACTCGATGCTCAGCTTGGCCAGTGGGGGCATCGCCGAGTTAATTTCGGCCCAACGGGCAGCCCTGGCGCAATCCTTGCCATGACCCAGAACCTGGCCGCCATCGCCCTGCTCGTTGATGACTACGATTCGGCCGTCGCCTACTACACGGGCGTCATGGGGTTCGAGTTGCTGGAGGACACTCCGCATGGGCCTGGCAAGCGCTGGGTCAGGGTCGCGCCACCCGGATCAACAGGGACTTCCATCTTGTTGGCTCGGGCCAGCACGGATGCCCAGCGTGCGCGGATTGGCGACCAGACGGGCGGGCGCGTTGGCTTGTTCCTCCATACGGACGATTTCGACCGCGACTATCACGCGCTGAGCGCCAGGGGCGTGCGGTTCCGAGAGGTACCGCGCCAGGAAACGTATGGCAAGGTCGCCGTCTTCGAGGATTTTTACGGGAATGCCTGGGACCTGATTCAACCCTCGTCGGCGGCACTTCCGTGAAAGTCGTCTTGGCTTCGGGCAATCATGGCAAGAAGGCCGAGTTCTCGGCATTGCTTGCCAATGTCGGTATCGAACTCGTCATGCAATCGGACCTCGGCGTCACCGCCATCGAGGAAACGGGTGCCAGCTTCGTCGAAAATGCCTTGCTGAAGGCGCGACACGCGGCGCGCGCCACCGGCTTGCCAGCGCTCGCTGACGACTCGGGACTTTGCGTGGACTCGCTGGGTGGCGCGCCGGGCATCCATTCCGCTCGCTACGCGGGGGGCCACGGCGATGATGCCGCCAATATTGCTCGCCTGCTCGATGCGATGCGCGACGTTACCGACCCCGGTCGCGGCGCGCACTTCATTTGCGTGCTGGCGTTGATTCGCCACCCCGAGGACCCGTTACCCATCTTGGCCGAAGGCCGATGGAGCGGCAGCATCGTCGCGTCACCTCGTGGCTCCGGTGGGTTCGGGTACGACCCCGTCTTCTTCGACGCTGTCCGCGGCTGCACAGCCGCGGAATTGGACACCGCAGTCAAGAACATGGTGAGCCACAGAGCGCGCGCGCTGGCGGTGCTACACGCGCGATGGCTTCAAAACAACGCACCGTGAACCAAAGGATCCCGCTGGGGCTCTACGTGCACCTTCCATGGTGCGTGCGCAAATGTCCCTACTGCGATTTCAACAGCCACGCACCCACCGCGCAACCGCCCTTCTCGGCATACGTGGATGCCTTGCTCGCGGATCTTGACGGCGACTTGCGAGACTTCGCGGATGGACTGGCAGGCCGAACCATTGAAACGGTCTTCTTCGGGGGAGGCACGCCTAGCCTTTTCCCCGCGGACCAGATCGCGAGAATCCTGAAAGGCGTTCGCGATCGCCTGCCGATCGCCGCTGGCGCGGAAATCAGCCTCGAAGCCAATCCCGGCACCATCGAGCATGGTCGATTTTCAGAATTCCGCGATGCCGGGATCAATCGAATTTCGATCGGCGCACAGTCATTCGACGATGCGAGGCTGACGGATCTGGGCCGCATTCACCGAAGCGGCGAGACCCGGGAAGCATTTGCCGAAGCGCGAACTGCAGGCTTCCGCAACATCAACATCGATCTGATGTATGCGTTGCCGGGACAGAATCTCGATGGCGCCTTGGCTGACGTGGAATCAGCACTCGCGTTGAAGCCCGAACACATTTCCCTGTACCAGTTGACACTTGAACCTGGCACACCTTTCGCACGCTCGCCGCCTTCATCGCTTCCGGACAGCGATTCCGCCTGGGAAATGCAGGAAGTGTGCCTGTCCCGGCTGATTCAAGCCGGCTACATCCACTACGAAGTCTCGGCACATGCGTTGCAAGACAGACAGGCTCGGCACAACCTCGCATACTGGACCTTCGGGGACTATCTGGGCATTGGCGCCGGCGCACACAGCAAATTGACGTTGGCCAACACACACATTGAACGACGAGCGAAGCGACGAAACCCCTCCCTGTACCTTGCTAGTGCGCAAAGCGCCGCCCGCGTGGAAAGCCATCGCCAAGTGGCACCGGCCGATATTCCGTTCGAGTTCATGCTCAACGCATTGCGACTGACCCATGGCGTGCCGGCGACCCTCTTCACCGAACGCACCGGATTGCCCCTGTCCAGCATCGAACGGCCTTTGGCACAAGCGCGCGCTGCAGGTCTCATGCGCGGTGCCAAATCCGGCTTGCTGCAAGTCACGCCACTTGGCGCGCGCTATCTCAACGACCTGCTGCTCCACTTCATGACGTGACCGCGCAATCCGGGGTCCTGTGCCCTCGGTTGACAAGGGTCGCCTGGACGCTCGCTAGCTCATGAGCCTGACAATTGACCCATGTTCACTTAGACTGCCCCCGTTCGAGGTGTCCCGCGCGCAATGACCGCGCGCGGGGTGAAACGGGAAGCCGGTTGAAATCCGGCGCTGCCCCCGCAACGGTAAGCAGATCCACGTTGGTCGATGTGCCACTGCGCCAAGGCGCGGGAAGGCGACCAGCGCTGCGGAAGCCCCGCAATCTGCAAGCCCGGAGACCGGCCTCGACGCGCCGCGCGGACTTCATCCACGCTCGGCGTGCATCAGGCGTCGCGGCGGGCGGCGGCCGACGCACCGTGCCAGTCCGCGCGCCTCGTTCCATGCCACGCCTGCTCCGCGGATTAGCAAGCGGGATGAAAATCATGAACCATTGCCGATACGTGACTATGCAGCAAGCGTCGGAGTCGGGCATTGGAGTGCGCGATGCGGTGCCAGCATGCTCATCAGTGCGAGACATTTGCTCGGCTACCCGGCGACCAGTCCGCAAAATCATGCGTACAACTCGCAACCTGATGGCTACAGGAACCAGAACCCTTCCGCTCGATTTACGTGGCGGTTCGACAAGCAGGCGTTGTCGGGAAGCCTGTTGCGCTCGGACGCACTCGTCAACTTCAACCGGGTACGTCGCGTGTCATCGAACAAACTTTCGGTGTTCGTCTGATCGGCGCGCTCTCAGACCATCTACGTCAGCATGTAGAGGTCGGCATCGATCGAGAGGACCCCGGCACAGCCGCTTACCAAAGCTTGATGCTAAGCCGCAGGGACCAAGCCAGCTATCAACTAGGTTAGTCCTTTAAACGCGGACAAGACGTTCTGGTCGGACTGGACTGGATGCACGGGCGCGGTGTCGGTCGCGACCCAGCTAGTAACGTCGACGCTTGCGCGCAATCCCGGGACAACCTCGGCATCTATGCAGGATGATATGTGCATCAGGGCGCAAAGGACTGGCAACTTGCGGCGCGAAACGACCACAACAGCGTGTTTGGCGATGCCACCACAGGGTCAGCCGCCACCGGCTATCAAGTCAACAGCCGGATGCGTATCGAGGCAAGCTTCGGACAAGGAGTCCGAAGCCCGAGCCTCGAAGAGCAATTCTCGCCCAGGTACTTCGGGTACTACGCAGGCAACCCCGACCTGCGCCCCGAACGCTCGCACAGCAGCGAAATCGACGTGTTGGTCCAGCCTTTCCAAGACGTACAGGTCAAATTGGCTGGGTACCGTACCCGCGTCAGCAATTTGATCACGTTTGCTGGCACCAATTACCAGGCAATCAACATCGACCGCGCGTCAATGGACGGACTGGAACTGACTGCTTCATGGAACGATGGGCCATGGATCACTCATGTCATGGGTGATTGTGACGACGCCCGGAACGCCTTGACTGGTGAACGCCTGCTGCGCCGCCCCACTGCGCAGGGGCGATATCGGTCTGGATCGCCGACTCGTCCGTGGCATCAGAGGGGGCATCGATCTGTTCGCTGACGGCAACGCAACCGATTATGGTGGCGCAACGCTGGGAGGCTATGCGCTGCTCAACGCGCACTTGGATTGGCGGTTGGACCGCAATCCAGCCCTGCGCTTATTCATCGAGAATCTATTCGACCGACCCTACAGCCTGGCTTACGGTTATGCCGCGCAAGATCATACAGGGTGGGTAACCCTCAGTTGGTCACCCTGATAGACAATCGCTTGACCAAAAGAGCGCGCGTGCGACGAATAGGGCTAGGGCGGGGTCCCGCGTCCAAACCCATTCACGCCGGGTTGGCTGGCTGCGAGGCCTCACACGCGCTATAAAGGCGCGATCGACCGTAGGGGAAACTGGATGGCGTTGCCCGTGGACCGGCGCCGGCAGCCGCGCAAGCGAGGAGGCGTAGCGCGAATTGCAGAGCGCGCGGATTTGCCTCCGCGCGTTCGCGGCGTGCTTGATGAACTCTGCAAGGTGCTCACTGCGCGGTTCGAGACAGCGCTTCGCGACACGCTGAATGACCTCGAACAACAACTGTTCAAGCTCGCGGAGCAAGCGCGCAGCAATGCCGATCAGGAGCTCGCGTACGCGAGCCTCCGGGAAGTCAAGCGTGGTCGACCCGATATTGGACCTCGCTTCGCAGCCGCCATCGAGGCCGATTTGGTCGCCTTCGACAGCGAGCCCCGCTCCACGCCGCAAGATGCCGCAATGTCCAAGCTCGAGCTCATGCAGGAGCATGTATTCGAGGAGGATCTCGCCCTACGCGAGGTTGCCAGCCGCGCCGAGGTTCGTGCCAGCGAACAACTTTATGAACTGTGCCATCGCATTGCCGTGCTGGCAGCGCTTCCACTATTCGACGCGGATCGTCTGCCGGGTGGCCCGCAACGGGTCCTGATGGCACTGCGTGGCGCCATCGCCGACCTGGATCTTCCAACCGCCCATCGGGTACTCGCCTGGCGCCTTTTCGAGAAGCGCGCCATGAGTGACGCCGCTGCCTTTTATGCCGACGTCAACCGAGTCCTAGCTGCCCGTCGAATCCTTCCGAATCTCATTGTCTACCGGCATCGCCGAGGCCCCAGCGAATCGGCTGGGGAGCCTGCGCGTGGCGCTTCAACCGATAGTGGCTCGCAAACAGGCTCGCAATCAACTGCGCGTACGGGGAGCATGCGCGACTGGGGTGGATCACCAAGTGGAAACGCCGTCATGTCCGGCGTCGCGGAAGCAGCAATCTACGCCGGAAGCCAAGGCGGCCTGTCTGGACACGGCGGAAACGGCGGAGCGGTCGGTCAACACGGCTTGGCCGACGCGGGCGACAGCAGCGACGCCTTGCCACTTTTCGATACGCTGAGGGAACTGCTCGCTCAACGCCGTCGAATGGTGGGTGAAAGCGAGGTCATGCCCGGTAGCGGCCCCGAAGCCACGCCGCAACAACTTCAGTCGGCGTTGCAATCCTTGCAGGCGCGCGCGCCTCAGCTTGGTGATGGGAAGTCAGGAGGCAGCTCGAAGCGCCTCCGCCAAGACATCCAAGGCCAGCTCAGAAGATTCAGCAGCGAAGGCAAGACACCTCAACTTGCGCCCGTCCAGCGAGATACGGTTGATCTGGTTTCGATGCTGTTCGACAACCTCCAGCGCGAAGTCCGCATGGGCGGTGCGGCACAGCGATTCCTCGGCAAGCTGCAAATCCCACTTCTGCGGACGGCACTGGACGACCCTACGTTCTTTTCGGAGCGTAACCACCCAGCGCGCAGACTCCTGAGCACGGTCACCGAGACAGCCGCGTACTGGGTCGACAGCAGCGACGGCGAAGCAGATCCGTCACTCGTGCAGAAAATGCAGACGGTCGCGGAACGTCTACTGCACGACTACGGCGGCGATTCTCGGCTCTACATTCATTTGCTCGAGGATCTCGAGCGTCATATGCAGACGCTAGCGCGCCGCGCCGAAATGGCTGAACGGCGCCACGTCGAAGCCGCCCAGGGCCGGGACCGACTGGAGGCTGCGCGTGCGCGCGCCGAGGAGATCATCGCCCAGCGACTTGTCGGAACAAGGCCATCCACTCTGGTCCGGACTCTTCTTGAGCAAGCGTGGGTCGATGCGCTGGCCTTGGCCATCCTCCGTCACGGCGAAGACAGCGATGCATTCCGCGAACGCATCGCCACCGTGGACGCACTGCTCAAGCGCAATCCCGACGATGACACCGGAAGATTACAGACCGACGTCCAGCATGGACTTCAGCAGGTCGGGCTGCATACGCCTGATGCGGAGGCAATTGCACGCAAGGTTCTTGATCAGCCAGTCGTCGATTTCAGTGGGGAGCCCGTCTCGCAGACGGAACTGGCCCTCAAGCTCAAGCAACGTCAGCGCCTTGGCGAAGAGGGTGCAAGTGGATCTGGCCAACGCGTCGAGGCACCGCTGAGCCCCGACGAGCAGCGAATGCTGGAACGACTCAAGAGCATCCCCTTTGGAAGTTGGTTTGAATTCCAACGCAACCAGCAGGGGGACACTGTACGCCGCAAGTTGGCTTGGTTCTCACCCACGACGGGCCGATGTCTTTTCGTCAATCAGCGCGGCCAACGCGCCGAGGAGCGGACGCTAGTGAGGCTCGCACGCGACATGGTGCGTGGACAAATTCGCCTGGTGACGGAAACGCAGATCAGTCTGGTCGACCGGGCATGGAACGCCCTCGTCGGTGCGCTTAAGCAGTTCGCGGGGCGGAGCCCAACAGACCTGCCCGCCAGCGGAGCGCCTGCATGAACGAGCAGCGACGCGCACACCGCAAGCCAGTTAGCGGCGTGGTTCTAGTGGAAAACAGCTTGAACGGCGCTCCACTCGGTCGCGTTGGCAACATGTCCAACTCGGGACTGATGCTTATTGCCCCGCGGCGCCTTCGCGACAATGCGCTTTATCAGATCAGCATTGCGCTGACGGATGCGAACGGACACTCGCATCCGATGGAAGTCGGCGTCCATGAGCAATGGACATCTGCAGCGGTGACGCCAGGGCAATTCTGGATCGGCATGCGCATAATCGACATCAGTCCAGACGATCAGGCCGTACTCGATGCCTGGCTGAAACAGCCGGACTACGCAACGCGGTGAACCAAGCGGCGTCCATGTGGCTGGCTGCCTCGCAGCTTGCCCTCGGCCCAACGAGTAGCAACACTTCCATCGAAGCCACTTGCGGATTTCCCCATGAGCGCAGCCCTTACATCGCTGTATGCGCAGCATCTTGATCAGATCATCCGGCAAGCCGATGCCGCGCTCGCGGCAAGTGGCCACGACACGTTGGCGATCGCCGCCGGCACACAACGGCTTCGATTCCTCGACGACCAGGCATCGCCCTTCGTCGCCAATCCGCATTTTCTGCATTGGCTGCCGCTTGCGAACGCACCTGGATCCTGGATCGTCCATGTTCCTGGGCACAAGCCGCGACTGATTTTCATGCAGCCACGCGACTATTGGCACGTGGTCCCGCAGTCACCAGCGGGTTACTGGACGGAACATTTCGAGATCGTCACAGTGTCTGACGAACACGCGGCAAGAGTCGAATTGGAACGTGTGCTCGGGGAGCGCAGCGCGATTGTCGGCGAGGAAGGCTCAGCGGGAAGCGACGTAGCTCCAAACAATCCAACGGCAATGCTCTCTCGTCTCCACTGGGGCCGTGCCTGCAAAACACCCTATGAGATCATGATGATACGCGCCGCCAGCCGAATTGGCGCACGCGGACATCGAGCGGCTATGCGTGGTTTTCTGGGAGGCGCTAGCGAATTCGAGATTCACCTTGCTTACCTTGCGGCCAGCGGGCAGACCGAACGTGACCTTCCCTACGCCAACATCATCGGCCTGAATGAACATGGGGCCGTGCTGCATTACACGGAACTGCAACGCAGTCGACCTGAGACACCGCGGAGTCTTCTCATCGATGCCGGCGGTCAGTACGCAGGCTATGCGAGCGACATTACCCGGACTTATGCAGCGGCTGGGCATGACGAATTTGCGGCACTTGTCAATGCGATGGAGGAAATGCAACAGATCCTTTGCATTGGGGTGAGGTCGGGTCAGAGCTTCCCCGATCTGCATCTCGAGGCACACCGTCTGCTCGGCGGAGTCTTGGCAGAGCATGGGCTGGTCCGCTGTTCGGCGGAGGCCGCATTCGCGCAAGGTATCACCCGCACTTTCCTGCCTCACGGCCTCGGCCACCTTCTCGGACTTCAGGTCCACGATATCGGTGGCCATCAGAGTGGGCCAGCAGGCGGGCGAATCCCACCACTCGAAAACCACCCCTACCTTCGCCTTACGCGCGAGCTCGTGCCTGGTATGGTCGTGACCATAGAACCGGGCCTTTACTTTATTCCCATGCTGCTCGAGCAATTACGCGCGACGAGTGCTGCCCGTGATGTGGCGTGGAAGAGCGTCGAAGCTTTGGCGCCATGTGGCGGGATTCGGATCGAGGATAACGTGCTCTGCACCGACGTTGATCCAATCAATCTCACGCGGGAGGCGTTCGCTGCCTTGACCTGAGAGGATTTGGATCCGCATTCGCTTCCACGCATCGCCTAGCGTGGCCGCGACTGAATTTTATCGCCCCGATCATTCCTTGCTACGCGCGCCAGAAGGATTGGCGATACGCTCAACCGGTGCCCCTCGCGAAACGCGGGTTCCTAGAACTGTGCCGCTTCGCGCGCCAAATAATCCGCAACAGGCAGGCGCTCGATAATGCGCCCGAATCCCATCACCACCACCTCATCCACGAGCCGTGCTAACCCACCCAGACGATGGGTGATCAGAAGCAGGGTCCGGCTTTTAGCAGCTTCATTGAGGCTCGCGTAAAGACTATCCGCGGTACGCGCATCAAGCCCCTCCGTCGGTTCGTCGAGCAAAAGCACCGGTGCATCCTGGAGCAGCGCTCGGGCAATCGCAATCCGCCGGGCCTCGCCACCAGATACTGCTGAACCACCATCGCCAAGGACCGTATCGTAGCCCAGCGGAAGAGCTGCGACGAAATCGTCGAGTTGCGCAACGCGCACAGCGCGATGGATCTGCGCATCACTGGCTTCCGGCGCAGCAAGCAGAAAATTCTCGAGCAACGATCGGTCAAACAAGGTCGTTTGCTGCGCGATCACTGCGATTTTCCGCCTCACATCGTCACCGCGCAGTTGGTCGAGAGGCTTCCCGCCCAAGATGACTCGGCCGGATTGAGGGAGATAAAGCTTCTGCAATACGTTGATCAAGCTCGATTTTCCGGCCCCAGAGGCTCCGACGACTGCAACACGCGAACCGGCTCGAACTTCAAGGTCGACACCATCCAGTGCCCAAAATGTCTCATTCGCATAGCGCATGCGAACCTTTTCAAAGCGAATGTCCGGCATTGATGCAACAACCGCAGGTTCCGCAGGCTCACGGACCTTGGGCTCAGAATCGACAATCTGGAATACACGCTCTGCGGAAGCTTGGGTTGCATGCCAATGCGCAAGCGCTTCAGGCAACGTCGCGAGCGACTCGAACAGTGTGACGGACAGGAGAACCAGCATGGTCAGCAGCGGTGACGACAGCGCGCCGGAACGCACCGCGACTAGCCCGATAGAAAGAACGAAGATGACGGCAAGCTGCGCCAGCATGCCTGAAATCGCACTTCCCAGCGCCTGAATGCGTTCGACATGGCGCCGATGCACAGCAAGGCGCCCATCCAGAAGTTTGATGCGTTCTGCCTGTCCGGATGCAGCGCCACATGCCAAGAGTTCACCATACCCGCGCAGTAAATCGAGCATGAGACCTCTCAATCGAGACGACGTGGCGACAGCCGCGGTCGCGTCCTCAGCTGCAGCACGCTTCGCCCATAATGGAAGGATGAGCCCGGCGAGCACCGCGATGGCAACCAGAACGGGCAGCGCTGTCGGTAGCGTCGCCGCCATCAATGATGAAACCAAGATCGTCGCCGCCACTGCCACTGCGGTAGGCACGAGCACAGACAGATAGAAATGCTCAAGGGCATCGACATCCGACCGCAAACGTGCCATCAATTCCCCTGTTCGCCACATGGAAATTTGATCCGGCGCAAGCGGAATCAACCGACGAAACAGCCACGCGCGCAAACTTGCCAGCGTGCGAAGCGTCGCCTCATGGGTGATAAGTCGGTCTCCATATCGCGCACCGCTGCGGACAATGGCAAGGCCTCGAATGACTGCAGCCGGTGTGAAATAGTTGATTGCCATGGCGCTGGCACCTGCCAGTGCCATGGCGGTAATAAACCAACCGGATACAGCCATCAATGCGATGCCCGACAACGTTGCTGAGACGGCCAGCGCTGCACCTGCCCAAAGCCAGGCGCGGTGGACACCGAGCAGGTCGAAAAGGCGCCGAAACACGGAGGATTGGGGCCAAATCATCCCATCATCTCCGTACCCGCAAGCACGGCGAAGCGGCCACCCGATTTAAGCAGCGCCCGGGGCGCCCCACTCTCGACGACTTTGCCGCCATGCAATACAACCACGCGATCTGCGGTCATCACGGCATCCAATCGGTGCGCAACCATCAACACCGTTCGACTGGCGGCGGCCGCGCGAATTAGCCGCCCGATTGATCGCGCGCTCTCGGCATCTAGATGGGCAGTGGGTTCGTCGAACAGCCAAAGGTCTGCAGACTCGCGCAGAAGCGCCCGCGCCAAGGCCAAGCGCTGCAGTTCGCCTCCGGACAAACCTAGGCCATTCTCTCCCAAGCGGGTATCCATGCCGGACGGAAGTCTTGATGCCACCGCGTCGAGTCCGCTATCAGCCAGAGCCCGGTCCAGCCTGTCACTTCCAGCTCCGGGATCGGCCAATAGCAAATTCTCTCTCAAGCTGAGATCGAATACGTGGGGCTGCTGCGGTACCCACGCGACGCGAGCGCGCCACTGGAACATGTCGAGCGTCTGGAAATCAACGCCATTCACAAGGATCTTGCCGGTCATGGGCGTTGCAAAACCGAGCAACATGTCCAGCAGGGTGCTCTTTCCTGAACCACTCTCACCTACCAGCGCAATCAGGCCACGGCCAATCTGCAGGTCAATCCCGTCAAGAAGAAGCGGACGGCCAGCGTGTGCAAAGCGAACCCCGCGAAATTCGATTTCAGGCAATTCTGCGCCCGAATGAACGCATTGGACCGTTTCAGTGCCTGCAGTCGCTGGCGTCGCGAAAACCCCGTCGACAGTCTGCAATCCCTGGATGGCAGCAACCGCCTCCATCCGAGCGTGGCGCAGTCCACCCAGTGCACGTAACGGGAGGTAAAGCTCCGGTGCAAGCAGCAAAACGAACATTCCTTCCTGAAAATGGATCTCGCCCCATAGCAACCTGAAGCCGATCAGGACCGCTACCACCGCAATGCTGACGGTCGCGAAGAACTCCAGAACGAGTGATGATAGGAAGGCAATGCGCAAAACTTGCATGGAAAGCCTGCGGTAATCCTCGCCTTCCGATTCGAGCTGATCTGCCACTCGCCATGCCGCTCCCAACTGCCGGAGCGTCGTCAGTCCTCCGAGGACATCTACAAATGAGCGGCCCAGGCGGCGCAATTGGTCAAAGCGCTCATGGCTAGCACGTTCAGCGGCATTGCCGACAAGGACCATGAACAGCGGGATCATCGGCGCGGAGAGGATAAGGACCACCCCGGAAATCCAATCCGCCGGAAGCGTGCACGCAATCACGATGGTTGGAACAAGCACTGCGGTAATGGCGCCTGGGAGGTAGCGCGCGAAATACGGCAGCACCGTGTCGACCCCATCGACCAGACCTGTTATCAGTGCGCCGCTCGCCTGCGACCTGAGACCAAGTACACCGAGGGCCTGAACGCGGCTGAGGAGATGCATGCGCAGGCGCGCGCCGACGTCCTGGCTCGCATCGAACGCAATGCCCCGCGCCCGCATTTGTAGCATGGCTCGCACTGACGCCAGAAGGAAAAGGCTTAGCCATTGCCGCCACAACGAACTCCATGGCGCGTGATCCCACAACGAAACCGATAGGATTTCCGCCAGAACCCAAGCCTGCACAACCAACAACAAGGCCTGTAGCGCAGTCAGCCCTGCACTAAGAAGAAGTGGCTTGCGAATCCGCCGCGCTTCGGCATGAAGCCATTCAGCGGCCTGCATGAAACGCACGTCCAAACGCACGGGCGGCACGGACGCCTGATACGAGCCTCACGATGCTCAACTGCAGCCCAATCAGGTCCGTGATCCGGCATCGGCATCGACATTGCTTGCGGTTTCGTGTTCCTCCTGCGCATCGAGTAGTGCAGCACTCGCGGCGGAGATCAGCACGATCATGGCCGTACCGACCATCCATGCAAAATACCAAGCGCCGCGGGCTCCAAGGAGCGCGGCCAGCACGATCACCACAACTGCTAGCATCAAGAACAAGACGAAATAGGCAAAGGTCTTCATGGCGCCTCCTCAATACGCATGTTCATCACGGGCGACATGGTCGGCACTCACCTTGCCACGCATGATCCAAAACGCCCAGCTCGTGTACCAAAGGATCAGCGGCACGAAGATGATTGCCATTGCCAACATCCATGACAGTGTCAATTGACTAGAACTCGAGTTCCACAGCGTCAGGCTCATGGATGGATCGCTGCTCGATGGCAGCATGAACGGAAACAATGCGGCTCCTGCCGTGGCTATTACACCAGCCCATGCGAGGGCGCCTAGCCACCAGCCCAAGTGCGAACGTCCGGCGCGACCCGCGAACAACGCACCCAACATGCCGACGAATCCAGCAAGCGGGAGCACCCACAAAATGGGGTGCATCCCGAAATTGCTTTGCCAGGCACCGGGCGCCAGAGAGACGATCTGTTGGAGCGGCGTCTGCGGCAATCCAGGGCCCGGTCCGCTGACGATACTGTAGCCAGGGATGGTGCGTACCCAGAATCCCCCGATTGCAAACAGCGCGAATGCGGTAGCCGCTCCGGCCTGCGCAACATTCCGTGCACGTTCGTAAAGATCACCTTCTGCGCCGTTCATGACGGTTAGGGCGCCCATCATTACTGAGAGGGACAGTGAAAGCAGGCCCGTCAAAATGGCAAATGGATTCAGTAAATTCAGAAAGCTCCCGGTGTAAACGGAGGTCAGGTTCCACTGGAAGTGGAATGGCACTCCGTGGAACAGATTTCCGATCGCCGCACCGAAGATGATCATGGGAATCGCGCCGCTCACGAAAAGCGACCAGTCCCAGACATTCCGCCAGGCAGGCGACGCGATCTTGCTCCGATACTCAAAACCGAGTGGACGCACGATCATGGTCCACAGCAAGAGCAGCATCACCACGTAGAAACCGGAGAACGCTGTTGCGTAAATCAGCGGGAACGCGGCGAAGATCGCACCGCCCCCGAGGATGAACCAGACTTGGTTTCCGTCCCAGTGAGGGCCGATGATATTCAGCGCCACGCGGCGCTCCAAGTCGGTTCGTCCGACGACTCGCAGGATCGCGCCAACCCCCATATCCATGCCCACCATGACCGCCAAGCCAATCAGAAGCACCCCGAGAAGAAGCCACCAGATCACTTGCAGCATTGCGTAGAGACCCATCGCTCAGCCCTCCAGGTTCATTTCATGGGGCGCGGCGGGCAGCGGACGCGGAGCCAGAACCGGGCGCGGCCGTGACGCCGGGCCATTTTCGTGCCCGGGACCGTCCGGTCCATGGCGGATCGCACGGACCATCAGATACATCTCGACGATGATGAACGCTGTGTACACGGCGATGAAACCCGTCAGCGAGAAGGCCATGTACCCGACGCTGTGGGTCGAGGCGCTCATCCACGTCGGAAGCATGCCATAGACGGTCCAAGGCTGACGGCCGAGCTCGGCCACTAACCAGCCTGCTTCGTTTGCCAAGAACGGCACCGGAATCATCCATAGCGCGGCATTCAGGAACCATACCTTTTCCTGCACGCGGTTCCGCAACGAATAGAGGACCGCCAATACAAAAAAGGCAAGCATCAGCAAACCAAATCCAACCATTAGTCGAAACGACCAAAACACGGCAGCCACGGGCGGAATGCAGTCGCGGGCCGCGCGCGCAATATCCTGAGGCGTCACCTTCTCGAGGTCGGGTGCATATCGTTGCACCAGGAAGCCGTAACCAAGGTCCTGCTCGTGCATCTTGAACTCGGCCAGCGCAGCCGCATCGTTCGGGTGCTTCGACAACGCTTGAAGCGCCTCGACAGCGGGAATGCCATTGTCGATCTTGAGCGCAGCCTGCTGCTCAAGTTCGTCCACGCCGGGTACCGTACCGTTGAGTGAATGGGTTACCAACAACGAAAGCAAGGCGGGGACCTGCACGACCGCATGGTTCTCCTGCTTCGTCTGGTCCGGGAACGCAATCAGGTTGAATGGCATCGGAGCAGCCTCGCTCCTCCACAACCCTTCCATCGCAGCAAGCTTGGTTGGCTGCGCCTGCGCGTCCACGAAACCGAGTGCATCGCCCAGCGTGATGACCCCAATGGTCGCCATAACTCCAAACAATGCCGCCATTCGAAAAGACCGCTTGGCCAGTTCCGTGTGGCGGTTGCGCAGAAGGTAAAAAGCGCTAACCCCGGCGACAAAAATCGCGGCCGTCACATAACCTGCAATGCTTGTATGTACGAACTTGGACTGGGCATCGGGACTGAACACCAATCTCGGAAAACTCGACAGCTGCATGCGCATGGTCGTCGGGTCGAACACGGCGCCCTGAGGATCCTGCATGAAACTGTTAGCAATCAGGATCCAAAGGGCTGAAAGGTTCGAGCCCAGCGCTACGAGCCACGTCACGGCTAAATGTTGACCCTTGGAAAGACGCTCCCAGCCGAACACCATTAGCCCAACGAACGTTGATTCCATGAAGAATGCCATCAACCCTTCGATCGCAAGAGGGGCGCCGAAGATGTCGCCGACGAAGCTCGAGTAGAAGGACCAATTTGTTCCAAACTGGAACTCCATGGTGAGGCCGGTGGCAACGCCGAGGGCAAAATTGATCATGAACAGCTTGCCCCAGAATTGCGTCATCTGCCGGTAAATGAGCTTGCCAGTCGTGACGTAGACCGTTTCCATCGCCGCCAGCAGAAAGCTGAGGCCCAGCGTCAAGGGCACGAACAGGAAGTGGTAGAGCGCGGTCGCGGCAAATTGAATGCGCGATAGCTCAACAACGGTTCCATTGATCATGACTGCCTGCCTCGCTCTTCCAAAAGAATGAAGGTCTTGGTCCTACGGGGCGATCGCACCACCTGCTTCATGGCACTGCCTCCAGCACGCGTTGCACGCGATGCTGCGCCCCAAATCATCCACGGAGCTTCGAGCCAACGCTGGGATCGTGCATCAAGCTGCTGCATGCGCACGCCGACAATACTCCCCGTCCGAGAGGAGCGCCCATTGAATACGAACTCATTACGCCGCATGCGGAATCTGACGACATTGATGGAAGTCAATTCTCGCGCAGGGAACCGTGAGCGCGCATCGTGGTCTAGGCTGCTCCCGCTGCGACAAGGCGTCGCAAATCCTGCATTTCGGACCCTTCCATGACCCTGACTTCAGGCAACACCCGATTCCTGGCCCGCAGCATGGCTCTGTGCTTCGCGATCCTCATAGCGATGGCTACTCGCAAAGCGACCGCGGCCACGACGCCACCGACTGTGCTGCCGCCCCACGCGATGCAAAGGCAGGTATCAATGCGCGTCACGCCCCTGTTATCCGCGCGTCCGGATCTACTGCACCCTGAGCCCTGGCTCGCGGGCGTGACACAAGAACCTGAGGTCGGGCCTGTCACGCTTTACGGGCCACCATCAAACGTCCCCGTGCGCGGACTGGCGCTGTTCGCTTCCGGCGACGGCGGCTGGAATCTGGGCGTCATCGACATGGCGCGCCGCGCCGCCGCGAGCGGACTATGGGTCGCGGGCTTCAGCACACCTACCTATTTCCGAAGCTTGGCGAAAAAGCCGGCAAGCGTATGCGCAAGTGCCGCAGGGACGCTGAGAACCTTAGCTACGAGCATCGAGGGACAGCTGGGCCTTGACATGCGACTGCCTGTGGTCCTGATCGGATACTCCTCAGGTGCGACATTGGTCTACGCTGCGCTCATCCAAGCCAAGCCGGGCATTTTCCAGGGTGGCCTGAGCCTCGGATTTTGCCCGGAGCTTGAGGTACGTCATCCATTTTGCCCAGGCGTCGGCAACTTGAGCGTCGCGCGGTCGAAGATCCCCCCGCATTGGCCTGCATTGGTGCACAACACCCGGGTACAGGCCCCGTGGCATATTCTCCAAGGCGAGATCGACGAAGTGTGTGCGCCGTCCTACGCGCCGCAGTTCGTTTCTGGCGTTCCGGGTGCGAAAGCCTGGGTGCTCCCGCACGTGGGCCATGGCTTCGGGTATCCGCGCAATTGGGGCTTGCAGTACATGCAGGCACTGGATTCGCTGTTGCCACCCGCGTCGATAGCCCCGACACCCACGGGCCCGGATGCATCACACCCTCCGGCGCGACTGCCACGACGCAACGCGGACCAGTGAACAAGGTCGACTCAGGAGAGTCGTGCGCGGTCCTCTGCCGCCAAGCCGCCCAGTTTGCGCGCTGCGTCAAGCAGGGCGGTTCGACCATGGTGCCCGTGAAGCAGGTGCGGTAGCTCGGAACTGAACGTTCGCGGGACAATCCCGAGCATGCTCAATCCATCCTTCTGACCCACCGAGTCCAGCGCCAGTGACCGGAAGTTGTCCAAGCTGATCGGCTTACCGGGCAGCAGTTCGCCGATCCTGGCCTGAACGATTCCCAGCGCATCCGGCAGGGGTATCACCCACCTACGCAAACCAGCGGCAGCCGCCACCATGCGAACGATGCGCGCCAATTCGAGCGTCTCAGGACCAAAGAGTTCGTAGACTTGGCTCACGCTGCCCGGCCCCGCCATGACCGCGCGCATCATCGCCTCAACGACATTCTCGACAGCCACCGGTGCCAGGCGAGCATGTGGACGTGCCAAGGGAAGAGCGGGAAGTATGCGCAGCAGCTTGGCGAAGCGCGTGACCAATCCATCGCCGACGCCGAATATTACCGAAGGACGATAGATGGTCCACTGCAAGCCGGAGGCGCGAACGACCCTCTCTGCTTCGCCCCGGGTGACCAGATACATGGATTGACCTTCGCCAGCGCGCAGGGAACTCATTTGGTGAATTCTCCGCACGCCAGACTCGCGACATGCGGCGACAAGCGTCGCGGTGAGATCCGCATGTGCCTTGCGGAACTTCGCACCGCCACCCTCATTGAGAATGCCAACCATGTTGATGACGGCATCGCTCCCGCGAAGGTGGCGAACCAACGTGGCCCGGTCGTAAATGTCCGCACTATGGATCGTGACGCCGGGCAATATGCCGAGTTCACGGTGCTTTTCACGATTGCGCGAGAGTACGCGCACGCTATGCCCCTGCGCAGCCAACCGAGGAACAAGGCGGCTACCGACGAATCCTGTGCCGCCCAGCAGAAGCAGGTTGAGCCGCCGCGGAGCACTGTGTGGCTGGGTGTTCATGGACTGATCTCCGGATTCCCTTGAGAGGCTGGGTGATCACCCACTGCAAGGACGAATTTTCCCACATGAGCGCCAGCTTCGAGTCGCCGGTGCGCCTCGACCACTGCGGTAAATGGAAGCACATCTTGGATAAGCGGGCGCACCGAACCCGATTCCAGCATCGGCCAAGCTCGCTGGCGCAGATCCGCGGCAATGGCAGCCTTGGATGCCGCTGTCTGCGGACGAAGCGTTGAGCCAGTAATGATGATCCGTTTCCGCATGAGCAACGACAGGTCCAACGAGCCGACGCGCCCGTGTTGTGTCGCGATTTGTAGTAGGCGGCCCTCTTCGGCTAGCAATTCAACGTTCCGAGGAAGGTAATCGCCACCGACCATATCGAGGATGACATTCGCGCCCTGCGGCTCAAGTGTCCTGAGTCCGGAAACGAAATCCTCCTGTCGATAATTGAAACATCGTCGTGCGCCGATTCGCTCGCATGCCGCACATTTCTCAGCATTCCCCGCAGTAGCGTATACATGCGCCCCCGATTCGCGCGCAAGCTGGATAGCCAGCGTACCGATGCCGCTGGCGCCACCATGCACCAGCAAGACCTCACCTGGCGCTAGGTGCCCGCGCATGAACAGGTTTCCCCAGACCGTGAAGAGTGTTTCCGGGAGCGCCGCAGCCTCCGCCATGCTGAAGCCCTTGGGCAGCGGCAAGCACTGCCCTGTAGGAACCGTCACGAATTCGGCGTAACCGCCACCGTTGCACAAGGCGCAAATTGGATCGCCCAATCGCCAACCCTCAACATGATCTCCCAATCCTTCCACGTATCCAGCGACTTCAAGGCCGGGCAGATCCGAAGCATCTGGCGGTGGGGGATAAACGCCAGCGCGCTGTGCAAGATCCGGGCGATTAATCCCCGCTGCCTGAACGGCAATCAAGACCTCGCCGGCGAGAGGCTCCGGCCGCACGCGTTGCGAAATGCGAAGCACTTCCGGCCCACCCGGTGTACTGATCTCGACGACGCGCATCCTTCTCGCACTCACGGTGTCGTTCCTCCCGCCTTTCCTTGATCGGAAACAGCGACATGCCCGCCAAGCGTCCCCGCCGAGGGCGCCGCCGGGCCTGCTGTCGGGATGCCGTCTTGAGACGCCAAATCAGCCGCGCTGCACGCAACTGGTGCCCGCGCCGCGGAATCGATCACCCTTGAATAGCTTGCTCCGTAGGCTGGCATGCGATCCTCCAAACGCACCGGTTGTCGATTCAATCGCCAGTCATAGATCACCGTGAACGCCAGCGTGCTTTCCACATAGCTGCGCGTTTCCGCATAGGGAATAGTGGCAATGAACACGTCCGCAGGCTCGCCAGGTCGCGCCGCGAGCCAGCGCTGCAACGACTGCGGACCCGCGTTATAGGCAGCACTCGCCAGCCATTGGGGACCAAATTGATCGGCAAGGTGGGCCAGATAATTCGTGCCGAGGCGGATGTTGACTGATGGGTTGACGAGACTCTCGCCACCACTCCATGACGAGCCTGATTGCCTGGCCATACGCTCCGCCGTCCCCGGCAGCAGTTGCATCAGGCCAATGGCACCCGCACCCGAACGCGCGTCGCTTATCCAAGCGCTTTCGGTGCGAATCGTCGCATACACCCAAGCGGGATCGATGCCGGCGCGATTGGCGTCCTGCAACACCATTCGGCGATAGACGACCGGGAATCGCAGCCGATAATCCCGCAGATTCGGGCCATGATCGAGTAGGAAGATGGGTCGATCGAACCAACCGCGGCGATGCGCAAGCTCGGCGGCTGCGTAACGCTGTGAATCGTCCAGGCCCTGCAGAGCGACATCCCATTCTCGGCGTGCATGCGCGAGGCGACCCAGTGCAAACCACTCGAACGCGCGCTGCAAGCCTGGGTCCGCCTCGATCGCTGTTATGGCACTTGAACTGGCGGGCGGATTACTTGGGCACAGTGCATAAGCACGCCGCAGGCGATCAGCGGCCAAAAATCCATAATAGGTTGGACTGCGCGCCAGCCGGCGCCACCGTGACCTGGCTTGAGCGGTGCGACCAAGCTTAGCCAATGCACGCGCCTCGAAGTAACGCCATTCATGTTGCCGGCGCTGTGATGGCGGCATTGCGTCGATCGCGTCCAGCACGCCAGTCCAATCGCCACGCGCCAGTGCAACACGGACGCGCCACTCGCGCGTCAGCGGCGTCTGCGCGGTCGACGGCAGCGCCGCCAGCGCACGCTGGGATCCGGGCGCGAGGCTTGTTGCGGCGTATAGCGCTAGCGTGGCATTTATGCGGTTGCGTTGCCCGATGTCCAGGGAAAAACGTTGCTGCAAGACTTGCCATGCGGCATACGCTGCGTCATCGTCATCGCGCGCGCGTCGAACCAGGGCCGCCACCAATGCCTCGCGAGCGTGCAATGTGTCCGGCCACGTCGCTGCCTGGGCGAGCGCCGCCTCTGGATCGCGCATGGCAAGGACAAACCGCTGGGCGCCCGATTGCTGGCCTGATGGCAACCATGCTGCCGTTTGCGCGACAGTGTCGACGGCACCTGCACGCACGGCGCGCTCGATTCTGGCCCATAACCAAGACGGCGTCAGGAATCCCTGGCGCGTTGCCAAATCCAGCAATGCATCGCATTGCCTGGGTAGGCGCGGCTTCCGCCAGGCCGACGCAAAGCGTCGGGAATGCAACAGTGAACGGCCCTGCTCGGCCTCGGCCTGAAGAGCACCGCATTCATAAGCCTCACCAAGCCCGGGCACATAAAAAGCCCGGTACTGCCTCCAGTGATGCTGGCCAGCCAGTCGACTGAGCCAGGCCCGACGGAGATCCCGTCCGGGGATCAGTTTCCCGTATCGCGCCAGATAGGCACGCACCATTGATGGCTGGGCATCGGCCACGCCATGCATGAGCCAAGCCCCTTCCAGATATGGATAGAGCGGGTATTGGCGCAGCCCGGTCGCATCGTGCCTCCAATGGAGATCACCGCGCTGCGCCTCGGCATAGGCTTGGGCAAATTGCTCACGTTGCGACCCAGTCCATTCCGCAGCTACGCAAGCACCATGCAACGCCGAAGCCGCCAGAATCGCAATGGCCAACCAGCCACGACGGCCTCTCTGTCGGCATCCGCTACGCATTGGCATACTGCTGTACTCCTCGTCCCGGTGATTCTAACGTGTCACTTGCGGCGATCGTCGAACCCAGGCCGCCTCCGAAACGGGATTCTCCATGCTGGCAGACGTGCTTCTTTACCTGCTTGTCGGCGCCGGTGTGGGATTCATGGGCGGCCTGCTTGGCATCGGCGGCGGGCTGCTTATCGTTGCTGCGCTCAGTTTCACACTCCCCGGCCTCGGTATCCCGTCCACCGAAGTGATGCAAGTCGCCGTCGCGACGTCGCTGACGGGGATTGTTCTGACTGCAAGCTCGTCGACGTTTGCGCAAGTCCGGCGTCGAGCGCTGCTTTTACCCACTTTGATCTGGCTCGCTCCCGGACTCGTACTGGGTGGGTTCGTTGGCGCGCACCTCGCACAGCGCATGACAGGACCTCTGCTACGAACCGCCATTGGCATATTCTGCGTGGTGACCGCGTGGCGCATGGCATTCGGCAAAATGCGCGCCCGAAGTGAAGATCACGTCCCACGTTCACCGTGGCTATCACTGGCCGGACTGGGCATTGGCACCATCTCGTCCATCATTGGCATCGGTGGCGGCTCGCTCGTCGTTCCTCTGCTGGTCGCGCTCGGCGTGAAGCCCGTTCGGGCTGTCGCCACGAGCGCAGCATGCGGACTGGTCATCGGCTTGGCGAGTGCGGCCAGCTACATGGTTGCACTTCACCCGCCCACCCGTCCCCTGCCAACCGGGGCCGTCGGTTATGTCTATTTGCCGGCCGCGGCAGCCACGGCCGTCGCTTCGATGACAACGGCGCAATTTGGCGTCCGGCTTGCGCATCGTCTTCCCGGGGCAATCCTCAACCAAATCTTCAGCATTTTTCTCGTGGCCGTGGGCGCCCTGATCATGCTTGGCGGATGACTTGCGCCAAGAGATGATCAACCAGTACCTACAGGACTAGCGCGCCGATGCCATCGGCCAGCCGCCGAGGAGCGCTCTCGGCACTTCAGGTCGCGGTGCCGTGTCCGCCTTCAGTGCCATGGCGCACGGTCGCACGATTTCGCGGCGCACTGGCTCGAGGTCGACTCCCGAGTCGGCGTCGCCATAGGCTAAAAGCGAGGATCGCCTAGGTCGGCTTTCCATCTCCGAAAGGCTCCCGCAGCCGAATTTCAGCAGCCAGTGGCAAGTGGTCCGAGAAAGCGGGCTCAGGCGTCCAGCGGCGCAATATCTCGATGCTGTCGCTGGCCAAAATGTGGTCGATCGCACGGCGTGGACGCCAACTCGGGTAAGTTGGCAGCACCTCGCGAGGTGGCTCCAAATGCGTCCGCGCGAACAAGCGTTCAAGTTCTGGGCCGGGCCAAGCGCAGTTGAGATCACCCAGCAGCACGGCAGACCGATCCTTGTGCAGCAATTCGCCAATGAAGTCGAGTTGGCGGGCTCGCGCCTGCGGGCCGAGCGAGAGGTGAGCAACCACCACAGTGAGTTGCCTTGGTCCCAATAGGTAGCGGGCAAGAAGGGCGCCGCGCCCAGGAATGCGGCCCGGAAGTGGGTAATCCAGCACTTCGTATGGCGCCATGCGGCTGAGTAGCCCGTTGGCCGAGCGCGCCAGCTGCGCAAGTCGCCGATTGGGCTGGTCGCTCCAGTAGGGAAGTCCCGCAGCCTGCGCCAAGTACTGCGTCTGATTGAGGAAGCCGGAGCGCAAGCTGCCCGCATCACTCTCCTGCAGCCCAATCAGATCGAATTGCGACACCAAGTCGGCGAGGCGATCCAGATTTGCCTGCTTGCCAGGGCCAGGTAGCACTTGCGCCAGCCCGCGGGTAACGTACTGGCGGTACCGCTCGATCCGCGCACCGGCAAGGATATTGCAGCTCAGCAGACGCAACGTATCGGCCTTCGGCGACCGCGAGCGTGGTCTTGTCGACGCCGCATGTGGCTTGCCCACGCTAAGCGCCCTCAGCGCGCGACCTGCGCGCGTTCGGCTTCAGCCCGCTGCACCAGGTAGCGCGCAACCCCCAACAGTTGGTCGTAGCTTTCCACGCGGCCGCTGCGCCAGGCCCCGTCGACGACGATTGCAGGCGTCCCATTGACTCCCCACTGCTGTTCCAACCGCTCCGCATGCCGGATTTTCGCCGTGATTCGGGCAGATCTCGCAACCGCGAGGAAACGCTCGGGGCGAATGCCATAACGGGCATAAAAGCTGGCCAGCTGAGCCAACGTCCCCAGTTGTTCGTGTTTGACCCAGATGGCGTCGAACAACGCATGATTGGCCTTCACCGCTACACCGAAATGCTCAGCCGTAAAAAATGCGCGTGCGAACGGCTCCCATTGCGCCCAGAAAACGGCGGGCAGGCGCACGAAGTAAGCATTAGGCGGCAAACCTCTGCGCAACTGCTCGGCATAGGTCTGGAACTCGTAGCAATGAGGACATGCGTACGAAAATACCTCGATCACCTCAATGCGCCGGTTGGACCGATCAAGCGGCCGCGCGGGGGTGATGCGTTGATATTGGACGCCTCTCTGATACTGCGAAACGACCGAAACACCCTGTGCTGAAGCGACAGGCAACAGCAATGCCAAGAACAACCCCGTCAACGATCTAAGCATGCATCGCTCATTGCCTGAGGCGCATCGTCGCAGCTTCCTTCTGCGCAAGATAGAGCACCAGCGCCTGCGTTTGCGCGAGGCCACCAGCGGAGGCTACGTCAAGTCGGTAGGTGCCGTTAACCACGATGGTGGGAGTACTGTCTACGCCATAGGCCTTGATCAACTGGTCAGCGCGCCGCATCCGAGCGTTGACCGCAAAAGACGTTGCCGTAGCCGAAAACGTCTTTGCTGCAACACCGTACCGTGAGAAGAATCGAGCCACGTCATCAAGTGTGGGAAGCTTCTGCTTCACTCTCGGCGCCGCCGTATCAAGACCGTCATAGGTGTTCAACGGACCGCCTGGGGTCCAGATCGCCTTGAACATGGCGTCGTGGATCGCGGGCGTGTCCAGCCCCAGAGCCTGAGCGGCATAGTAGGTCCGCTGGAAGAGCGGCCAGTCCTCAGGTGCAATGAATGAAGCTGGGAGATATTGCCATCGCGCATAGGAGGGCAGGCTCTTGCGAATGGCGTCAGCCATAGCTTGGAACTGATTGCACGCCGGACAGCCCCACGAGAACACCTCGGTCACCACGACGTGGCCGGGATGGTCGGTAGGCAAGGCCGGTTCAATGCGAAAGTAGTTCCTGCCCTCGATCCACTCGCCCGTGTCGGCCGGAGCCGCAACCGGCACGCCAGATGTCGTGCCGGTGGGGCTAGACGCCGGAGCCGCCGCCGTCGCAGGAGTCGCGATGGTTGCCGACGTCGGTGGACCAGATGGCGAACTCGACGGCGTCGCAGCGCTGGCTGCCGGGGCCATCGACGCTGACGTGCCTTGCCTGCTCGCGCCTGGAGCAGGCGGTGAGGAGCATGCCGCGAGCGTGAAGCATAACGCGCTGCCGAGCAGCAAGGATTTCAACATTGTGAGCGATCTCGTATGGAGAACGTCGCCTGCACGCCGGATGCGCACGCGTTATTGCTGCGCGGCACTCGAGGCGAACGCCGATTGATTCACGCCCGAATCGGCCGATTCGATTGGCGCCGCCGTATGCAAACCCGCAACGTAGCTCGACACCGCAGCAATTTGCGCCGTCGTCAACCGGCGGGCAATGGTAGGCATGATTGAAGCGTGCGTATCCGTGCCCCAACTGTCTCCACCGTGCCATGCGGTCAGGACGGCATCGACGTAACGCGCATGTTGCCCCGCCAAATGCGGGTACACGGCACCGGGGTTGCCAAGGCCATCCGGGCCATGACAAGCCATGCACGCAGGCACTCCCGTGGCGCGATCGCCGCCACGATAGATTGCCTGCCCGGCCGCAATTTCCTTGGGGTCGGCCACGCCGGGCATGATCTTCTGCGACGAGAAGTACGCTGCCAGATCCGCCATGTCCTGTGGATTCAACGACATCGCCATCCCGAGCATGATGGGATTCTTTCGAACGCCGCTCTTGAAGAGTTCCAGTTGACGGAAGATGTAGCTCGCCTGCTGCCCCGCAAGTTTGGGATACTGCGGATCGGTCGAGTTACCGTCCATACCGTGGCAGGCGGCGCATACGGTCGATTTGGCCTTGCCCGCGGCGGCGTTGCCGGCCGGCATTGCACCCTCTGCATACGCTCCCGCAGCCAGCGCCAGCGCCACTCCAGCAATCACTACCGTGCTGATCAGCTTCATCTGAACTCTCCGCAAGGCCCAGACCGGACACGCCCGCGCCGGCACTCTGGTTCGACTGGATTATCCTTGCGGCCCCGAGGTCGGTCAAACCGCTCGCCCTGCAACCGCCGCCATGTCAGAGAACCCCTTTCGCGGGGCGCAATTCTTGTTGTCCACGCCTGATCCAACCGGTTTGCCAGCCGACACGGGCGCGGAAATCGCCTTTGCAGGGCGATCCAATGCAGGCAAATCCAGCGCTCTTAACACGCTGACTGGCGTGCATGGGCTTGCACGCATCTCGCGCACGCCCGGACGAACGCAGCACCTCGTTGTGTTCTCGCTGCCGGACGGCCGACGCCTGATCGATCTGCCCGGCTACGGGTATGCGAAAGTCCCGGAATCCGTCCGCGACCATTGGCGGGATGCGCTTGAGAGGTACCTTGGAGCGCGCCACAGCCTGCGCGGCTTGGCGCTCGTGATGGACATCCGCCATCCGCTGACACGCTTTGACTCGCAAATGCTGGATTTCTGCGCCGCCCACGGCGTCCCCTGCCATATTCTGTTGACCAAAGCCGACAAGCTTGGCCGAGGTGCATGTGCACAAACGCTACTATCGGTTCGCAAGCGCCTTGAAAGCTCCAGCGGCGTCCTTTCCGTGCAAGCATTTTCCGCCAAATCCGGCACCGGGCTTGACGAGGCACGAGGTGCGCTCGCGGCCCTTTTGACGCACCGTCTGCGACCATCTGCCGCGCGTTAGCTGCCGAGGCTCCCCAGAAAAACGCGGCAAAGCAATTCCATGCCAGCCTTGTCAACGTCGTCGAATCGTCCCTGCTCGGCACTATCGACGTCCCAAACACCGAGCAAGGACCCATCCTGCCACAGCAATGGCACCACGATTTCGCTGCGGGACGCCGGATCGCAGGCGATGTGGCCAGGGAATTCGTTGACATCTGCAACAACCTGGGAGGTTCGCGTCTCTGCAGCGGTACCGCAAACGCCGCGACCAATGGCAATACGCACGCACGCCGGCTTGCCTTGGAATGGCCCGACGAGGAGGTCACCGTCTGACTGAAGGAAATAGAAACCACACCAACTGATGCGCGGCAAATGCTGCCAAACCAGCGCCGCAAAGTTGGCCGCGTTTGCGACCAGATCGTGCTCGCCTGAAAGGAGAGCCCCTGCTTCGCGTGCCAGCTCCGCGTAAAGTTGGTCCTTTGTTGTGGCTTGAATTGAAGTTCCTACATGCATGGATGCGCTCCTGGTTTTGGCGGCCGACAATGATCGCACTTGGAACATCGGGGGGTCTGGGTTCATGCGTGGCGTTTTTGTAACTGGAACCGATACAGGTATCGGAAAGACCTTCGTCAGCGTTGCACTGCTGAACGCGCTTTGCACCCAGGGCGTACGCGCCATCGGCATGAAGCCTGTCGCCAGTGGTTGTACACGAGCGCCCGACGGACTCCGCAACGATGATGCGCTGGCGCTGTTGGCGGCCAGTTACACGACGGTACCGTACGATCTCGTCAATCCGATGGCCTATGAAGAGCCGGTTTCACCCCATCTGGCGGCGGCTGCCGAGAATCGGCCGGTCGATTTGCATGTAGTGGCGGCTGCACACGCTCGGTTGTCGGCACGGGCCGAAATTGTCGTTGTCGAAGGCGTGGGCGGATGGATGGCTCCGCTTTCAGAAACACTCGTAGCGGGAGACTTGGCGCGAACATTGGGCTTGCCCGTCATCCTCGTCGTAGGTCTGCGCCTTGGCTGTATAAACCACACACTTCTCACTGCGCGAGCCATCATCGAGGATGGTGCCAAGCTGCTCGGCTGGGTGGGTAGCTTAGTTGACCCCGAAATGATTGAACCTGAAGCCAACGTTGCCACACTGCGGGCGCGATTGACCGCGCCTTGCCTCGGCGTAATCAAGTACGGTGCCACGCCAGAAGAAGCCGCGAGCGCGTTGGCTGGAGCTGTGCACGCCCTTCAACCAAGTACGTGAGAACCCTACGGAGCGCACGATGGCCATTTTCAGCATCCACATCGAGCATTTTGACGGCGCGCGTGGATCCGATCCCGCACTGGCCTTCTCCGGAGGCAGCCCGGACGCGCTGGCGTCGGCGATCTCGGAGGCATTGCGCGAACCAGGGTTATTCCAACGCTGGCGCGACCAGCAGCTAGAGCCAGACAAGGTGCCCGCGGCACTCGGACAACTTGATCCTTTGGCCTCTGCGCGCGCGGAACAGCACGATCTTCACGTCGAACTAGAAATCCGGAGCGATCTGCCGATGAAGCTTATCGCGCAGCGCCTGACTTGGTTGATTGGTCCACATTGGGACCTGCGCAACGTCCGGTAAAGCCATGACTTGCCCAATATGTCGAGGCACCGAAGCGCGATTCGCGAATGCCATCGTGCGGAGCCGATACCGTGCAACATACGTCCGTTGCAGCGACTGCGGCTACGTACGTGCCGATCAACCGCACTGGCTCGAAGAGGCCTATGCAGACAGCGCTCTGGATGTCCTGGACACCGGCATCGCGGCACGCAATATCGAACTATCCGAACGAACCGCAGCGATCCTGGCGTGGAATCGACCCCATGCCGGGGTCTGCGTCGACCATGGGGGTGGGAACGGACTCCTGGTGCGACTGCTCCGGGATCGCGGATATGACTTCCGCTGGCGCGACCCCTATTGCGCCAATCAATTCGCGCGCGGTTTCGAGGCAACGGCGGGCGACCATTATGATGTCCTGACCGCGTTTGAAGTAGTGGAGCACCTCACGGATCCCCTATCCAGCGTGCGATTTTGGTCCCAGGAGGCGGGGTTCATCATCATCAGTACCGAACTCATGCCGCCACGCAATAATCTGCCCGGGCAATGGCACTACTACATGCCCGAATCGGGACAGCACGTCGGTTTCTTCACATTGGCTACGCTGAGGGCCGTGGCTGCGCGACTTGGCCTGAAACTGGCGAGTGATGGAAGGTGGCTGCATGTATTGAGCAACGGCAGCCTGCCTTCCATGCGTTTCATGCGCCTCATCCGCAAGAGGGAATGGCGCCGCCTGCTCCTTCGACATAACCGCCGCCGCACCTTGGCCTGGTCGGATCAACGACTGTTGGCCACTCGATGTGCCACGCCCGACAGTCGCCAAGCGATCGAGCGGTAATCTGCGCGGCGCACCCAGCGTTTGGCCAATGGTGCGGCGACGCGCGACAATAGGCGCTTTGGCGGCATCTCCGCCATCCCTGCCAAGGAGTCGTCATGAGCGAACCGCAACTCGTAGTGCCTGCTGGAGGTGCCAAGATCGGCATTGATCGCGGCCGCCTGCTGGTACCGGACAACCCGATCATCCCCTACATCGAAGGCGATGGCACCGGACCCGACATCTGGCGCGCGAGCGTGCGCGTGATCGACGCTGCCGTCGCGAAGGCGTATGGGGATCGACGCAAGATCCACTGGATGGAGGTCTTTGCCGGCGAGAAAAGCTTCGAGCAATTCAACACTTGGTTGCCGGATAGCACGGTACAGGCATGTCGCGATTATCTGGTGAGCATCAAGGGACCCCTGACCACCCCAGTTGGCGGCGGAATCCGATCGCTCAATGTGGCGCTACGACAGATGCTGGACCTTTACGTATGTCTACGCCCGGTCCGCTGGTTCAAAGGTGTTCCCAGTCCCGTGAAGGACCCAGGCAAGGTAGAGATGGTCATCTTCCGCGAGAACACCGAGGACATCTATGCAGGCATCGAGTGGGCTGGTGGTAGCAGCGATGCGCAGAAAGTACTGGATTTCCTTCAGCGCGAATTTCCGCAGGCGTTCGGCAAGATCCGCTTTGGTACTCAAGGGCGCGTCAACGACTGGCAGACGTTGCTGGAGTCCGTGGGCGCGCCAAAGCGCAGTTTGCCGGTCGAAGTCGGCATAGGCATCAAACCGGTGAGCCGCCTCGGCACCGAACGACTTGTTCACAGCGCGATCGAGTACGCGATCCAGAACAAGCGCAGATCGGTGACCTTGGTGCACAAGGGCAATATCATGAAGTTCACCGAAGGCGGGTTCCGCGATTGGGGCTATCAGGTGGCGCGTGATCTTTTCGGCGCCGTTGAGCTCGATGGAGGACCTTGGCACGTCATCCCCGAAGGCAAGCCCGGGGCCGGACTCGTCATCAAGGACGCAATCGCCGACGCCTTCCTTCAACAGATCCTGTTGCGGCCAGCGGAGTATGACGTGGTTGCAACGCTGAATCTCAACGGTGATTACCTCTCGGACGCACTGGCTGCACAAGTCGGGGGCATCGGCATCGCTCCGGGTGGCAACATCAACTACCTTACCGGCCACGCCGTGTTCGAAGCCACGCATGGGACGGCACCCAAGTACGCAGGTCTTGACAAGGTCAATCCCGGGTCCGTGATCCTTTCCGGTGAAATGATGCTTCGCTACATGGGCTGGAACGAGGCTGCGGATGCAATTATTTCCGCGATGGACAAGGCCATTGCCGCGAAGCACGTCACTTATGACTTCGCGCGACTGATGGACGGGGCTACCGAGGTCAAATGTTCGGAGTTCGGCGATCGTCTGATTGCTGCAATGTAACAGCCTGTCCGCACCGGCATGGCATGGAAACGCCACGCCGGTGCGGATGGCAGCCACGATCGAAGTCGACGCATCCGCAGAAATTCACGTGTCGTCACGCAACTACTTCACGTGGCGAGGCCGCATCACCTAAGTCCATGCAAAGCGTGTCAGTCACTGCCGGGACAGCGTACTATCAACAGCGGATCCGCCTCGACACACGAATGGCTTCGAGGTAGTCGGCGCAATGGATGAACACGGCTGAGCCTGACTTTGGGTCCTAGGGAATTTCTGAATGGATACGCGAACGCTGCGCATCATCCCAAATCCGTGCATGCCGTGGCATTGAAAGACGGTGCGCGTCTTGCTCAACAAGCCGTTCGGCACACTATGCCAGTTCACCGACCGCACAGGTCGTCCGACGCTATCGGGGCTGCTTCCGCCCGTCGCGCCAGCGCCGACAGGGGCCCCGCGGGCACACGACCCCGTCTGGCGCCGCCTGTATGCCGCAGGGAGGCTCGACTATGACTCCGAAGGATTGCTGCTCCTCACTGACGAGGGCGAGCTCATCCATCGTCTGACCGACCCCCGTCGGCATGCGGCTAAGGTGTACCTCGTGCAGGTCGAACGCGTCCCAGACGAGATTGCCCTCGAACGCTTGCGTGGTGGCATAAAATTGAGCGACGGACCAACCCTGCCCGCCGGTGTGCGGCGCGCGACCGCTCCCGACTGGCTGTGGCCACGCGAACCGCCGATCCGTCATCGCAAGAACGTCCCCGATACCTGGCTCGAGATCACTTTGCATGAGGGTCGCAACCGCCAGGTGCGACGCATGACTGCTGCGGTCGGACATCCCACCCTGCGCCTTGTTCGCGTGAGCCTCGGACCGTGGCACCTCGATGCGTTGCCCCCTGGAACATTCCGCATCATTGATCAGGCGCGCACAGGGCCTGTTGCCCCGGAAGCGATGGTTCCGCTGAGGAAAAACTGATGTACCTGGCTTGGTCCAGTTGGACCGACGTGGTCTGATGTGGCGTTTGCGCGGGCCAGTTGTCCATGGATCATTCACCCAGGCTTCGCATGATGGATGATGCCTCGACGAAGAATGTGCACTGCGCGTATCCGCCCTGAACAGGAGAAGGCAATTGAAGACACCAGCCTACGCCGCACATGCTGCCAAATCGCCCTTGGCTCCCTTTACAGTCGAGCGCCGTGAACCGGGTGCGCACGATGTCCAGATCGACATTCGCTATTGCGGCGTCTGCCATTCGGATATCCACCAGGTACGTGACGAATGGGGCGGTTCGAAGTTCCCCATGGTTCCCGGCCATGAGATCGTTGGCGTCGTCAGCCAGGTCGGCAGCCATGTCAGCAAATGGAAAGTGGGCGATGCCGTCGGCGTCGGCTGCTTCGTAGATTCGTGCCGCAGTTGCGAGGCCTGCCGCGAGGGTGAGGAGCAGTTCTGCGCCGAAGGCATGAGCGCGACTTACAACAGCTTCGAACGAAAGCCGGACGGTGGGCTTGACGCCACGCGCCCAACCTACGGCGGTTATTCGAGCAGGATCACCGTTGACGAAAACTACGTCCTGCGCATCCCCGATGGCATGCCGTTGGATCGCGCGGCACCGCTACTTTGCGCCGGAATCACCACCTATTCCCCCTTGCGCCACTTCGGGATCAAAGCCGGCGACAGAGTCGCTGTCGTGGGCCTTGGAGGACTTGGCCATATGGCGGTGAAGATAGCCAAGGCTATGGGCGCGCACGTGACGGTTCTAAGCCACTCGGCCGGCAAACGTGACGACGCGCAACGCCTGGGTGCGGATGACTTCCTGGTGACGCGGGACACAGCTGTGTTCAAGCAGCACGCGGGTCGTTTCGATTTCATCCTCGACACAGTCTCTGCGCAGCACGACTACAATGATTACTTGGGACTACTGCGTCGCGATGGCACCATGGTGCTCGTTGGCGTGCCTGATCCAACACCCGTCCATGCATTCTCGCTGATCGGCGGTCGCAAGCGCTTGGCCGGCTCGTTGATTGGCGGCATCCGAGAGACCCAGGAAATGCTGGATTTCTGCGCAGCTCACCATGTTGCAGCCGACATCGAACTCATCCCGATTCAAAAGATCAATGACGCCTATGAACGCATGATCAAGGGTGACGTGCGCTACCGATTCGTCATCGACATCGCCAGCCTTGGACAGGCAGCCTAAATCCATCGCGGCCAGCCGAGGCAAAACCACGTCAGCCAGCGTAAAACGTCCATGCGCAAGGAGTCCTCAAGTTCCGCAGTTAGCGCAGTAAGTAGTTGACTGCATTGATGCCCGGTGGGCAGAAATGCCACTACAGGGCGGTGGCTTCGTCGGGGAGGGGGAGCTTGAGGCTCTTGAAGAGATCGC
>JAKAEJ010000086.1 GCA_021818335.1 Pseudomonadota bacterium | reverse complement strand
GCGCGCGAACTGGACGCATCCGACCGCCAGCAACTCGCGCAAGGCAGCCAGCGAGGCGCTGTCCTGCAACAGCGGATCATCCGGCTCGATGCGCGCATGGGCGCACAGGGATTCGGCCAGTGCCCGCGGGCAGTGGACCATGTGGCCCGCGGCAAAGAGTGCCGCACCATCGCCCCCGTGCTCCACCCAGGCAAAGCGCGCAAAGGGGTGGCGAAGGATGGCCCGGCCGCTGGCGAGCGTGTCGCGGATCTGCTCGAGCGCGGGCGTCTGGCCACTGCCCGCGATTGGCGCCGCGCTGCGGTAGCGCGTGATCATCCGGCCGAACCAATATGCCAGGTCGACATTCCGGAGTCGGCGTGCCAGCGGTCCCAGCACCGTGCGCACGCGCTCGAGGGCGGCTGCATCGATCAGCCCGGTCGCGCGCGCCGGCCGCAAATCCGGATCGGCGTAGCGACGTGTTTCCGGAAGTTGCTCCGCGAGGAACTCCGCGAAATCCAGCAACAGCTCCGATTCGGCCGGCGCGCGCATGCCGATGGAAAAGGTCATGCATTCGCCGATCGCCACACCATCATGCGGCACGTTGGGTGGCAGGTAGAGCACGTCGCCGGGATCCAGCGTGAACCGGTGCGTCGGATGGAACTCGGCCAGCAGGCGCAGGTCGGTTCCGACGCGAAGCCCCTGCGGTGCATTGCGGTCCGTGCTGATGGCCCATTCGCGTTGGCCCCGGCCCTGGACCAGGAACACGTCGTATTGGTCGATGTGCGGCCCGACACCGCCCCCGTCGGTCGCGTAGCTGACCATGACATCATCGATCCGCCAGGTTGGCAGGAAGCGGACGAAGTCCAGCAGTCCGGCGACATCGGCGTCCCACTTGTCGACGTCCTGGACCAGCAACGTCCAATCGTGCGCGGGCAGTGCCGCGAAGGTCGACTCGTCGTAGGGTCCGCGCTGCAGCGTCCACTGCGAGCGCTTGCGGTCGCGGCGGACGATGCGCGCCAGCGCCGTGTCCTCGCAGGCCAGGCCTGCGAGGTCATCCGGGGCGATCGGCGGCTTCCAGCCGGCCAGGGCGCCACGAATGACCAGGGGTTGCTTCTGCCAGTACTGGGTCAGGAAGCGCGACGGCGGCATGCCCAGGGGCATGTCGCGGCTGGCGTGGACCTCGATGGGCAGCGTGGAGACGCGCTTGCGCGCGGGTGGGGTCTCCGTGGCCGTTGCAGGTGCGCGCCGCTTGACAGGACGAGGCATCGTGGACCTCAGACGTTCCGGGCCAGTCGACTGGCAAGGCCGCTGTAGGCGGCAGGGGTCAGCGCCAGCAGGCGCGCCTTGGCGGCCTGGGGCAAGGCCAGCGATTCGATGAATTGGGCCAGCGTGCCCTGGCTGATCGCACGACCCCGGGTCAGCGCCTTGAGCTGCTCGTAAGGCTCGGGAAGTCCGTAGCGGCGCATCACCGTCTGCACGGCCTCGGCGAGAACCTCCCAGGCTCCCTCGAGGTCGTCCGCGATGCGGACCGGGTCGGCAGCCAGCTTGTCCAGGCCGCGGGCCAGGGCCTGCAGCGCAACCAGCGCATGGCCGAAGCCCGTGCCCAGTGCCCGCAGCACGGTGGAATCGGTGAGATCGCGCTGGAAGCGACTGATCGGCAACTTCACGCTGAAGTGCTCCAGCAGCGCGTTGGCCAGGCCAAGGTTGCCCTCCGCATTCTCGAAATCGATCGGATTGACCTTGTGAGGCATCGTCGAGGAGCCGACCTCGCCCGAGCGCAGGGCCAGCTTGAAATAGCCCAGGCTGATGTAACCCCACAGGTCGCGGGCAAGATCGATCAGGATGACATTGATCCGGCGCATGGCATCGGCCAATTCGGCGATGCCATCGTGGGGCTCGATCTGGGTCGTGTAGGGGTTGGCGACAAGGCCGAGCCCCTCGATGAACCCACGCGCCAACTGGGGCCAATCCACTTCCGGATAGGCCACCACGTGGGCGTTGTAGTTGCCGACGGCGCCATTGATCTTGCCCGGGATCTCGATGGCTGCGAGCTGCGCCCTCTGGCGTTGCAGCCTCGCCACCGTGTTGGCCAGCTCCTTGCCCAACGTGGTGGGGGAAGCTGGCTGGCCATGGGTGCGCGCCAGCATGGCGAGATCCGCATGGGCGTGCGCCATGGCGCGCAGACGGTCGATCAGACCATCGATGGCGGGCAGCAGCACCTGCTCGCGCGCATCCTGCAGCATCAACGCATAGGCGAGGTTGTTGATGTCCTCGCTCGTGCACGCGAAGTGGACGAATTCGGCTGCGGTCCGCGCGCCGGGGATCGCCGCGAGCTTCTGCTTGATGAAGTATTCGATCGCCTTGACGTCGTGGTTCGTGGTCCGCTCGATGCGTTTGACCTCCGCGGCGTCCTCAAGGCTGAAATCCTGCTCGATCGCGACCAGTGCGGCACGTGTCGCGCGGTCGAACGCCGGCAATTCCGGAATGCCCGGATGTTCGGCGAGCGCCAACAGCCAGGCCATCTCGACGCGGACGCGCCGCCGCATCAGACCGGATTCGCTGAAGATCGCATGCAAGGGCGCGCACTGCGCGGCGTAGCGACCGTCCAGGGGAGATAGTGCGACGAGAGCAGGGTGATCCATGCGTGCGGAAGCGGTGATGTAGGCCGTGAGTCTACATGGCGCAGCTATACTGCCGTGCTGGTTCGAGCCATTTCCGAGGAACCCCGATGAACCGGCAGTACCGTACCGAACACGACAGCATGGGTGAGCTGAAAGTTCCGGCCGACGCCCTCTATGGCGCTCAGACGCAACGCGCCGTCCAGAATTTCCCGATCTCGGGCTTGCGCATGCCGCGCGCGTTCATCCGGGCCCTGGGATTGATCAAGTCCGCCGCGGCCAGCGCCAATGCCGGCATGGGCCACCTTCCAAAGGCGACTGCGAAGGCTATCCAGGCAGCGGCCGGGCGCGTGGCGGAAGGCGAGTTCGACGCCCAGTTCCCCATTGACGTCTTCCAGACGGGATCCGGAACGAGCAGCAACATGAACGCGAACGAAGTGATCGCGCACCTCGCTGCGACGGGTCGCCTCAAGGTGCACCCGAATGACCACGTCAACATGGGCCAGAGTTCCAACGACGTGATCCCCACGGCAATCCATGTCAGCGCCGTGCTGGAAGCCCGCGAGCAATTGATGCCGGCACTAGCGCACTTGCGCAAGACGATCGACCGGCGCGCACGCGAACTGGCCCGCGTGGTCAAGACCGGCCGGACCCACCTGATGGACGCCATGCCTGTCACGTTTGGACAGGAGCTCTCGGGCTGGTCCGCGCAGCTTGCGAGCTGCCAGGCCCGCATCGAAGATGCGCTCACGCGCATGCGTCGCCTGCCCCTGGGCGGCAGCGCGGTGGGTACGGGCATCAACGCCGACCCGCGGTTCGGACCTCGCGTCGCCACGGAGCTGACGCGGATGACGCGCGTGCGCTTCTCCTCCATGGACAACTACTTCGAAGGCATCGCCGCGCAGGATGACGCGGTCGAGCTCTCCGGCCAGTTGAAGGTGCTCGCCTGCGCGCTCATGAAGATCAGCAACGACCTGCGCTGGATGAATTCCGGTCCGCTGGCCGGACTGGCCGAGATCGAGCTTCCCGCCCTGCAACCTGGGTCCTCGATCATGCCGGGCAAGGTCAACCCCGTGGCGGCCGAAGCGATGACCATGGTGTGTGCCCAGGTCATCGGCAATGACGCCGCGATCACGGTCGGCGGGCAAGCCGGCAACTTCCAGCTCAACGTCATGCTGCCGCTGATCGCGCACAACCTGCTGCAGTCGATCACGATCCTCGCCAGCGCCATGCGCGTGCTCGCCGACGATGCCATCGCCGGTTTCAAGGTCAACCGCGAGCACATCCGGCAGGCGCTCAACCAGAATCCCATCCTGGTCACCGCGCTGAATCCGGTCATCGGCTATGAAAAGGGCGCGGCCACCGCCAAGCTGGCCTACAAGCAGAAGCGTCCCATCCTCGACGTGGCGGTCGAGACGACGGGCCTGCCGAAGGCACAACTGGCCAAGCTGCTCGATCCGATGGCGTTGACCCGTGGCGGCATCCACGGCAAGCCGGGCGGTGGTGGCGGCTAACGCCGCCGGGTCAGGTCGGCTGGGGATCATCCTGCGGCTGCTGGGACCAGGCCAGCAGCCAGCCCAGCAGCGGCGGGGTCAGGATCGAGGTCAACAGGGACATTGCCACGATCACCGCGTAGACCTTGGCATTGAAAACGCCGGCGGCGAGTCCGAGGCTGGCGACGACCACGCCGACTTCACCGCGCGGGACCATGCCCATGCCGACCGCCAGCGCACTGCGCTGGCCCAGCTTCAGTGCACCGAGATAGGCCCCCAGCAGCTTGGTGAGCACGGCCAGCACGGTCGCCACGACGAGCATCAACAGCGCGTCAGGCTGCGCGAACACGCCGACGTCGAGCTTGACGCCCGTCATCACGAAGAAGAATGGTGTCAGCAGCGTCAGCAGCGGCTTCATGTGGTGCTCCAGCTGTTGCCGCTGCTCGGTCTCGGATGCGATCAGGCCCGCGAGAAAGGCGCCGATGATCGCGGCCAGTCCGAAGCGGGTCGACAGCCAGGCCAGGCCCAGGCATAGCGCCAGCACGATGCTCAGCGCCGACATGCTCATCCGCGGCCGCTCCAGCCAATTGGAGCGTCGGCGCGCCACGCGCGTTCCCACCCAGCCGACGATCAGCACGAACCCGACCGCTTCGGCGATCACTGCCAGCAGGTGGGCGGCGTTGGTGGTGCCATCCTGCTGGACCGAGACGACGACGCCCAGCAGCAGCATCGCAAGGATGTCGTCGATGACCGCCGCGCCCAGGATCACGTGCGCTTCGCGACGCTGCAGGGCCCGCATGTCCTGCAGCACGCGCGCCGTGATGCCTGCCGAAGTGGCCACGAACGCAGCGGCGATGAACATCGACTTGCCCCAGACGAACCCCTCGACATGGGCCCAGACCGTGGCACCGCCGAAGGGCACGATCACGCCCAGCGTGCCGACCATGACCGCAATGAGGCCCACCCGCTTGAGGTCGTCCAGACGGGTTTCCAGGCCAACTGCGAAGAGCAGGAAAACGACGCCGATTTCCGCCAAGGCATCGAGCACATGGCCGGGGCCGACCCAGCCGAGTACGGACGGGCCGAGCACGGCGCCGGCGATGATTTCGCCAACCACCCCGGGCATGTGCAGGCGCTGCGCCAGTTCTTCGCCGATGCGGGCGCCGACGAATACCACGAAGAGGGAAAGCAGTATGCCCGCCGCATCGTGCATGATCCGCGCTTCCTGGTTGGGATTCGGGCCGATGGTAACCCGCCCGCGGCACTAGATGGCGGCCTCCGGTTCGTCGACCCTGGCGCGCAGCGGGCGATCGCGGCGCAGGCGCATGAAGACGGCGGCGCCCACCATGCACGACGCAGCAAGGGCGAGGACCGTGGCATGGAAGGCGTGGAGGTAAGCACCGGCCGACGGCACGCTCGGCAGCAGCGCACCCATCAACAACGTGGCCAGCGCGATGCCGAAGCTCATCGAGAGGTATTGCGCGGTCGATGTCATCGACGATGCATGTCCGGCCTGCTCGGGCGCGAGATCGACGAATGCCAGCGTGTTCATCGCCGTGTACTGCAGCGACATGACCAGGCCGAGCACGAACATCAGGGCAATGACGCCAACCCAGTCCGACGGTGCCAGCGGCAAGGCGAACGCCGCCAGCGACAGCGCGGCCAGGACGGTGTTGACATAAAGGGTGCGCCGGTAGCCAAAGCGACGCAGGATGGGATCGATCAATGGCTTCATGACCATCATGGCCAACGCCTGCGAAGCCATCATCAATCCCGCCTGCAGCGGCGAGTAACCGCAACCCATCTGCAAGTACAACGCCAGCAGGAAGGGCAGGCCGGAAATCCCGAGTCGCGTGAAGAGGCTACCCAGCAGTGCGATCCAAAAGCTCCGGACACGAAAAAGCTCGAGATCACTGACCGGATGGGCGCATCGCCGCGCGTGGAGCACGAAGCCACCACCCATGACCAGTCCGGCGCACGCACAGGCCGCGGCAGCGGCGAGCCGCACATCGGCGGCATATTCGGACGCCGTCATCAGCAATCCCGACGCCGCAGCGAAGAGCGCAAAGCCGAACGCATCGAACGGGCGGCGTGTGCCAACCAGGTCTGGCATCGTGCGCGCGTTGAGCCACAATCCCACCAGTCCGACCGGCACGTTGATCAGGAAGATCAGCCGCCAGCTGGCGTATTCGCTCAGCCAGCCGCCCAGGACGGGCCCCAGCATCGGCCCGAGCAGGCCGGGGATGGACACGAGGCTCATGGCAGCGACGAAATCTCGCTGGCCGAACAGGCGGATGAGGACATAGCGACCGATGGGCATCAGCAGCGCGCCGCCGATGCCTTGCAGGACGCGCGCGGCGATGAGCTCGGGCAGCGTCTGCGCCATCCCGCACGCCGCCGACCCGAGCGTGAACAGCAGGACGGAAGCCGCATAGATGCGGCGCGTGCCGAAGCGATCGGTCAGCCATGCGCTCGCGGGAATGCAGACGGCCAGGGTCAGGACATAGCTGGTCAGTGCCGTGCGCATGCCGAGCGGCGTCGCACCGAGCGCCTCGGCGATGCGGGGCGCCGCCGTATTGACGATCGTCGAATCCAGCGTCTGCATGAAGAAGCCGGCTGCGATCAGCCAGAGCAGTGGCTTGCTCTGCGCGAAGCGAGCGTGGGCTTGCGGATCGGGTCGGGACGATGCGGGATTCATGCATGCTGCCGGTTGCGGCGCAGGCGAAAACGCGAGCATAGAGGCCTTGCCCGCGCGACGCCGCATCGATACCATGCAGCGCCTCCCGTGCCGCCGGTGCGCGCCGGTGGATGTTCGTTGACGGCATCCGCACTGGCCGCGTACCATTCCGTGGCTCTGGGAGTGCTTGTTGCAAGCGCTGCCGGCGGCGGGGTATAGCTCAGCCTGGTAGAGCGCCAGCTTTGGGAGCTGGACGTCGGGGGTTCGAATCCCTCTACCCCGACCAAAGCGCGCTCGACTGGGTGATGCGCCCGTAGCTCAACCGGA
>JAKAEJ010000085.1 GCA_021818335.1 Pseudomonadota bacterium | reverse complement strand
GGGGGTGGTGCTGGTAGTAGTCGCCGAATTACTCGACGCTGCGCGGAACACGCGCTACTTGACCGCCATCATCGCCAAGCGGCTGACAGAAAATCCGCAAGCTGAGTAGCCACCTCCCGGCGCGTCCAGGCTCCAGCCGGCAGCGCCTGACACCTGGCCGGCTTTCGCCGGGCGGGGCGCTCACAGAATCGCTGGACGTCGGCGGCGCGTCTGTCCGCTGATCGCTGCGCGACGTGTAAGCGGTGGCCTGCGTCCTTCCGGGCTAGGAATTGACGCGCCTCTGTGGGATGGCTTGTGGGACAGACTCTGCAAATTCGCAGAAAATGTTTATTTATCAGCAGTTTGATGCTACCAACTGGCGGAGAGGGTGGGATTCGAACCCACGTTACGGCAAAACCGTAAACCGGATTTCGAGTCCGGCGCATTCGACCACTCTGCCACCTCTCCGCGATGCCCGCTCGAGCCGGCATGCGAGCAGGTCATAATAAGCATTGTGCTGCACGGTGACAACCGATCACGCCTTCGGCATGCTGCACCAACTTTGGGAAACAGCCATGTTCGAGTTCGGTCACGCGACACATCCCGGTCTGAGGCGCCAGCATAACGAGGACAGCTACGCCATCGATGCCGCATCGGGGTTGTTTGTCATCGTCGATGCCATGGGAGGGATGGGCTGCGGGGAATCCATCGCCGCCATCGCTCGCGAAGAGGCACTCCGGCTAGGTCGAGCGGGGACCCCGTTGGATCGCGTCATTCGTTCAACAGGCACCGTGGTCGCGCGTTTCATCCAGGAACGTCGCAACGAACATCCGGCGGGCGCAACGTTGTGCCTGCTTAGGCTAAATGAGCCCGATTTTGAACTCGCATGGGTCGGCGACTGCACCATCGTCCTGGGCGGAACCGATGCGGCGTGCGTGGCCGAGGCGTCCGCCTTGCCCTGTCCGGAAAGCGACAAGTCGCCGGCACCCACTGCAACGGCATTGCTCGGCCGAGGCCAGGATGACGAATTGCACGTCGGACTGCGTTGCGGCCGCCTGCGCTATCCATCGGCCATTTTGCTCTGCAGTGACGGGATTCTCGAGGCCAGCACCCCGGAAGTGCGCCAGCGGGCTTTGACCGACCACTCGCTATCCGCCCAGGAGTCGGCGGAGCACGTACTGCTGGATGCACTGGATCATCACGCGCGTGACAATCTCACGGCCGTCGTGGTGCGCCTGCGCCGCTGAACCGGGGCGGCTCCGACCGGTTCACTCCGGACGCTCCTCCATTTGCCGCCAGATGCACGGACGTCCGCTGGCCCGATCGATGGCATCGAGGCGCAATGCGTGCGCAGCCTGCTCCTCGACGCTGGCCTTGATGACGCGTGGACGCGACGTGAAAAGGCTCAACGGCACCTTCGACCCACTGATCGGCACAGATCCGGGGATGCCACTGGCGCTATCGCCGGATTCCATGCCGAAACTCAACGTGCTTTGTCCGGCCGTCAGGGCGAGATAGACGTCCGCCAACAGCTCGGCGTCGAGCAGAGCGCCATGGAGCGTTCGTCCTGAATTGTCGATCTCGAACCGGCGGCAGAGCGCGTCAAGGGAATTCCGCTGACCCGGAAAGCGCTCGCGCGCAATGAGCAAGGTGTCGGTCACCGCGTGGCGCCGTACCAGCGGGACGTGATCGGAATCGATGCGCGCAAACTCCGCGTCGAGGAAGCCGAGATCGAATGCCGCGTTGTGAATGACAAGTTCCGCATCGGCCAGGAATTCGCGCAGATCTGCCGCCACGGCAGCAAAGCGCGGCTGCGTCGCCAGGAATGCATCGCTGAGGCCGTGTACCGCGAGCGCGCCCGGATCCACCGCCCGTTCCGGGTCGAGATACGAGTGGAAGCGTCGTCCGCTGGGGCGACGATCCAGGAGTTCAACGCAGCCCACTTCCACCAGACGATGCCCCTGGCTCACTTCGAGCCCCGTCGTCTCGGTATCGAGGACGACTATCCGACTACTCATGCCGGCTGCTGCTCGGCGGCCGCACGCGCTGCCGCGTCGACTCGGTCGTTTTCCACGTGTCCACTATGGCCCTTCACCCACCGCCACCCGATATGGTGCGCCGCGCTAGCCGCCGCCAACCGCTGCCACAGGTCCTGGTTCTTGACGGGCTGCCGGGCGGAGGTTTTCCAGCCGTTGCGCTCCCATCGCGGCATCCACTCCGTGACCCCCTGGCGCACATACTGGGAGTCCGTGAACAGTTCCACACGGCATGGGCGCTTGAGCGCTTCCAGTCCCGAGATGGCGGCCATCAGTTCCATCCGGTTGTTCGTGCTCAACGCTTCGCCCCCCATCAGCAAGCGTTCGCGCTCGCCGCGCCGCAGCAGCGCCGCCCATCCGCCTCGTCCAGGATTGCCAAGGCACGCCCCGTCAGTCCAGATATACACATCGGGCGGACTCATGAGGCTTCGCGGTGGGTGCCGCCCGGAATGGTCCCCATCGGCCCCCGGAAGGACGCCAGCCGCCCGCGCGGCAGATGCAGGATCAGTGCGCTGGCGCGCCGCTTGCGCAAGACCAGCAGCACGCAGCCCGACTGACGCTCGATGGACTCGCGCTCAAGGCCCAGTGCGCGAACGCTCCGCATTTGCGCAAAGACGCCGCGGAGGTGGCAATCGGCGCCCGCACGGCGCGTCCGCCGGCATGCGCCCCAGCCGCGCGGGTGCCACCGGGAGTAGCTGCAGAGGAGCAAGCGCCCCCCTGGCTGAAGCACCCGGGCGATTTCTGCGAGCAGCGGCCCCGGCTGCGCCAACGCCTCGAGAACATGCTCGGCCACCACCAGGCCGACGCTTTCGTCCGCGAAGGGCAGCGCGTCGACCTCGGCGCGCACGGCCCCCGACCATCGTCCGCGAGCCAGATCCAGCCGGGTCCAGCAGCCGAGGCCGGTCGGCGCGACGGCGCGTAGCAGTTCGACATCCCCGCGACGGAGTTGCAAGGCCTGCATGCCCGCGGCCGTGTTGAGATAAGGCGTCAGCAACGCCGCATGCGCATGCGCCATCGCACTCGATGGAATGTCTGGCGTGGAGGCGAGATGCTGCGGCATGCCGCCCATTGTGCGCGATCACGGTCGCCGGGTTAAGAGGGCGAGACCATGGGGCGCCCGATTCAGTGGTCGGCGGCATCCATGGAGCGTAATCGATCGATGCGGCGATCCTGGTCAGGCAGCAAGTACGGCATGACGCCCTCGTTGCGAGGCCAATTGGACGCTTCGGCCTGGGCCAATGGGTCAATCGCCGCAAGGCTATCGCGACTTCCTGGAAACGCTCCGTAACCGAATCCCGGCGGATCAACCCCATTTGGATCGCCGTGCGCACCGAGCCAGGCGGGAGCGGGGGTAGCAGCGGCCACATTCGGGGGAACGAGCGCGCCGATGTCGGGCTGCTGCGGAACCAGCATCAACACCGCCGCCACGACTGCTGCCGCACCTGCGAGACGCGTCGACCACCGCAACCACGGGGGGCCACCGACAAGGTGTTGGGTGCGCAAACGGGCAGCCACCCGGTCCGCAAAATCGCGACTGGCCAGCCACGGCAACGAATGACGCAGCACCGCCTGCGCAAGGTGGTAACGCTCCCAGCGTCGACTCGCACCGGCATCGCCATCGAGCCTTCGCAGCAGGAATCGCGACGAATCAGCGCCCAACTCTCCATCCATGAAAGCCGACAGATCTTCATTGCATGCTTGACGGTTCATGGCAGCGCACCTGCAAATATGGCAATCGACGATGCGGGGCGAACGCGACTTCCCGTCAACATGCCAACAAAACGTTTCAGCGTTCGTCCAACAACGGGCTGAGACTCTGCTCGATTGCCTCTCGCGCGCGGAAGATGCGTGAACGCACGGTGCCGATCGGGCAGTTCATGACTTCGGCAATTTCCTCATAACTCATGCCCTCGACCTCACGCAGGGTGATCGCCGTACGCAGGTCTTCAGGCAATGCTTGGACCGTGGCAAACACGGTTTGTTCAATTTCTTGCCTGAGCAATTCATGTTCCGGGGTCGCCCCGTCACGCAGCGCTTCCGCGCCCTGGACATGCTGGGCATCCTCGATGGCGACATCGTCCGTCGGCGGACGCCGACCCTGCGAGACAAGGTGGTTCTTGGCGGTATTGACAGCAATCTTGTACAGCCAGGTATAGAACTGGCTTTCGCCACGAAACGAACCGATGGCCCGGTAGGCTCGGATGAATGCTTCCTGGGCAATATCCTCGCACTCGGTCCAGTCGCTGACGTAGCGCGAGACCAGCGCCACGATCTTGTGCTGATACTTGCGCACAAGCAGGTCATAGGCGCGGGCATCGCCCTGCTGGACGCGTTCAACCAGCACGCGATCCGATTCTGTTTCGCCCATCAGGGCCTGCTCCCCGCCGTGTCTTCCGCGCCTTGGGGCGCTGTCATGTTGGTCCACGCGGCGCAATGCCGCAATACCGTAGAGTACAGGAAAGAAGCGCCCGACCGCGCTTCGCGTGGTCGACGATGCGTCGACGAACAAGGCCAGGTCATGCTTCGCATGTCCCCCACGGAGCAGGAGCGCATCGCCTGGCGCATTTCCGACGTCGCGCCGCTCCATGACAGAATCCGTGCCACTCGGACCAGGAGCATTCCCGTGACCAAGCCCCACGGCGGCGAGATGCAGGAAGGCGAGCTGCTGGCTGCCGTGGACCTGGGCTCCAACAGCTTCCACATGGTGGTCGCGCGATACGAACACGGCGTGCCTCGCGTGATCGACCGATTGCGCGAGACGACGCGCATGGCCGCCGGCCTCGATCCCGGCGGCAGTCTGGAACCCGCGCAGCGTCAACGCGCGCTGGACTGCCTGGCGCGATTTGGCCAGAGGCTGGCCGGCGTCAGCACGCGTCACGTGCGCGCCGTCGGAACCAACACCTTGCGCCAGCTGGCGCACCCGCAGGAGTTCCTCCGTCCCGCCGAGCGCGTGCTCGGGCATCCCATCGAAGTTGTATCGGGCCGGGAGGAAGCCCGCCTGATCTTCCTCGGCGTCGCCCATGGGCTCCCCTTGTCGCGGCAACGTCGTTTGGTGATCGACATCGGTGGGGGAAGTACCGAGTTCATCATCGGCCATCAGCTCGATCCGCTGCATGCCGAAAGCATCCAGGTAGGATGCGTTGCCTCCAGCCTGCGCTTCTTCCCCGGCGGCAAGATCACCCGCAAACGCTGGCAGCATGCCCGCGAGGAGATCGGCGTCCTGCTGCAGCAATTCGCCATGGACTTCCGCGAGGCCGGTTGGCAGGAGTGCTTCGGCGCGTCCGGTACGGTCAAGGCGATCGAGGCGGTCGTTGCTGGGCTTGGGCTAAGCGAGCATGGGATCACGCTGCCTGCCCTCGCGGCCCTGCGCGAATTGCTGCTCGAAGCTGGCAATACGGCCAAGCTGAGCCTGACGGGATTGTCCGAGGAGCGCGCCCCGGTTTTCCCGGGTGGCGTGGTCATCCTCGAAGCCGCATTCGAGCATCTGGCGCTGGAGCGGATGCAGACTGTGGACGTGGCCATGCGCGAGGGCATCCTCTGGGACATGGTTGGCCGCGCCGAAGGCAGCGATCCCCGGCGCGCGAGCATCCAGGCCCTCGCGCGCCGCTATGGGGTCGATGAGGCGCAGGCAGCCCGCGTGGACGCCACGGCCCAGGCGCTGCTGCAAGCGGTGGGTCCGGACTGGGTACCCCAGGACGAGGCAGCCGAATGGCTCGACTGGGCCGCGCGGGTCCACGAAATCGGCTTGGCCATTGCGCACAGCCAGCACCATCGTCATGCGGGTTACATCCTGCGCCATGCCGACCTGCCAGGCTTCTCGCGCGACGAACAGCAGTTGCTCGCATGCATTGTCGAAGCGCATCGCCGGAAGCCGGATAAAGCCGCCTTCAACGCCCTGCCGCCGAGGTTTCGCGTTTTCGCGCGCCGCATCACCGCGCTGCTGCGCCTCGCCGTGCTGCTGCGCCGGGCCCGGAGAAGCGAGCCGATTCCGGCATTGGAGCTGCAGGTAGTCGGAGAGCGGCTCCAGCTCAGCCTCCCTGCTGGATGGTTGCATGCACACCCCCTGACCATTACCGACCTGGATCTGGAGCGAGCACTGCTGGCTGAACTGGGCCTCAAGCTCGAACTCGAACGCACCTGAGCCATCGACCCGCGCAGGACCTATCATCGGCAATCTCCTGACTTTCGGGCCCATGCCTATGTCGCCCCGCCTGACCCGTCTTGTCGTCACACTGGCGCTGGCCGCCGCGAGCTGCGCCGCCGTCGCCGCAACCAGCGCGGCTGGCCCCAGCTCGAGCGGATCTGCCGCGGACGCGGTCACGCGTGCGGCGCCGGAGCCACGCGTGCTGGTCAAGACCAGCATGGGGACCTTCGTCATCGAACTCTTCCCGGACAAGGCTCCCAAGACCGTCGAGAACTTCCTCGAATACGTGCACTCGGGCTTCTACGACGGCACGGTTTTCCAGCGCGTCATCAAGGGCTACCTGATCCAGGGCGGGCTCTTTGATCGCCAGTTGCAACCCAAGCCCACGCGTCCACCCATCGCCATCGAAGCGAATAACGGCCTGTCCAACCTTCGTGGGACCGTCGCCGCGGCACGAGCCGCGGATCCGAATTCCGAGACATCGCAGTTTTTCATCAATCTGGTCGACAACCCGCGCCTAGATTTCATCAGCGACCAGAGTGGCGCAACCTGGGGCTACACGGTCTTCGGCAAGGTCGTGCAGGGCATGCGCGTGGTCGATGCCATCGGCAACCTGCCCACGGGGCCCCAGGGACCATTCACCGATGACGTGCCACGGCCACTTCCCGTCATCCAGAGCATCACCGTGCTGCCCCAGGGCGCCACCCTTCCGCGAGAGCCTGACGCCGCCCCTGCGGCCGCGTTGCCGGCCCGCCCGGGCGGTTGAGCCCTTGGCCGCCACGTTCTTCGTTTCAGATCTTCATCTGGAGGCGTCGCGCCCCCAGATCATCACGCTCTTCGAGGACTTCCTGGCTGGTCAGGCGCGAAGTGCGATCGCGCTGTATATCCTGGGTGACCTGTTCGAGGCGTGGATTGGCGACGATGACGACGCGGATTTGCCCGCGCGTATCGCGCCCGCCCTGCATTCGCTGGCTGATCGGA
>JAKAEJ010000019.1 GCA_021818335.1 Pseudomonadota bacterium | reverse complement strand
ACCGGGGCACGCTGTTCGGGCTGCAGTCGGGCGGTCGTGCCGAATCGATCCTGATGTCGCTTCCGCCGCGTGTGAGATATGAATATGGCTGGCAGCCGGAGCCGGGGAGCGACGAAGCCCGATTGGGGGACTACCTGACGCCGCGCGAATGGGCCTAGGGACGCAATCCGGTAGGGCTCTCGTAAGCTTGGGGACAACTGCCGCGCAGCTATCATGGGGATTCCGGCGCGGCTGCGCCAACCGTTTGGGACGCACGTGCAGGAAGCGGCACGCACCGTGAAGAGGATGCAGCGAAGGTTTCGGACTGCGCTGGTCGCCGCAGTGGTCCTGCTTTCGGCCTGCTCCGTCGCCCCGCGCGTGCCGCAACCAAAGATGGCGATGCCCTCCCGATTCGCGGAGGGGCCGGTCGGTGCGTTGGGTCCTGCCCCGGATCTGGCTCGGTGGTGGCGGAGCTTCGGTGATCCGCAGCTGGACCAGCTCGTCCGGCGAGCGCTGAGCCAGAACCTGGGCCTGAGGGCCGCCGGCGAGCGCCTCGCGGCGGCGCGCGCGTTGCTGGATACCCCGCAGGCGCGGCATTTGCCGCAGGAATCACTGTATACGAACCAGGAGCCGACGCCGGGCAGCACGGCGAGTTACTTCCAGATTGGCTTCGATGCCGTGTGGGAACTGGGGCTGTTCGGGCGCGGTGAGAGCGAGCAACGGATTGTCGATGCCAATACGGCGCTGGCGGATGGAGACCGGGCCGCGGCGCAGGTGGCGCTCGCTGCCGAGGTCGCGCGCGCCTACATCGACTGGTGTGACGCAGCGCGGCGCGTGACCGACGGTGCCACATTGCTGCGGCAGGCAACGCTCGACGCCCGCCTGCAACGGGTTCGCGTGGAGCACCACCTTGAGCCGGCTGCCGTTGCCAGCAGGGCGCAGGCCGATGTCGCGGCCGCGCGCGCCGCACTCGTGGCCGCCCAGAGCGGCATGGTCATAGCGCACCAGCAATTGGCGGTGCTCCTGAGCCTGCCGGCGGCGAAGCTGGATCTGCGTGCGCCCGCGGCGATGCCGCGAAGCCCGCGGGTGCCGCCGGTGTTGCCTCCGGCAGAACTCTTGCGTACGCGCCCGGACATCCAGCGCGCCGAAGCCGCGATTCTCCGCGCCGCGGGCGAATTGGGCATCGCCAAGTCCGATATCTATCCACGCCTCGGGTTGGGCTGGACAGCGACCGCTTCAGCGCGCACCGCCGGCGGGGAGATCGGACGGTTGCGCACGATCCCGAGCTTCGGCCCCGTCATCAACATGCCGATTTTCGACTGGGGCCTGCGCGAGGCCAAGATTCGTGCCGACAGCCATCAGCTGAAGGCCGCGGTCCTGGACTACCGCCAGACCGTGCTGTCTGCGGTGGCGGAGGTCGAGCAAGATTATGCGGCGCTGCGCACGGCGCGGGCTCGTGTCGACGCTGCAACGGAAGCATTGCTGGCTGCCAAGCAGGCGGCGCGGGCCGCAGCCGTCCGCAATCGTCTGGGATTGGATGACCAGCTTGCCGCTGGCCATGCAGGGAATGCTGCTCTTCAAGCGGCCATCGCCGCCGCGCGCGCGCGCGCCGTCGAGGACATCGCGTTCGTCGCCCTCTACAAGGCACTGGGGGGCGCTTCGCCATTGGCGGTTGCGGCTCCACGCGTCAACCCCGCTGACGTGGCGCTACGTTGATGGTGGCACTGGCGCGGAAGACGCTTGTTTATGAGTGGCGACGTTATCTGCCCGCGTCGCTGGCAGTGGCTTTCTCCGGCATGTTGCTTTTGGTGCAGCTGGCGCTCGTGTTCGGGATCTTCGACAGTGCGGCCGTGTACATCAACGCATCGCGCGGTCAAGTCTGGGTTGGCTACCCCGGCACACAGAGCATTGATCTCGGGCGCAGCATTCCGCGGGACGCCCAGATGCGGCTGCTGATGAACCCGCAAGTGGCCCAGGTCGAGCCATTCCAGTGGGTGAACGGCGATTGGCGGGGCAGTCGTCAGCTCGGCAGCGTATCGGTGTTCGTGTCCGGCATCGACCCTGCGCCGGATGGACTGGTATTCGCTCGCGCCATTCCGCCCGCGCTGCGCGCGAGGCTCGAAGAGCCTGGCGCAATCATCGTGGACCGTGCGGATTTGCCCAAGCTGGGTATCCAAGTGGGCCAAAGCGGAATCCTCAATGGCCAGCGCGTTTACCTCGTGGGCACGACCAGCGGGTTGCGGGCGCTCGGCGGTGTCAACATCGTCACGTCGCTCGCGACGGCGGAGCAGCTCAACGTGGGGGGTGATCCCAGACCCGCCTACTACGTCGCACGTCTGCGCGATCCTGCGCGGGCGGCCGTGGTGGCCGCGCAGCTGGATCCGCATGATCGCCAGCGTCGGTATGCGGTCTGGAGCGCATCGACGCTGGCTGCCCGGACCATCCACTACTGGCTTTTCGAGACCGGTGCAGGGCTTGGCGTGGTGTTCATGTCTCTGGTGGTGTTCCTGGTTGGCACGGTGATCACGAGCCAGACGCTGATGGGTGCTGTCGCTGGCTCGATCAGTGAGTACGCCACGCTCAACGCACTCGGGGCCAGCCACGGCGCGCTCAGTCGGGTCGTGATGGAACAGGCTGGCTGGGTGGGCGTCGCCGGCCTGTTGGGCGGGGGCGTTCTGTCGGCAATGGTGCTCCTGCTCGCGCATAGTCAGGACGTGCCGGTCGGCATTACCGTGGCCGGCGTGACGGCGTGCGCGGTGCTGGTGATGGGCATCACGCTTTTTTCCGGGATGCTGGCGGTGCGCACGCTGCGCAACGCCGATCCGGCGCGACTGCTGCGCTGAGGCGGACATGGTTGAGCACGTCGCCATAAGAGGTCGGGGGATCGGCAAGAGCTTCACGGTCGGCAAGGTTTCCACGCGCGTGATCGACGAGTTGAGCGTCGATGTCGCTTCGGGGGAGCTGACGTTGCTCTCGGGCCCTTCCGGCTGTGGCAAGAGCACGCTGCTTGCGATCCTGAGCGGGCTTGAGCGCCCCGACGCCGGCAGCGTCGAGGCCCTGGGCGAGCAGGTTTGGTCGCTGGACCGCAAAGCACTTCAGCGATTCCGGCTGCACCACATCGGCTTCGTGTTCCAGGGTTTCAACCTGTTTCCTGCGCTCAACTCGGTCGAACAGGTGGAACTGCCGCTCAGCTATCTTGGGCTGGGGGCCGAAGAGACGCGGCGACGGGCTTGGGCCGCGCTGGATGAGGTTGGCCTCGCCCACCGCCGCCACATGCGTCCTGCCGAATTGTCCGGCGGCGAGAAGCAGCGCGTGGCCATTGCACGCGCATTGGCCAAGCGGCCGCAACTGCTGTTTGCCGACGAACCAACCAGTGCACTGGATTCGGTCAGCGGTCAGACGGTGATCGACATCCTTCATCGCGCCGCGCGCGTGCATGGCACCATGGTGCTCTGCGCAAGCCACGATCCACGGCTCATAGCACATGCGGATCGTGTGCTGCGGATGGAGGACGGACGCGTGCTGGCCGACGAGCATCACCCCCACCCGCCGATGGGAGCCCATACAACATCATGAAAATGAAGGCACTTTTACTGTGTTCGTTTGCTGCGCTCGTGCTGGCGGGTTGTGGCAATGGCGAGCGTCCCGCCTCGACGAGTGCCACGCCTTCGCCGTGGGTGGCCGTTGCCCGCGGCGAGGTCGCGGTCGAGGGCGGGTTGCTGCAGGTGCGTCCCGCCGTGCCTGGTGTCGTCTCGCAAGTCGCGGTCCACTCGGGCGACCGCGTGCATGCGGGGCAGATGCTCGTGCGTCTGAATGACGAAGCCGTGCGCATCGCCGTACGGCTGGCGCAAGCGGAGGTCGATCAGGCCAAGGCCCGGTCGGCCGAGCTTGCGGCAGGGCTGCCCGCGGCGCAGCAACGTGAGCGGCGATTGGCCGCGGCCGCTGCGGTCGACGCGGCGTCAGGACAGGAACTGGCCGATGCGCGTGCCGCGCTGGCCGAGATGCAGGCACGCGCGGCAGCGGCAACGGCTGCCGAGCGCGCCGCCTTGGCGCGACTGGACGCTGAACGCTACACCCTCGCGCAGTACACGATTCGTGCCGCCACGAATGGCCGTGTGGCCGGACGTTTCGTGCAAGTGGGTGCGCGAGTGGCGCCGCAGGATCCCATGCCGATGCTGGATTTGCTGCCTGATCGGCCCCTGCTGGTCCAGGCGGAACTCAGCCAGACCTATGCGGACCGCGTGCACCCGGGCCTTCGCGCCGTCGTCGTCCTCGAGGGGGGCGGAGCGCAGCAGTGGCCGGCCCACGTGCTTCGACTCGGGGTCGTCTACGGCGCGGCGGCGTTCGGACCGACGCACGAGCAGCCCGACGACGCGCACGACCTGCCTTGCGTTTTGCAGCTGGATGCGCCGGGTCTGCGCGTGGGCCAGCGTGTTCTGGTCCGGTTCCTTCCGGGCAAGGCGCCCCCCTGACCGCGCGTTCAGGCAACTTATCGTACTGTTGGACGGTCATACCTACCCATGCTGCACGGCGCATCCCGGCGCCGGAGCGGTTTCATCTTCCCAACGGCGGACAGGCTCAAGTCCATGAATCGATGGACCATCGTGTGTGATTTTGACGGCACCGTCAGCGTCGGTGACGTCACCGATTTGCTGCTGGAGCGTTTCGGGGCTCCGGGCTGGGAAGAGCTCGAAACGGCGTGGCAAATGGGCGAAATCGGCTCGCGGGCGTGCCTTGCCGGCCAGGTCGCGCTGCTCGATGCCAGCCCCGCGCAGCTCGACGGAGCCATTGCCTCCATCGCCATCGATCCCGCCTTTCCTGCCTTCGTGGCCGATGCCCGTGCCGCGGGCGCGGATATCACGGTGGTCAGCGACGGACTCGACCGCGCCATTCGCGCCTTGCTGGCGCGCTACGGTCTTGAGGACCTGCCGGTGATTGCGAACCATTTGGTGCAGGCGGGTGCACGCAGTTGGCGTCTCGAATTTCCGCATGGCAATCCGGCTTGCCGCGCAGCCAGTGGCACTTGCAAGTGCGAGCGCGCCATGGGGTTGCGCCAGGACGCGGCGCGGGTACTGCTGATCGGCGACGGCAGTTCCGATTTCTGCGTCGCGGGTTCTGCCGATTTTGTATTTGCCAAGCATCGCCTCGTGGCGCACTGCCGCGAGCGTGGTTACCCGCATCTTGCCTTCCACAACTTTGCCGACGCGCGTGTCGCCCTGCCTCGCCTTATGGCCGGCCACTTGGCGCCCGCACTTCCCATTCCATCCCAGGACCGCTGATCCATGCCGCACGCAGATCCGACCCCTATTGCTTCCAGCATCGACACGAGTCGCGATGAGGCTGCCTTGCTGGCCGATGAAGCGCGTTATTGCTCCTTCGGTGATACCGTTCACTACACAGACCCGGCGAAAATCTTCTCGCGCTGCGAGGGGAGCTACATGTACGACCGCGAGGGCGTACCGTACCTGGATCTGCAAATGTGGTACTCCGCGTGCAATTTCGGTTACGCGAATCCGCGTCTCAACGATGCGCTAAAGCGCCAAATTGACACGCTCCCGCAGGTTGCCAGCCAATACCTGCACGTCGAGAAGATCGAGCTCGCGAAGGCGATCGCCCAGGACGCGGAGCGCAAATTCGGTCTGGCCGGGCGCGTGCACTTCAACGTCGGCGGTGCGCAGGCGGTCGAAGACTCGCTCAAGCTGGTGCGCAACTTCAAGCACGGCAAGAGTCTGATGATGGCGTACGAGGGCGGTTACCATGGCCGCACGCTTGGCGCGTCGGCGATTACGTCGAGCTATCGCTACCGGCGGCGCTATGGGCACTTCGGCGATCGCGCGCTGTTCTTGCCTTTCCCCTATCACTTCCGCGGGGCCAAGGGCATCGGCAAGGAAGAATACGGCGAGCAGCTGGTGCGGGAGTTCGCGCGCCTGTTCGAGACGGAGTACTACGGCCTTTGGGATCCGAAGGCCAACGAGTGCGAGTACGCGGCGCTCTACGTCGAGCCCCTGCAAGGGACGGGTGGGTACGTGGTGCCGCCCAAGAACTACTTCGCCGGCATCAAGAAGGTTCTCGACCAGCATGGCGTTCTGATGGTGGTCGACGAGATCCAGATGGGCTTCTATCGAACGGGCAAGCTCTGGGGCATTGAGCACTTTGGCGTGAAGCCGGACGCGATCGTGTTCGGGAAGGCGCTGACCAATGGCCTCAATCCGCTCTCTGGCTTGTGGGCGCGGGAAGAGCTGATCAACCCGAAGATCTTTCCGCCGGGGTCGACCCATTCAACATTCAACGCCAACCCCCTCGGCACGGCAGTCGGCCTCGAGGCCATGCGCATGATGGCCGAGACCGACTACGAAGCGATGGTCTCGGCGAAGGGCGCGCATTTCCTGGCGGGGTTGCGCGATCTGCAAAAGCGGCATCCCGAGCTCGGAGATGTCGATGGCCTTGGGCTCGCGCTTCGAGGCGAGATCTGCGAGGCGGATGGTTTCACCCCGAACAAGAAGCTGGTCGACCGAATGGTGGACATCGGACTGGCTGGCGACCTCGAGCACCAAGGTAAACGGATGGGATTGGTGCTCGACATCGGCGGTTATTACAAGAATGTCATTACCTTCGCGCCATCGCTGCACATCACGACTGAAGAGATCGATCTGGCGATTGCGTTGCTGGACCAGGTGCTCACGCGCGCCAAGCGCTCCCTGTAGGGGCTGGCGCGCCCCAGCGGGAAGATCCCCCTACGGAACACGCTGATGGAGATATTCAAGGTCTTCACCGTCGAAGCCGCGCACCGACTGACGGCGGTGCCGCAGGGTCACAAATGCGGGCGATTGCACGGGCATTCCATTCGGGTGGAAGTCCATGTGTCCGGCGAGCCCGACCCCGGCACCGGTTGGGTTTGCGATTTTGCCGACATCAAGCGGGCGTTCCAGCCGATCTACGAGCAGTTGGACCACAACTACCTCAACGATCTGCCCGGCCTCGACAATCCGACCAGCGAACGCCTCGCGCGCTGGGTATGGGAGCGCCTCGCACCTGTGTTGCCGGGACTGAGCCGGATCGTGATCCATGAAACCTGCACAGCGGGCGCGACCTACTGCGGCAAATAGTCGCGCGGATGCATGGTGCGGCACATCATGCCGCGCAGCTTCGGTGCCGCAAGCCATGGTCTGAGGCTTTGTCGGACTGCCCGGCGAGGCGGCAGGGGCGGTGCGCCGTGATGTTGCAACGCACCATTTTCCCTGCTAGGATGACTCCACGATAGACGCCCACACGAGGCCAGACCATGAGCAATACCGCATTCAATACCACTGCGTGGACCGAAGCCGCGCTCAATGCCGGCAAAGAAGTGCAGGCCGCTGCACTCAAGGCGCAGGCGCTCTCGTTCGAAACGGTTGGCGCGCTGCTCGGCCAGCATTTCGAGACACTTGCCAAGCAAGCCGAGAGCGTCGCTGCGTTCGGCCGCGAGGCTTTGGCTGCGCGCGACATCGAGGCTGCAGGCGCGCTTCTCGGCAAGGGCATCAGCACGGCGCGCACGCAGGCCGAGCTTGCCTTGGCGCACGGCCGGAATGTCGCGAGCACGCTCAACCACCACCTCGAATCGCTGCAGGGCCTTGCCGACCGGCAAGCCGCGCAGGCCAAGCCAGTCAAAGGCTGAGCCCGCGAGTCAGTGCGACGAAAGCCCGCAGGCGTCCCTCCCTCTCGGCGCCTGCGGCCTGTAACGGGCCGGTCGACTGGCCCGTTTTTTTGTGTCGAGTTCGTCCCGCTCCCGCTCCTTGTCGTTGCCCCGCCCGTCGCGCCGCTGTTATCCTCTCGTGGCTTTCAGGTTGAACGAGACGGTCGGTCCACGGTGGGCCGGCTTCGGGGCAGTGCCGATGCGCAACTCCATCGCGGAAGGCCGGCGGTACGCGGCTGGCATGATCGCGTTGCAGGTGGTCGCAACGGTTCTGCTCGCTTTGTCGTGGGCGGCGATCCACGGGGCGCGGGGAGCGCTGGCGGCCGCGATTGGCGGTGGGGTTGTGGCGCTCGGCAACGCGACGCTTGCGCTACGGATGTTCGGGGCGCCGGCGAGAACGCCGCGCCAAGCCCTCCGTGCCACCTATGTGGGTGAAGTAGTGAAGCTGGCGCTGGTGGCAGGAGTGTTCTTGGTCGCGCTCGCCGTGCTTCGCTTGCCGCCGCTGCCGCTGATCGTGGGGCTTGGCTTGGCGCAAGTAGTGTTCTGGCTGGGACTGGTTGCAATCAGGTGATCGATGTCAGGTAACGCGCAGTCCGCCGCGGGCGGCATGACGGAATACATCCAGCACCACCTGCACCATCTCGAATGGCGGGTGGGCCCCGGCTCGTTCTGGGTCATCAACATCGACACGGTCGTGGTGACGCTCGTGCTCGTCGCATTGTTCCTCGGCGTGTTCCTGACATCCGCGCGCAAGGCGACCGCCGGTGTTCCCGGCCGATTCCAGGCCTTCGTCGAGATGGTCGTGGGTACGGTCGACGAACTCGTGCGCGAGACGTTCCATGGCTCGAGCAAGCTCATCGCGCCGCTGTCGCTGACGATCTTCGTCCTGATTTTCCTGATGAACTTCATCGACCTCGTGCCGGTGGATTTCTTGCCATGGCTCGGCCGTGAAGCGGGATTGCACTACCTGCGAGTCGTGCCAACGGCCGATCTGAACACCACGCTGGGCATGTCCCTGACGGTCTTCCTGCTGATTCAGTACTTCGGGCTCAAGCACAAGGGACCGGGATTGTTCTTCAAGGAAATGTTCACCGCTCCGTTCCATGTCCACGGCACGCTGGGCAAAATCCTGCTGGCGCCCGTCAATCTCCTGCTGAGGCTCATCGAGGAAGCGGTGCGCCCGATTTCATTGAGCCTCCGACTTTTCGGCAACATGTATGCGGGCGAGCTGATCTTCATCCTGATCGCCGTCCTCACCCTGGGTGGCTCATTGACGCACGGGGCGGCGTACGCATTCGGGCCTGTTCAGCTTGTCGTGGATTTCGCATGGACCGCCTTCCACATCCTGGTCATCACGCTCCAGGCGTTCATCTTCATGATGCTGACGATTGTCTATCTGAGCATGGCCGCCGAGCAGCACTAAACCCTTCCAGTCAACCTTACGTCTATCCGGAGAACATCATGGACAACCTGACACTCGTCGCCAACATCCAGAGCCTTACGGCCATCGCCGTGGGCTTGCTCCTGGGGCTGGCCGCCTTGGGCACCGCCATCGGCTTCGCACTGCTGGGAGGCAAGTTCCTGGAGAGCTCGGCGCGGCAACCCGAACTGACGCCCATGCTCCAGACGAAGATGTTCATCGTTGCCGGCTTGCTTGACGCGGTGCCGATGATTGGCGTGGCGATCGCACTGCTGCTCATTTTCGCGAATCCGTTCCTCGCCGCGCTCGGCGCGAAGTAACGGTTGCCACGACTTGCGGTCGCTACGATCGGCCGCATAGCCTGCCGGAACACACGCAATGGATATCAACCTCACGCTCATCATCCAAGGCCTGGCGTTCTTCGCCACGGCGTTGGTCGTGATGAAGTACTTCTGGCCGCACATCATGGCGGCCATCGAAGATCGACAGAAAAAGATCGCCGATGGGCTGGCGGCCGCCGAACGCGCGCGCGCCGAGCTGCGCGATGCCGACGCGCGCGTTGCCGAAGAGATCAAGGCGGCGCGGGCACAGGCAGCCGAGATCATCGACCGGGCCCAGCAACAGGCGAACCACATGCTGGACAAGGCGCGCGAGGATGCGCAAGCGGAGCTCGCGCGGTTGAAGGCAGCTTCCGACGCCGAGATCGCTGCCGCGGCCGCACGTGCCCGGCAGGAGCTGAGCCGGCAGGTGGGCGAATTGGCGCTCGCCGGCGCCAGCCGGATCCTGCAGCGGGAGGTCGACGCCGCGGCGCACCGCCAGTTGCTCGAGCAACTGGCCGCGGAGATCTGACCGTGGCGCAGGTGCAATCCCTGGCCCGGCCCTATGCGCGCGCAGCTTTTGCGGTTGCGCACGATGTCCAAGAGACCGTGGCGTGGTCGGGCTATCTGGCATTTGCCGCCACCGCCTCGCAGGATCCGCAACTTCGGGCACTGCTGGGTGATCCACGGGTCACCCCGGGGCAGTTGGTGATGCTGCACATGCCGCCCGACGCGGCGAGCGCTGGCGAGTTCGCGCGCCTGCTCGAATTGCTGGCCGACGCCGGACGCCTCTCGCTCCTGCCGGCCATCCGAGAGGAGTTCGAGAGCCTGTGGCGTGCCGAGCAGGGCGCCCTTGAAGTGCGCGTCGTCACGGCGCAGCCCCTCGACGAGGCTGCCCAGGCGCGTCTCGCGGAGGCACTTTCGCGCCGCTACGCGCGTCGCATCCAGCTCAGCATCCGCCAGGACCCCGCCCTCGTGGCAGGCATCCTGATCGAGGCGAACGGTGAAGTGATCGACGGCTCCGTGCGGGGGCGCCTCGACCGGCTGTCCGGCGTTCTTACGCACAACCTTTGAGCGACGCGCGCGAGAACTCGACTCCCATTCCAATACTGCGATTGCTCCGCGCTTGCCGGAGCCCACAGGAACCAAGCCATGTCCAGCACGACACTCAACCCTTCCGAGATCAGCGAGCTGATCAAGCACCGCATCGAACAGTTCAAGCTTGGCGCCGAGGCGCGCAACGAAGGCACGCTGATCAGCGTGTCCGACGGGATCGTGCGCATCCACGGGATCGACGACGTGATGCAAGGCGAGATGATCGAGCTTCCCGGCGACACGTTTGCGTTGGCCCTTAATCTTGAGCGTGACTCGGTCGGCGCCGTGGTTCTGGGCGACTACGAGCATCTTCGGGAAGGGGACCGCGTCAAGACGACACGGCGCATCCTCGAAGTTCCCGTGGGCGAGGCTCTGCTGGGCCGCGTCGTCAATGCGCTGGGCCAGCCCATCGACGCAAGGGGCGCGATCGCCGCGCATCACTCCAGCCCGATCGAGAAGGTTGCGCCCGGGGTCATCTGGCGTCAGTCCGTCGACCAGCCCGTGCAGACAGGCTACAAGTCCATCGATGCGATGATTCCCATTGGTCGTGGCCAGCGCGAACTGGTCATCGGCGACCGCCAGACGGGCAAGACGGCGCTCTGCGTCGATGCCATCATCAACCAGAAGGGAACGGGCGTTAAGTGCGTCTACGTCGCCATCGGCCAGAAGCAGAGTTCGATCGCCGCGGTCGTCCGCAAGCTCGAGGAATATGGCGCACTGGAGCATACGATCATCGTCGCGGCGTCGGCGTCGGAATCAGCCGCCATGCAGTACATCGCACCCTATGCGGGCTGCGCGATGGGCGAATACTTCCGTGATCGCGGTCAGGATGCCTTGATCGTCTACGATGATCTGACCAAGCAGGCCTGGGCCTATCGCCAGATCTCGCTGCTGCTGAAGCGCCCGCCGGGCCGAGAGGCGTATCCGGGCGACGTCTTCTATCTCCACTCGCGACTGCTTGAGCGCGCGGCTCGCGTCAACGCCGAATATGTCGAGAAGGCAACGGGTGGTGAAGTCAAGGGCAAAACGGGATCGCTGACCGCGTTGCCTATCATCGAAACGCAGGCGGGGGACGTGTCGGCGTTCGTCCCCACCAATGTCATTTCGATCACCGACGGGCAGATCTTCCTCGAGACGGACCTGTTCAATGCGGGCATCCGTCCGGCGGTCAACGCGGGCATTTCGGTGTCGCGCGTGGGCGGTGCGGCCCAGACCAAGATCATCAAGAAGCTTGGGGGTGGCGTGCGCCTGGCCCTGGCCCAATATCGCGAGCTGGCGGCCTTCGCACAGTTTGCCTCGGATCTCGACTCGGCCACGCGCGCCCAGCTGGAGCGCGGCCAGCGGGTCACGGAACTCATGAAGCAAAGGCAATACAGTCCGTTGCCCGTTGCGGAAATGGGCGTTTCCCTCTATGCGGCGAACGAAGGCTATCTCGATGACGTCAAGGTTGCCGACATCCTGTCCTTTGAGCACGCACTGCACCAGTACATGCGCCAAAGCCATGCCTCGCTGATGCAGCAGATCGACGCGGGCGGCGACTGGAACAAGGATATCGAGGCAGGATTCAAGCAAGCCCTGACCGAATTCAAGAAGACTGGCAGCTGGTGACCGGGGTCTCGGCATGGCCAACGCACGCGAAATCCGCAGCAAGATCCGAAGCACGCAGAACATGCGCAAGGTCACGCGCGCGCTCGAAATGGTTTCCGCGTCCAAGATCCGCAAGGCGCAGGACCTCATGCGCGCGTCGCGGCCCTATGCGCGACTGATGCGTCAAGTCGTGGGCCACATTGCGCGCGCCAACAGTGAATACCGGCATCCCTACATGGTCCGGCGGGAAGCCGTAAGGCGCGTGGGCTATCTGGTGATCTCCACGGATCGCGGGCTCTGTGGTGGGCTGAACGCGAACCTGTTGCGCAAGCTGGTCGGCGAGATTCGCCAGTGGCGCGCCCAAGGTGTTGAGGTCGAGGTGGTGGCCGTCGGACAAAAGGCGCTGCAATTCTTTCGGCGAATCAAGGATATCCATTTGGCAGGCTCGGCCACCCATCTCGGGGAGCGTCCCCGGGTCGAGGACCTGGTGGGGGTCATCAAGGTGCTGCTCGACGATTTCGCGGGCCAGCGAATTGACCGGGTGTTCCTGGCCTACAACGACTTCGTCAACACCATGAGCCAGAAGCCCGTGGTGGACACCCTTCTGCCTTTGCAGGCCGCATCAGATCTGCAGGCAAGCCACGATTGGGACTACTTGTACGAGCCCGACGCACAGGGCGTGCTGGAGCCCGTATTGCGTCGCTACATCGAGGCGGTCGTGTACCAGGGCGTGCTGGAGAACCTCGCGAGCGAGCATGCGGCACGCATGGTGGCGATGAAGAGCGCATCCGACAATGCCAGCAAGCTGATCGAAACATTCACCCTTATCTACAACAAGGCCCGCCAGGCTGCGATCACGCAGGAAATCAGCGAGATCGTCGGCGGCGCAGCGGCAGTATGAGCGAGGCCGCTTCGCCAGGCAGGTCTGGGTTTCACCGAACGGGCCGCGCCCAGCGCGCCCAGCGGTAAGCCACCGTTTGAATTCCTGAGGAAACGCATATGAGTAGCCAGGGCAAAGTGGTTCAAATCATTGGCGCAGTCGTCGATGCGGAGTTCCCGCGTGACCAGGTGCCGCGTGTGTACGACGCACTCAAGGTCCAGGGCACGGCGGTGACGCTGGAAGTCCAGCAGCAGCTCGGTGATGGCGTCGTGCGTACGATCGCGCTGGGATCGACCGATGGCCTCAAGCGCGGCCTCGTCGTCGACAACACGGGGGCCGGCATCAAGGTGCCCGTGGGCAAAGGGACCCTCGGGCGGATCCTGGACGTGCTTGGCAATGCGATCGACGAAGCCGGCCCTGTGCAGGCTCAGGACCACTGGGAAATCCACCGCGCGGCGCCCGCCTACGCTGACCAGGCGGCCGCCAGCGAACTGCTGGAGACCGGCATCAAGGTGATCGACCTTGTCTGTCCATTTGCCAAGGGCGGCAAGGTTGGCCTGTTCGGCGGCGCCGGTGTCGGCAAGACCGTCAACATGATGGAGCTGATCAACAACATCGCGAAGCAGCACTCCGGCCTCTCGGTTTTCGCTGGCGTCGGCGAGCGCACCCGCGAAGGCAACGACTTCTATCACGAGATGAAGGATTCCGGGGTGCTGGACAAGGTTGCGATGGTGTACGGGCAGATGAACGAGCCGCCGGGCAACCGTCTCCGAGTGGCGCTCACCGGCCTGACCCTCGCCGAGTACTTTCGTGACGACAAGGATCCTGCCACGGGCAGGGGGCGCGACATCCTGTTCTTCGTCGACAACATCTATCGCTATACGCTGGCTGGCACGGAAGTGTCGGCTTTGCTGGGGCGCATGCCTTCCGCCGTGGGGTACCAGCCGACGCTGGCCGAAGAAATGGGCGTGCTGCAGGAACGGATCACCTCGACGAAGACCGGGTCGATTACATCGATCCAGGCGGTCTACGTCCCTGCGGATGACCTGACGGACCCCTCGCCGGCGACCACGTTCGCCCACCTGGATTCCACGGTCACCCTGAGCCGACAGATTGCATCCCTGGGCATCTACCCGGCGGTCGATCCGCTGGACTCCACGAGCCGCCAACTTGATCCCAATATCATCGGCCAGGAACACTACGACACGGCGCGGCGCGTCCAGGGCACCCTGCAGCGTTACAAGGAGCTCAAGGACATCATTGCAATCCTTGGCATGGACGAATTGAGCGAGGACGACAAGCTGACCGTGGCTCGTGCGCGAAAGATCGAGCGCTTCTTCTCCCAGCCGTTCCACGTCGCCGAGGTGTTCACCGGCGCGCCGGGCAAGTACGTCACCCTGAAAGAGACCATCCGCGGATTCCGCATGATCTGCGACGGCGAATGCGACCATCTCCCTGAACAGGCGTTCTACATGGTCGGTGGCATCGACGAGGCTTTCAAGAAGGCCGAAGAGATGGCGAAGAAGGCCGCGTGACGATCAGCGATGGTCCCGGCCAGAGCCCGCACCACAGGACCCAAACATGACCACCATCCGTTGCGATATCGTTAGTGCCGAGGCCGAGATTTACCATGGCGAGGCCACGTTGGTCGTGGCGAGCGGCACGATGGGCGAATTGGGCATTGCCCCGAGGCACGCGCCGCTGATCACCCGTTTGAAACCCGGCCAGGTCGAGGTCGTGCAGCCGGATGGGCAAAGGCTTTCGTTCTACGTCTCCGGCGGCATTCTCGAGGTGCAGCCTCAGGTGGTAACGGTGCTCGCGGACACCGCACTTCGCGCTGCAGACATCGATGAAGCTGCCGCACTCAAGGCCAAGCAAGCGGCGGAAGACGCGATCGCCCGGCGCCAGGACGCTTTGGAACTTGCGGAAGCGCAGGCACAGCTGGCCCAAGCCATCGCGCAGTTGCAGGCGCTGGAACGCATGCGCAAGCAACTCAAGCACTGATCCGACACCCGATCGGGATGCGCACCCGCTGAAGATCGGCGGGTGCGCACGAAGCGGCCACGAGCTTTCACGATGCGAGCAAGGCGCCTGGCTGTTCGATGGGGAGCGTCAAGGGCCTGAGCCTTGATGCTCGTGTGGCCTCACGATTGCCGCGGCGGCGGTCAATGGGACGTACGTTCTTTTGCCGCTCGTTCGGCTCGATGCGCGCGAGTCGATTCTCTGCGGGCAGCGGCCGGGTTCACCCCACCCCGACAAGCAGGCGGTGGCCCACCATGCGAGTACGCACCCCGCAAAGGGCCGAGACGTGGTGTCCGTCTCGGACCAGCCGATCCGGCGCCCAACGGGCGCCGAGCATTCAACCATAGCGCCGTTTGCGGGCGATGCAGCGAGCCTCGGCCGTCGACCCGAGCCACCGCAACGCCCGCGAGCCAGTGCTCAGGGCGTGATGGGTGGGACGCCAGCGGCGCGGAGGCTTCGATTGAGCGCGGCGAGGCGCGGTCCGCGCAAGTCCAGCCACCGCGAAAGGGTCGAGCGCAAGGCATGATGGGCCAGTGTGTAACCTTGCTCGGCATCGAGGGTGGGAGGAACGTCGGCGTTGCCGACGGCATGTGCCAGTGCCGTCATGCGCGCATTGAGGGCGGTTAGGCTGTCGACATGAGTTGGTGGGGTTCCGACCGAGTTGGACGGGTCGGGTGCCGGGATATCGCTGAGCGCGGCCAACTCGTTGGCGAACGCCGTGAGCCGCTCAGCCAGTCTCGGGCCCACTGCGCTCCGAGCCTTGGCGACAGCCGCCTGAAGTCCGCCCGCGCCCCGAAGTGCTGCGCTGAGGGCGGCGCGATCCCGCTCGATCGACTGCGCAAGCGCGAACTGCTGCTGGTAGTCGCGAAGGGTCATGCCGTGCACGCGTGGGTCGGGCAGAAGCGTGAGATGGCGTGTGAACACAGCGCCATCGACATCCAGCGTCACCCGATAGGTTCCGGGTACGGCCCAGACGCCGTCGCTCCATTGGCCATTTTTCGCCAGGGCCGTCGGGGCCGACCAGTGCAAATCCCAAATGAACCGGTGCATTCCAGCCGTGAGCGCGAGCATCTTCGGTTGCTGCACCCATCCCGGAGCGATTTGGATCTTGTCCAGATTGACAGCAGGGGGAGCATTGTTGCTGTCATATCGCCGCACCAGCGTTCCGTTCGCGTCGAAGATGCTCAGCACGATGTGATGGGCGGGTGCCGTCAGTGCGTAATCGATCAAGGCACCCTGTGGCGGGTTCTGGCCACGGGGTTCACTCATTGGCAACGGCGTGCCGGCGAAACCAATTGGCCTGACGCGGTAAGCGACAACGGGGCGATACAAGTACGCGGTGCTGGCGGCCTCCGCCTCCGCCGCCTGCCGCAGCGGTGTTACGTCGTCCATGATCCAGACCCCTCGGCCATGGGTGGCAATCACCAGGTCATTGTCCTTGACCACAATGTCGCGGACTGACGTCACCGGCAGATTCTGTTGCAGCGGCTGCCATGCCCTGCCGTCATCGAAGGACACGAAGACCCCGAATTCGGTGCCTGCGTACAGCAGGCCGGGCGTCATCGGGTCGACCGCGATGACGTTGACGAAGTCATGGGACGGGATGCCATGGGTGATGGGTTGCCAGGTCCGGCCGTCATTGGTCGTCCGCCAGATGTAGGGTTTGAAGTCATCGAGTCGATGGCGGTCAACGGCGACGTATGCCACCCCGGCACTTCGCGGCGAGGCCGCGATGGATGCAATCTTGGACCACGCCGTCAATCCGGGCGGTGTCACTTGAGTCCAGCTGGAGCCACCATTGCGGGACAGCCACACGAGGCCATCGTCGGTGCCCGCCCAGATCAAATCGGCATTGATGGGCGACGGCGAGATGCTGTACACGACCCCGCGGCGTGGTCCAGCGATAGGACTGTCAGCGGCGGCGCTGGCGCTGAGGCTCTGCGGGACGGCAGGGTCCCGTCGCGTCAGATCGGGACTGATGGGCACCCAGTGCCGGCCGCCATCAGAGGTGCGGAATACCCGCTGGTTGCCGAAGTACAGGTCGGCCGGATCGGATTTCGAGAACACGAGCGGCAGGGTCCACGTCGCCCTGTACAGGCCGGGATAGGCCAGTGTGGGGTTGACCGACTGCGTCTGCTGGGTTCGATGGTCGTACTTGTCGACCGAACCGCCATAGGTATTGCCGTAGACAAGGTCGGGATCACGCGGATCGACTGCAATCTCGCCGCTTTCGCCGCCTGCCGTGACTTCGTGGAACTGCATCAGGCTGATGCCATCGACGCCGTGGCCGCTCTGGCTCGGCAGGCACATGGCGCCAGAGTCCTGCTGCGCGCCGCATACCCAGTAGGGGAATCGGTTGTCCGTGGTGACGTGGTAGATCTGGGCCGTTGGCTGGTTGTACCAACTCGACCATGTCGAACCACCATCAATGCTGACAACGGCGCCCTGGTCGACGCCGAGCATGCGATGCGCGGGATCCCTGGGGTCGATCCAGAGCACGTGATAATCATCGCCGCCCGGAGCCCCCTTGATCGGGATGAACGTCCTGCCGCCGTCGCGCGATTCATACAGCGCAGTATTCGCGGCATAGACCACGTCGGCATTGCGGGGATTCACGGTTACGCCGCCGAAGTACCATCCCCGCTGCCATATCCGGACGTCGGACGATTCTCGCTTCCAGTGCGCGCCACCGTCGTCCGAGCGATACAGGCCTCCGGCCTTGGCATCCACCATTGCATAGACACGTTCTGGGTCACTCGGCGCCACGGCGATGCCGATGCGGCCCGGGTCGGCCGCGAATCCCGTCGACGCCTTGCTGATCAGGGTCCAGTGCGTGCCACCGTCAGTGGACTTGTACAGGCCCGAGTCGGGTCCGTTGGAGGGTGGATAGGTGTTCCACGGTGGCCGTTGCGTCTCCCACAGCGCTGCGTAAATCACGCGGGCGTTGCCCGGCTGGAACGCGAGATCGATTGCACCGGTGCGATCGTTCTCGAAAAGCACCTTGTGCCATGTCCTGCCACCGTCCGTCGTCTTGAACACCCCGCGTTGCGCGTTCGGGCCATAGGGATGGCCTAGTGCCGCGACGTAAACAATGTCGGGGTTGCGCGGATCGACGAGCACGCTGCCAATGGCCTGCGTTTCGGAAAGCCCGATGTGCTTCCATGTCTTGCCCGCGTCGACGGACTTCCACATGCCGTCGCCAGTCGCGATGTCAGAGCGCATGTCCGCCTCGCCGGTCCCCACATAAACGACGTTGGGATCGGATGGCGCCACTGCAATTGCGCCAATCGACCCGACTGGCTCGCCGTCGAAGATGGGCCGCCAGGTGCGTCCCGCATCATCGCTTCGCCAGACGCCACCATCGACAGCGCCAAAATAAAATCGCTGGGGGTGCTGCACCACGCCCGTCACGGCGAGCACCCGCCCGCCGCGAAAGGGACCGATCAGGCGCCAGTGCAATCCCTGGAACAGGGCCGGGGGCACCAACGAGGATGCCGCGATCGCGGGCATGCTGCCTGTCGCGAAGGTCGCCAATGCCGCCAGTGCCATGATCTTGCCGAGCTTCGCTTGCATGAATGGTTCCCCTGCGTAGGGCGCGGTGCGCCAGATGAGCCAAGCCGAGCCATTTCCCGCGTACGGCCGACCGGCGGCGCGCGAAATGCACCGGGGCTTTGGACCAACATGCGCGGCGCAAGTTTCACCCGGGCCCGCACCCCCCGCCTCGGAAGCGTGATCTCGCCATGCAACCGGCAAGGACGAAGCCGGCCGCATCCTGAGGATCCGTCAATCGTCGGGCAGTCGCGGCAATCCCAGATCGTCGCGCCGTTCGACGGCGATGGGCCGCGTATTCATGCCGCCAATGCCAGGCAGCGGCAGCGCGTCTTCGTTGTCCCGCAACCGGAGCGCGTTTCGAAAGGCGTGTGCTGCATCCTCCGGTCGGCCCAGTGCCTGAAACGTCCGACCCAGCAATGTCCATGCCCGCGCGCTCGGCTGCAGGGCGACCGCTCGCTCCAGCGTTTCCCGGGCTGCGCTGGGCTGGCCCAATTCCAATTGCAACTGGCCGATGGCCGTCAGGAGCACCCCGTCATTTGGATGTGCCTCGAGCCAGTGTAACGCCCGTTCCAACCTTGCCGGACGCGTCGGCTCGTCACCCAGGTCGGACCACGCCGCTAGCAACCGGGGGTCCCATTGGCGCGCGAGTGCCTGCTCGATTTCATCCATTGCGGCAAGGCCAGCCCCGAACTGGGCAGCGCGTTGCGCGTAGGCCGCAACGACCGAGGCTGGTTGGCGCTGGGCTCGCGTGAGGTCTGCCCACAATGCATTGATCGCCGCCGCCCCCTTGGCCTCGGCAATCGCGCGCTCCAGGACCCGCGACTCAAGCTCGGCATAGGCTCGCGCGCTCAATGCTGCGCTGGCACGCAATGGCTCCAATGCGCTCCGAGCACGATCAATGCGTCCTGCGGACAATGCCGCCTCGACCAGCTCCACCCATCCCGCGGGCGGCAATTGCTGGCTCTCGGCCGCTGGAACCAGGAGTGCGAGAGCTTCCTCTGCCCTCGATTCGCGACGTAGCACCCTTGCCCTCAGCACGCGCGCTGCGCGTGGCGCAAGTTGACTGGCCTCATCGAGTGCCTCCAATGCGCGCGCAGCTTCGCCCCTGCGATAGGCGGCTTCCGCCTCGGCGAGCAGCGCGGGCGCACGCAACGGGCCAAAGCGGGCGGCTCGCGTCAAAGCGCGTTGGGCATCCCCGTGGCGGCCCTCGATCAATGCCAGAAGGCCCTCGGAAAAACGCCGGCGACTGATGCGGCGGTGTCGTCGCGACATGGCTCCGAGCGGCCAGTAAAGCAAACGCCAAGCGAGTCCCAGCACCAGCCACGCAACCAGCACCAGCAGCACGAGACCCACCACGGTGCCCTCTAGCTGCCAACCGCGGAAGTGCACCAGCACGTATCCAGGGTCGCTGGCCAGCGTGTGCCAACCCAACGCGGCCACGAGTGCCACCAGGAGCAGCCACAGTGTCCAGCGCCACATCCTCATCGCGGGTGAGCCTGCCGGGACTTGGCGCCAGGCACGACGCTCGTGCGCAAGGCCTCGAGCGCACGAACGCGATTCAATTCTGTCAGCGCGGCGTCGACTTGTGGCAACGGCGTGGTTGGTAACGGCCGAAGTGTCGCCATCTTTTGGGCAAAGGCTCGGCAAGCCGGCGCAGCCATGTCGAAGTGCCGATGGATGAGCGAGCTCGCGGATTGCAGCGAATCGGCGTAGCCCTGGCCGTCCCATGCCAGCAGCGCGGACTGCGCGTTGGCGAGATCCATGGCAAGTAGACGCCGCAATAGCTCGCCATCAGCGCCACCCAAGGGCGTCCGATTGATCCGGCGAATGCGCACCAGCCCCGCCAAAGCCTGCCCGACGCGATCCAGCCATCCCAGGCTCACCCCCGGTGTCGGTGTCGGCGAGGCCTTCGGCAGGGTCCACACTTGGGCGCGCAGCGCGGTCAGCGTATCAAGTTGGTGCTCGCGATCCGAAGCTTTCAGGGCCTCCAGTGCAGCAACCGCAGCTTGGACGTCACTCTGCAGGGGCGCGTAGGCTGGATCGCCAATGCCAGCCAGTGCCTTCGCGGCGAGGTGTGTTGCATCGAGCGACCCTGCGGCGTCGTGGAACAGGTCGTAACGTTCCTTGGCCATGCGTAACAGGAATCCGGCCTCGTCCAGCCGGAGTGATCGATCACCGCCGTTGCGCGCTTCGCTGAGCGCAGCAACCGCATCCTCCAAGGTGCGTGTCCGCCCACGCAGATCCTCCAATTCCTGCCGCAAGGAACGATTGGCCGCATCCGCGTCGTCAAGTCGATGCCCAAGGCCTATTCGATCCTGCTGCAGATGGTCGATCGCCCCCTGGAGGGCGGCAATCTGCGAGCTCTGCCGGTGGACCAGCGAGAAGGCATTGCGCACGGCGAGGCCAGTCTGCCGCCACTGCCAGGCAGCCAAGGCAATCAGCGCCATCAATACAATGACCAGCAGCCACCAAGGCCAACGTCGCGGTGGCTGGGGCGTCGTCACTGGCGTGGGAGGAGGGGCGTCGTCCATGGTGGAATGCTAGCAGCAGCGTCGTCACCGGCTACGAAGCCCCGCCCCCTTGTTCATGGAATGGCGTCGCCAAATCATGGTGCCGCGGCGGCGGAAGCCGGCTGGGTACGGGTTTCGCGAAGCCGCGCCGCAGGGGTCGAACGCCCTGCTCGCAGACTCAACCGCTGCCAGATCGGCGATGGACGTGGCTGGCGCAGGCGGCGGCCAGCATGTCTTGCGACAAGGCTGACCGCGCCTGCTGAACGTGCATGAAGCCAGCCGCCCGCACGGCCGCGGCCAACCGCGGGCTACTGACGATGGCCGTGGCCGACATGAGCCGGGCGCGTGCCGCGGCCGGGAGTTGTTGCATCAAGTTGCCAAGTGCATCCAGGCTGGATATCAGAACGTAGGCTGGATACTGCATCTGGGCGAGGGCATGGTGGTGCCGCCGATCGAGGCGAGCAGGCAGCCGCTGGTAGACCCCAGCATGGAGTACACGCGCGCCGCGTTCGGCCAGGACCCGGGGCAGAAGCTCGCGCCCACCAGGTGCGCCGACGAGGCCTACACGGCTCGGTGGCCTGGACAGTACCGGGAGCGCCAGCAGGCCCTCGCTATCGGCGCGCGATGGAACGCAGATGCCGCGGACCCCGGCCCGATGCAGCGCGCGGGCAGTTGCGGCGCCAACGGCGAGTACTCGCGTGCCTCGATCGGGTCGGTCCAAGGACATGGATCGTGCCATGCGTACCGCAGCCGGCGATGCGAAAATGCAGACCGGGGCGCTGAGCGCCGCAACCAGCGCGGAACGCGCTGCGGAACGGTCCTGCGGTGGGGCAATGCGCGTGCCAGGCAACAGCAGCGGGGTGCCGCCCAGCGCTCGCACATGCCGTGCTTCGGTGCGCGCGCTGCCAGCGCTGCGGGTAAGGATCAGCGTGGCACCTCGCAAAGGCGGCGAGGATTGATGCCGGCCTGAGTGCCTGGATGACATGACCACATGCTAGCAAGCGGGGAAGGCGCTGGTCAGATCCGTTTCAGTGCCAACACAGCATTGAGGCCGCCGAAGGCAAAGGAATTACTCAGCGCCGCAGCGACCGGAATGTCCCGCGCTACGTTGGGGACATAGTCAAGATCACACGCGGGGTCTGGATCAATGAAATTGATCGTCGGCGGAACAACGCCTTCACGGAGGGCTCCGATGGTCGCCACCAACTCAAGAGCCCCGGCGGCTCCCAACGCGTGCCCATGCATGGATTTGGTGGAAGAAATCGTCAGTTTAGCGGCCTGCGGACCGAACACCTCGTGGATGGCACGCGTCTCAGTGGGATCGTTCGCGGGCGTCCCGGTACCGTGGGCGTTGATGTAGGCGACGTCTGTCGGCGCCATGCAGGCGTCCGCCAATGCCGCTCGCATGGCGCGTGCGGCGCCTTCGACCTTCGGAAAGACGATGTCGCCGGCGTCCGCGCTCATGCCGACCCCGGCAAACTCGGCCAGGATGGTTGCACCCCGTGCTCGCGCGTGGTCGTATTCCTCAAGCACGAAAACCGCCGATCCTTCGCCCAGGACGAGGCCGCGACGTTGCTTGCAAAACGGCCTGCAGGTGTCGTCCGCGAGCACACGCATGGCTTCCCATGCCCGCACCGAACCCAGCGACAGGCAGGCTTCGGTCCCGCCTGCCAGCATCAGGTCAGCCTGTCCGCTGCGAATGATTCCCAGCGCCTGCGCCAGCGCGTGATTACTGGACGCACAGGCGCTGGCCACGGCGAAAGCCGGACCGGTCAGCCCGAATTCCATGCTGACATGGCTGGCGGGTGCGTTGCACATCACCCTCACGATGGTCAGAGGGTGCAGTCGCGGGTTCCCTTCGCCGTACATGCGCCTCGACGCATCGTCGTGCGTCGTCTCGCCGCCGATGCCGGTGCCGATGATGCATCCGCAGCGTGCCCCCAGACCACTGTCCCGGAACTCGAGTCCGGACTGCATCACCGCTTCGCGTGCGGCCACGAGCGCAAACTGGCTGACGCGGTCGAGCAGGACCAGCCGTTTCTCGTCGAAGTGCGCCAGTGGGTCAAAGTGCAGCACCTCGGCCGCTATCCCGCTGCGGAGTCCTTCCCGCGGCACGGACTGCAGCGGTCCGATGGCGCATCGCCCAGCCTTGAGGCCTTCCCAGGTGCTGGTGGCCGTGGCCCCGAGCGGGGTGACCGCACCCTGACCCGTGATGACGACCCGGCGCATGTCAATCAGCTAGTTGCATCGGGGGGCGTGGAGCCCTGGGCCGCCAGTAGTGTCTCCACCGTCTGAACGAGTCCTTTGACCGACTCCGTATCAAAGTTCGGGTCGCGGTCGGGCATGGTGATCTTGAAGTGATCCTCGATTTCGAAAAGGATCTGCACCGCGTCGAGAGACTGGATTTCGAGGTCCTTGAGCGTCGAATCCAGCGTGATCCGGCTGCGATCGATGTTCGCCTCCTTGGCGATGATGTCGAAAATGGTGTCGGCGACCTGGTCGCTCATGGGGCGGATTCTCCTGACCATTCGCCGGACGGGTTGCCGGCGGGCTGCACAAGCATACCGGACCGCATGGGCGGGCAGGCGCTGCGACGGTACATCGAGGTCAGTCTGCGCCGACGGCGCGGAGTTCCAGTGCCTCGACGTTGCCGTGCGTTGCATGGGCATGCCGCAGTACGCGCTGGAAGAACCCCGACGAACCTTCGATCACGCGCTCGCGTTCGCCGTCCAGCGTGACCATATGGTAGCTGTTGGGCAATTCCAGCAATTCGCATGCTCCCCCCAGGTTATCCAGGAGGATGCGGGCATTGCGGAGGCTGGCGACGTCATCCTCGGTCGCATGGACAACCAGGGCAGGTGCGCGGACCTGGTGCAGGCGCGCGCGGACATGCCGCGCCAGTCGGTAGAGTTCGGCGAGCGACGGCCACGGGTTGCCCGGCAGGCCGGCGGCGCTCGAGTCCTCGCCGAACATGGCACCGACGATGCGCTGACGCATGCGCTCATCGCGGAGTCCATAAGGAAATACTTCCGTGAAACTGCGTTTCGTGCCGATGCCCAGCGGAACTACCCAGGGCAGCAGGAAGGAGAGTCGACCAATGGCAGGTACGGCCCAGCCGTCATATCGGAACGTCGTGCCGTACAACGCCAAGCCATCGACCATCTCCGGCTGTTCGAGCGCATAGTTCAGCGCCAGCAGGGCTCCCATCGACAGGCCACCGACGAACAATCGGTCGACCTGGGTCGACAAGTGCTGCGCAGCGTCCCGCACGCTCGCCGTCCAGTCCCGCCAGCCCGTTGCGAGAAGTTCGTCGACCGTCCCGCAATGGCCCGCGAGCTGCATGGCGTAGACCGTATAGCCACGGCGGTGAAGGCCCTTGGCCACAAACCTCATTTCGGCAGGCGTCCCGGTGAGGCCGTGGATAAGGAGGACGCCGTTGCGGCCTCCCTGCAGCAGGTAATCGACTTGTTTAGGCATGTAGGAAGCAATAATTGGGCGTTACCCTTCCGAGTACTTTGCCATCCTCCGCCTGACCGCGGGCAGAGCGGGATGTTACAAACCCGTAATATTCAGCACGGACGCCTCGAATTCGATGGGCCCGACGTCCCGTCTCCGGGGACCTATCTTGAGAGGTCAGGTGCCGTGCCACTCAGGGGATCCGACTGCGCAGGGCCGCCAAAACGTGCTCCATTGCCTGCGGATCAAGCCAGGCGCTGTTGCCGAGGGTCAGTGTCCGCGCAGCGAATGCTCGCGCGTGGGGCAGAGGTGGCGCATGAATGCGTCCCTTCAACTGCGGATAGTCGGGCAGCGCCATGGCAAACAGACGCGTCACGCCCAATCCCGCGCCCCAGAGAGGCCGAAGGACCTCGTTGCGAAGAGCCTCATCGGACAGGACAAGGATCAGGAACATCCAGATGCCAGACTGACCGGGTGGGTCGTCCAATACCTTGACGCCAGGCAACGCCGCCAACGTCTGGCGGAGCTGGGCCGCACGTTCGGATGCCGCTTCGAGGTGCGCCTGATAGCGCGCCAGTGCGCGCGTGCCCGCCGTCTGCCGAAAGCGGCTGACGCGGTGGATTGGAATGGCATGGCGCGCGCGGTCGCCCACGGCACTGACCACGTCCCCGCGCGCCAAGGCGCGGCGGAGTGGCGCGCCATAAACCAGAGACAGCGTCTTTGGATGGTAAAGCGCGGCGTAGCCTATCAGTTCCGTGGCGCGCTGCAGTTCCCGCAGCGGAGCGCGGCGCTGCAGCTTGCGTTCGCTTGCGGCGAGCAACTCCTGGATTCGCTCATCCTTGGCGATTACGAGCCCCCCTTCGAATAACGTCAACCCCTTGCCGACCGAAAAGCTGAATATCCCGATGTCGCCGCGGTGTCCGACGCTTTGCCAGGTTTGGCCTCGGTCGTGCACCCGGGCCCCGAACGCCTGCGCTGCGTCCTCGATCACGAATGCCCCGCAGGCGTCGGCGTGACGTCGCGCCAGCGCGACGTCGGCGACGCGACCGGCGAGGTGGGTTGCCACGACCACAAGGACTTCCTCGTCGCAGCAGGCGGTCAAGGCATCGGGATCAAAATCAAAGTGGCCGTCGCGCGTGTCGCAGAGTCGGGGCGTCAGCCCCGAGCGCAGCACGGCCTCGGCCACCAGCGGGCACGTGTATGCGGGCAGGACCACGTGTCGCCGTTTGGGTGCGAGCCTGCTCAGCGCACTCAGGGCGATGCATAGGGCCGCGGTACCCGAGCTGGTCAGGAGGGACCATTCGCTGCCGAGCCAGGAGGCGGCATCAGAGGCGAAGTCTCGGCGCCAAGGTGGCAGGAAGTCACGCCAGGCCGCCGGCAGACCCGCGGTCGGCGGGAGCTCACGGCGCAGCATCGCCTGTTCCCGCACTGGCGAGGGTCAGGATTCCCGCGACGATGAGCGTTGCGCCGGCCACTTGCGGCAGGCTCAAGCGTTCGTGTAGCAGCAATGCGGACGCCAGCATGACGCTCACCACGTTCAGGTGCGAGGCGGCGAAAGCGGGTCCGACGGGGGCATTCCGCAGGAGACCCAAGTACGTGACGAACGCACCGAGGTAGCCGACGATCGCGCCGTACACCCAGGGTTCCGCGAGCACGCGGACCGCCCAATGCCAATTACCCGAGAAGGGTAAGGCATGCACTGCGGCAAGCTTGAAGCAGAGCTGGGACAGCGTATCGAAGGCCATAAGCACGCCGAAGCCCGCGACGTAGTAGCGCCAGCCGGGCTTCATCCGAGGCCGACCAACATGACGCCCGCTGCGATGAGCCCAACGCCCGCCATGCGGTGCAGCGACAGCTTCTCCCCAAAGAGCAGCCGGCCACCCAGCATAACCGTGACCAGATTCAGCGTTGCCAGAAGCACGCCGACGGCGAGCGGGACCAAGGAGAGGAATGCGAGCCAAGCGACAAACTCGACGATGAAGGCCAAGATCCCCACCCATAGCCAGGGTCCGCGAGACATCGCGCGCCAGTGCGCCAGGCCGGTGCCTTCGGCATGATGAGCCGCGGCCTTGAATGCGAGCTGGCCCGTTGTGTCGAAAACCAGAACCGCGAGCCAGGCCAGAAGCGTATCGAGCGTCATCAGGACGACATACGGCGGGGCGGGCCAGTATGCCGTGCGCGCTCGGGCCGGTCGAGCTCGCCATCGTGCCTGGCGCCGCCGCGATCATCGGGGTTATGCCGGGATTCATGCCGGCGCACGCAACCTGAATGGCGCTGCGAGCAACACCAAGCAACTGGCGTCCGAACAAAGCAGTGGATTGCCGTCGATTGCGCCTGGTTCCAGACCGGCGACCACGTTCGTCACGAACTAGCGGAGCGGATCGTTCCTGATCCCAGGACGTTGGCTGCCCGCGCGTGTCCGAAAGCGCCACCGGATCCAAAGGGCGAGCCACCACCCGGCCACGCGAGCCCACGGGGATCGCCGGGCATTCATCACTCGCATGCGTCCGCGACTTCGAGGCCGCGCTGGATCGCGGATATCGGGCCGTGCCTCTCGGCATGGCAGCCGACATGCGATGGCGATCACAATTGCACTGGCGACCGGGTGAACGATTGCAACATGCTCGGTTTCCGGTGCGCCTCTTGCATCGTCCGGATCGCTCTCCCAGGAATGCAACGGTTTTGCAAACACCATCTGCCCATGCGCCACCGGCGCCACAGTGGACCGAGCTCGATGCGCGCGAATTCGAGCTCGATCTCGAGCGACGGCTCGGTCCAGTGGTCCGAGCCTTGCTCTGGACCGCTGTCGGCAGCTACGCGAGCTTCGTGATCGGCGGTGAGCTGACCGGCCCGTCGGCCCTGCCCTTCTGGCTGCGGATGTCCCCCATCCTGCCCCTGGTCCTGCTGGCGTTCCTCGGCATGGTGCATCGCGAGCCACGCCATTACGGCGGGCTCGGCCTGGCGACCTTGGCGTGGATCGAGCTCGGCATTTTCCTCAACGGTTATGGACGTCCCGAAGGACTTGCATGGATCCTGCCGGCGTATGCCTTGGTTCCCATTGCGGCCAGTCCCGTCTGGCTGAAGCGGCATTACTTCGTCGCCGCATGCGTCATCAGCGCCATCCTGGGGCCGCTGCCGCTCCTGCTCCTGGAAGGGCCGTCAAGTTGGGAGTTATTCCAATATGCCGATTACATGGCGGTTGCCCTAGTTCTGGCCGCGGTACTCAACGGCTATCAGGTGCGATTGATCCGCCAGCACCTTGAACTGGAGCAGCGTTTGCGCCAGCGCGCCTTCGTTGACGAGCTCACGGGTGTCGCAGCGCGCTCGCGCTTCATCGAACAGGCGAGGCGACTGCTCGCGGAAAGCATCGAATTCGGCTTGCCGCTAGCCGTGTTGTACTTGGACGCCGATCACTTCAAGTTCCTGAACGATACCCATGGGCATGCCGCTGGTGATGCGGCATTGGCCAGTATGGGGCGCATCCTGCGCGAGAACGTGCGCGGTGAAGACCTCGTCGGTCGCGTTGGCGGCGAAGAATTCGCAGCGCTGTTGCCCGGATTGGATTCCGATGCCGCCCGTGCCACGGGTGAGCGACTGCGGCAGGCGGTGGCCCATGAAAGTCCCGGAGGCCATCGGCTCAGCATCAGCGTGGGTGTCGCGGTTCGCAGGGACGAGGTGTCCTTGGAGCGCCTGCTGGCCAAGGCCGATCAGGCGCTTGCACTGGCCAAGCACAACGGCCGAGACCGCGTGGAAGTGGCAGCCTAGCGGCGGTCGTCCTGGTTTTCCGCCCGGCGAGCCAGGGCACTGTTGCGTCGACCGAAGCCGAAATAGATCGCCAGGCCAACCCCCATCCAGACGATGAACCGCCAGTAGGTCACCTGCTGCAGCCCCCAGATCAGGGCGATCGAAAAGAGGATTCCGACCAGCGGCACCCAGGGGACCAATGGTGTGCGGAAGCGGCGCGGCAGCTCTGGCCGCCGGGCGCGCAGCACGATGATCGCGGCGCAGATGACGATGAATGCGCTGAGCGTGCCGATGTTGACCATTTCCGCGAGTTCGCCAATGGGAAGAAACCCCGCCAGCAACGCCGTTCCGACGCCGAGGATCATTGTTGGGCGGTAGGGCGTCCGCCAGCGCGGATGCGGGCGCGCAAACCAGCCAGGCAGAAGGCCATCCCGAGCCAGCGCGAACCAGATTCGGGCCGCCGCCAGCATGAAGGCAAAAAGCACGCTCGTGATGCCGGCAATGGCGGCCACCGAGATCGCGACCATGACCCAGTGAGCACCCACGGCGATGAAGGCACTTGCGACCGGAGCATCGCTGTTGAGTTGCTGATACGGGACCATGCCGGTCAGAACCAGCGAAATCGCCAGATAAAGCGCCATCGATATCCCGAGGCTCAGCAGCACCGCGCGCGGCAGGTCGTGTTGGGGGTTGCGCGCTTCCTCCGCAGCGGTGGTCAGCGTGTCGTAGCCGAATACCGCGAAGAACACGACGCTTGCGGCGGCCAGCACGCCTTGCCAGCCAAAGTGCCCGACGCCATCGACAATTTGCCTTGGCGGCACAAACGGATGCCAGTGCGCCGGGTTCACGTAGTGGATGCCGGCAATGATCACCAAGGCGACGCCAGCCACCTTCACCGCCACGACCGCGGTGTTGAAGCGGGCGCCCCATTCCGTGCCAACCGTGAGTAGTGCGGCAATGCCGAGCGAAACCAGCGCGGCAACCAGATTGAATACATGACCGCCATGCGGCGCAGGGGCTGGATGATCCAGCGTGAAGCCGACCCACATGGCCGCGCGATCCCAGTAGTAGGCAAGCGCGTTGTTGCTGATCGCGCCTTGCGCCCAATCGGGCAGGTGGACTCCGGCGGCGCCCAGCAAGGCTTGCACGTACCCCGACCATCCGATGGCGACCACCGCGACAATCAGCGCGTACTCCAGGAGCAAGTCCCATCCAATGACCCAGGCCGCGAATTCACCCAGGACTGCATAGCCGTAGGTATAGGCGCTGCCCGTCACGGGGATCAGCCCAGCAAACTCGGCATAACACAGGGCGGCAGCGGCGCTCGCCACGCCGGCGATCAGGAAGGAGAGGAAAACGGCGGGTCCGGCATTGACGGCGGCCTGCTGGCCTGCCAGGACGAAGATGCCAACGCCGATGATTCCGCCGATGCCGATGGCGGTGAGTTGCCACACGCCGAGCACGCGGCGGAGGTCATCGCGGGCTCCGGCCTCGCTCTGCAGTTGTTCGATGCTTTTGTGGCGGACGAGATCCTGTAACCAGCGCATGGCAAGTTCGCTCAGTGACGCGCGGTGCACGCGCTGGCCGCGGATGCTAGCAGGGGAATGCTCGCGCGACCCATCCGTAGGCGTCGGGCGCCAGAGGGCCGGACACAGCCACGCCACGAGCCCGGCGGGAGACTCGCATCCGCGACGGGGCAATTCCAGTCGGGGTCGTGGCCTGTTTCAGCACCATCGCGCAGGCACACCTATGCAACGCCGCAGGCCCCAGGGATCCGGCGCGACATCGGGCGCATGCTGAGCACCGCGGCGAGGGCTGGGCGGATATCAGCCGCGCTTCATGGCGCTGAAGAACTCGTCGTTGGTCTTCGTGTTCTTCATCTTCTCGAGCATGAATTCCATGGCGGCCAATTCATCCATGGGATGCAGAAGCTTGCGCAGGATCCAGACCTTTTGCAGCAAATCGGAATCGATCAATAGCTCTTCGCGGCGCGTTCCTGATCGATTGATGTTGATGGCAGGGTAAACGCGCTTCTCGCCTATCCGGCGATCCAGGTGCACCTCCATGTTGCCCGTGCCCTTGAATTCCTCGTAGATGACCTCGTCCATCTTGCTTCCGGTGTCGATCAACGCGGTCGCGAGGATGGTCAACGAGCCTCCCTCCTCGACATTGCGCGCGGCACCGAAGAAGCGCTTGGGCCTCTGCAGCGCATTGGCGTCGACGCCACCGGTCAGTACTTTGCCTGAGCTGGGCACGACCGTGTTGTAGGCCCGCGCGAGTCGCGTGATGGAATCGAGCAGGATCACCACGTCCTTCTTGTGTTCGACCAGACGCTTGGCCCGCTCGATGACCATTTCGGCTACCTGGACATGGCGCACCGCGGGCTCGTCGAACGTGGAGCTGATCACTTCCGCGCGAACGCTGCGCTGCATCTCCGTGACTTCCTCGGGACGTTCGTCGATCAGGAGGATGATCAGGTGCGCATCCGGATGATTGTGCACGATCGCTTGCGCGACGTTCTGCAACATCATCGTCTTGCCGGCCTTTGGAGGCGAGACGATGAGTCCGCGCTGCCCCTTGCCCACGGGAGCAATGAGATCGAGTATGCGACCTGTGATGTCTTCGCTCGAGCCATTTCCGCGCTCTAGCCTGAAGGCCTTGCGCGGGAACAAGGGCGTGAGGTTCTCGAACAGGACTTTGTTTTTCGAAGCCTCGATGGGTTCGCCGTTGATGTCGTCGACTTTGAACAGGGCGAAATAGCGCTCTCCTTCGCGCGGATGCCGCACCAGCCCGGTGATGTAGTCGCCTGTGCGCAGGTTGTAGCGGCGAACCTGGCCGGGGCTGACGTAGACGTCATCGGGGCCCGCCAGGTAAGACTCGTCGGCGGACCGCAGGAAGCCGTAGCCATCCTGCACGATTTCAAGGACTCCCTCGCTCCAGATGCTCCCGCCGCTGCGGGCGTGGGCCTTCAGGATATTGAAGATCACGTCTTGCTTGCGGGCGCGCGCCACGCCCTCGTGAATGCCCAGCGTCTCGGCAAGGTCCAGCAATGCGGCCGCGGGCTTCCGCTTGAGCTCGGTCAGGTTGATCTGGCGTGCTGGGTCGCGCGGGACGTCGTCCGCGGCGTCCTCGTCAAAGTCTTCGCGTGGAAGGCCGGCAGGTCCAGGGCCGCGGTTGCGGTTCCGGTCATTGCGGTTCCGCCGATGGCGCCGGTCGCGATGGTTGTCGCGACCCTCCCGCTGCGGCGCGCCGCCAGCGTTGGCTGGGGTGCCGGCGCCGGGTGCGGCTTCGGTGCTCTGGGGGGCGGGGGCCTGAACCGAAGGAGCATTCGGGGTGGCTGCAGGTGTAGACGGGCGGCTTGCCTCGTCGGGGGTCTTGGAGTCGATATCAGACACAGGCGGGCCTCGCGGGGCCGTGGAAAGTGGGAGGGAAGGAGGGCTGGCGCGGCGCGAAGGCGCGGGGCGCGGCCTCAGGCCGCACGCTGGCACCGGCAATCTAGCACTCGTGGGCGGCGGCGTCCATCACGGCGGTCTGGCGCGCAACGGCGAGCATCCGCCGATCAGGCGCCGCAGGCTCAGAGAACCTGATCGACGAACTTGGCGATGGCCGCCTTGGGCAGGGCCCCCATCTGCGTCGCCGCGACTTTGCCGTCCTTGAAAAGCATCAGGGTTGGAATGCTGCGGATGTTGTACGCAATGGCGGTCTTCTGGTTGTTGTCGACATCGAGCTTGGTGACTTTGACGCGCCCGCCGTACTCGGCCGCAATGTCCTCGAGAATAGGGGCGATGGCGCGACAAGGGCCGCACCACGTGGCCCAGAAGTCCACGAGCACGGGCGTGTCAGACTTCAGGACCTGCGAATCAAAATCATGGTCGGTCACGTGGGTGATGTTCTGGCTCACCGAGGGCCTCCGGATCAAGAAAGGGACACACGACCGGACACGGGCGGATTCCGCGCGCCCCCGGATTTTGTCCTGCCGATGGGCTACACTGCGGCGCGCCGCGCGTCCTGTGCGGCCGGCAGTGGACGGCTGACGCCCGTCATTCCAGCGCAAGCGCCGATTCGTTGCAAGGCACCAGTTGCGCAATCATTGTTCCGATTCATGGCCGATCAAGTCCTCACTGATACTTTTTTCGAGCAGTTCGATCTGCATCCCTCCCTTGCGAAGGGTCTGGCCGACTGCGGCTTTACCCGGTGCACACCGATCCAGGCGCTCAGCCTGCCCGTAGCCCTGGCGGGCCGGGACGTCGCAGGCCAGGCGCAGACCGGCACCGGAAAGACCGCTGCCTTTCTGGTGGCGGTCTTCAATCGTCTGCTGACCCGGCCGGCGCTGGCAGAGCGTCGACCGGAAGACCCTCGGGCATTGATCCTCGCGCCGACCCGCGAGCTCGCGATCCAGATCGAAAAGGATGCCCGGGCCATCGGGCGTCACACGGGCCTGCGTCTGGCCCTGATCTATGGCGGTACCGACTATGACCGGCAGCGCGAATTGCTGAAGGGTGGTTGTGACGTGATCATTGCCACGCCCGGTCGCCTCATCGACTACTACAAGCAGCAGGTGTTCTCACTGCGCGCAGTTGATGCGATGGTCGTGGACGAGGCCGATCGCATGTTCGATCTCGGCTTCATCAAGGACATCTATTTCCTGTTCCGCCGCCTGCCGCCGCGCGAGCAGCGTCAAAGCATGCTCTTTTCCGCCACGCTCAGCCATCGCGTGCTGGAGCTGGCGTACGAGCACATGAACGAGCCGGAGAAGGTCGCTGTCGAATCGGACAATGTCACTGCCGATCGGGTGCGCCAGGTCGTCTACTTCCCCGCCAAGGAAGAAAAGCTGCCGCTCTTGCTGAACCTGCTGGCACGTTCCGGCGCCGAACGCAGCATCGTCTTCGTGAACACCCGGGCTGCCGCCGAGCGCGTCAGCGAGCGATTACAGCGGCAGGGAATCCTGACCGGCATGCTGTCGGGTGACGTCCCGCAGAAAAAACGCGAAAAGCTGCTGGCGCGGTTCCAGCGGGGGGGGCTCGAAGTTCTGGTGGCGACGGACGTCGCCGCGCGCGGCCTGCATATCGACGCAGTGAGCCATGTGTTCAACTACGACCTGCCACAGGATGCCGAGGACTACGTCCATCGGATCGGGCGCACGGCACGGCTTGGCGCCGAGGGCGACGCAGTCAGTTTCGCATGCGACCTGTACGCCATGTCCCTGCCGGACATCGAGGCCTACATCGGCCAAAAAATCCCGGCGGCCACGGTAACGCCGGAGTTGCTGGTGCCACCTAATCCGCGGCGCAGCGCTGCCCAATTGGCGGCGCACGCGGCGGCTCACGGTGGGGCGGATGATGATTTGCCGGAAGGGGCCGGCTCCGGTCCTGCCCGGTCGGCATCGGGCACGGGCGCTCCCTCGGCCCGGTCTCGGACGTCAACGCGCCGCCGCAGTGGCGAAGGCGAGGAACGGCGCTCCGGCGGTAGTCGCACGCGGCGGGGCGCGACGACTTCCGGTAGCGCGGCAGCGCCCGTCGGTGCGGGGGGTTCGGCACAGGCAGAGGCAGGTGCCGCGCCGGGCGCCGCGGCGGCACCGCCCGCGCGCAAGCGCAGGCGTCGTGGAGGTCGGGGGAGGCGGCACGAAGTGGAGGCGCAAAAGGCGGCCGCCGTTGCTGCTGCGCCGGTCCCGAGTACCCGTGTGCCCGCGGCGCGCCGCGGCGAACCGCGCGGCGCATTGCCAGCCGCTGTTCCCGCGCCCCATGCGCCGAAGCCAGGATTCCTGCGCCGCATCGCGAGCCTTTTTCGACGTCGCTGACGGACCCCGAGGGGCGTCGGCAGTTGCATGCGATGCCGTATGCTCTCCGGAGCGCACCGGAATGGTACCGTGATCCGATTTGAACACGTCAGCAAACGCTACCCGGCAGGCGGTGCCGCGCTGGAGGGGGTCAGCTTCGCGCTTGAGGCCGCCGAAATGGCCTTCGTTACCGGCCATTCGGGCGCCGGCAAAAGCACGTTGCTGAAATTGATCGGCTTGCTGGAGCGTCCCAGCAGCGGCGCAGTCACGGTGGCGGGGCGCAACCTGCGGCAAACCCGGGGTCAGGCCATCGCCCGGCATCGGCGTGCCGTGGGCATGGTGTTCCAGGACCATCGCGTTCTGCTGGACCGCACCGTACAAGCCAATGTGGAATTGCCACTCGTCGTCGCTGGCGTGCCCGGGCCGGAGCGGGCCAAACGTGCGCGCGCCGCGCTCGACAAGGTCGGTCTGGGCGGCATGGAACAACGTTTGCCAGCAAGACTGTCGACGGGCGAGCAGCAGCGTGTCGGCATCGCCCGCGCCATCGTCGCGCGCCCTCCCGTGCTGCTGGCGGATGAGCCCACGGGCAACCTCGATCCGCAATTGGCCGTGGAGATCATGCAGTTGTTCGCGGAGTTCCAGGCGATCGGCACCACCGTGGTGGTCGCGACGCACGAC
>JAKAEJ010000084.1 GCA_021818335.1 Pseudomonadota bacterium | reverse complement strand
TGGCGACGAGGCGCTGGCGGACCGTACCGGTGTCGGTGCGATAGCCCTCCACGAGCTGCAAGTAGCTGCGTCCGCCGGAGCGGCTGATGCGCGTGTACATGCAACGACATTAGCACGCTGCATGACCTAGCCATACTACGCTTCAATCACAATACGTGACACAACAGCCCTGCGCCGTTTCACCCGCGCAACCCGTTGAGCCGCAACGATCTCAGCTCGCCAAAACACGAAAATCAGGCCGCGAACTGCGGAACTTGGGAGCGCCGGGGACCACCGGCGAATCCCACGCATATAGAACAGAAAAGGACAGCGCCGCCGCCGCAATTGCCAGCGCCAGCAATGCAAACGCGCCCCACTGCCCAAGCCGCGAATTCCGCCCCCACATGCTGGCCATCCTTGCCTGTTGCCCGGTGCCGCGACAGGATCTTCACATGTCCACGGCCCCGTCAATGCCGCTGGCCTTACGAAATTGCCAGGATTCGTCGAACCGGCAGCACGCTCGGGTCACCTCTGTCGCATCGCCTGGCCCGAACGAGTGATCGCCGGCCCAGAGCGCCGCATCATGACGCGACGGGCGGCGCGGGAACCCGCAGGAGCAGCGCGGCCCCCAGGCCGAAGAGCAAGATCACCGACAGGATCGAAGCCCGCGGATCACCGCTGAAATAGCTCGTGAGCCCGATCAGCAAGGGTCCCAGAATGGCCGCGAACTCACCCAGCATGTTGTAGAAGCCGAAGAACTCGCCCTCGCGCTCGGCCGGAACCAGACGCGCGAAGTAGGCGCGGGACAGCAACTGGACCCCCCCCTGCACGAGGCCCACCGCAGCGGCCAGCACAAAGAACTGCCATGCTTCATGCATGCCAGCGGCAAAGAAGCTTGCCAGCACATAGACCCCCAGTCCGAACAGGATCCCGCGGCGAGGACCGAAACGCTCGCCAAGACGGCCAAACACCAGGGCGGCTGGCACGCCGATGAATTGCACCATCAGTACCGCCATGATGAGCGGCCCATTGCCCAGCCCGATGGACTTGCCATAATCCACGGCCATCTGGATGACGGTATTGACGCCGTCGATGTAAAGCCAGTAAGCCACCAGGAATAGTGCAATCGGGCGGTAGCTGCGAATGTGACGCACCGTCGCGGCGAACTGGGCTAGGCCCTCTTCCAGGGCGCGTCGGTACGAAAGCCGCTCAGACCGTGCACGCTGCGCCGGAACCCAGAGCACGAGCGGCACGGTGAACAGCGCCCACCACAGCGCGCCAAGCGAAAAAATCCAGCGAACAGCCACGGTGGCGCTGGGGAGCCCGAACCAGTAGGGCCTCAGACTCAGTGCCACGCAGATCGCGAGGAAAACGCCACCGCCCGCGTAACCGGCAAGATACCCGACTGCCGAGGTGCGTTCGATGCGCCCCGGGGTTCCGACCCTCAGCACCATCGCGTCTCCGAAGACATTCCCCCAGAAGTTGCCTGCACTGGCCAGCACATAGGCGACTACCGCCCATGCCCAGGCACCATCCGGCACGGCGGCCAACGCCAGCATGAGCGCGATTCCCAAGCCGGCCGCGCAAACCATGAAACCCTTGCCATGGCCGCCGCGGTCTGCCATCGCGCCGAGCAATGGCGCCGTGATCGCCACCAGGAGGCTGGCCGCCGAGTTCGCGATCCCGAGCCTCAGCGTGCTGACCTCGACGGGTACGCCCCGTGACCACACCCCCTTGAAGAAGAGTGGGAAGAAAACCGTGATCGCGGCCGTCGTGAACGCGTGGTTGCCTACGTAATAAGAGGCCCAACCCCAGAGGGCGCGGCGCGGCGGCGACCGGGCGACCGGCCCGTTGGATTCGCTGGGATCCACCATGCGGCGACCCTAGCAGAGGTCCGGCGCCGGAGCCCCGCGCCGGTACTTAGCCGGCGACAATGTTGACCACCCTGCCCGGCACCACGATCACCTTGCGGACCGCCGCATCCTTCAGGAACGCGCGCACGTTCGGCTCCGCGAGCGCGGCTGCCTCGATGGTTTCCCGAGCTGCATCGGCGGCAATGTCGATGGTCGCACGAAGCTTGCCGTTCACCTGGACCGCAAGGGTGGTGCGATCCCGCTGCAGGGCATGCGGATCGGGCCGCGGGAAGGAAACGTCATCCAGCACCTGCTCCGGGTGACCGAGCACTTGCCAAAGTGCATGGCAGATGTGGGGGGTCACCGGATTCAGCAGGAGCACCATCGACTCCAGCGCTTCATGTCGAATCGCGCGGCCCTGGTCAGTCTCATCCTCGAACTTCTGCAGGCTGTTGAGGAGTTCCATCAGCGCCGCGATCGCCGTGTTGAAGCTGTATCGGCGATCATAGTCGTCTCGTACCTTGGCGATCGCCTCGTGGACGGCGCGACGCATTTCCCGCTGCGCGGGGTCTAACGCGGCAACATCAACCTGCGGGTGATCAGGCTGCGCGGCATGCTGCACAACCTCTCGCCAAAAGCGCCGCAGGAAACGAGCCATACCCTCAACGCCGGCTTCGTTCCATTCGAGCGATTGCTCCGGTGGCGCCGCGAACATCGAAAACAGGCGCACGGTATCGGCACCGTAGCGATCGATCATGGCGCGGGGATCGACGCCATTGTTCTTCGACTTCGACATCTTTTCGATGGGGCCCACCCGAACCGGCGAGCCATCAACCAGCGCGACCGCACCGGTGATCCTGCCTCGATCGTCACGTCGGATCTCGACGTCCGCGGGGCTGATCCAGGTCCGCCCGCCGTCGGCATCCTCGCGGAAAAAGGTCTCTGCAACAACCATGCCCTGCGTCAACAGGCGCGAGGCAGGCTCGTCCGAGTGCACGAATCCCTCGTCGCGCATCACCTTGTGGAAAAACCGGAAGTACAGGAGGTGAAGGATCGCATGCTCGATGCCGCCGATGTACTGGTCCACCGGAAGCCAGTAGTCGGCACGACCATCGACCATCTCCGCGGCACCAGGCGAGGTGTAGCGTGCGTAGTACCAGCTTGATTCCATGAATGTATCGAACGTGTCGGTTTCACGCTCGGCCGGAGCGCCACACGCGGGGCAAGTGCACTGGCGCCATGCCGGATCGGCCTTGATCGGCGACTGCACGCCCATGAACCGCACATCCTCGGGCAAACGTACCGGCAACTGGTCCTCGGGTACCGGCACCGCCCCGCAGGCCGGACAATAGACGATCGGGATCGGACAGCCCCAGTACCGCTGGCGGCTGATGCCCCAGTCGCGAAGGCGCCAATTGATCCGTCGCCGCCCCTTCGACTCGGATTCCAGCCGTTGGGCGATTGCTTCGAAGGCCTGGCCGAAGTCCAGACCATCGAATTCCCCGGAGTTCACCAGATAGCCATCGTCCGTGTAGGCACCCTTGACCACGATGTCGCGCGTAAACTCATCGAGCAGGCCCAGCGCCGCGGATTCGCCCAGCACGTCCAGCTTGCCACTCTCGCCAAGCGCCGCGGACATGGGGTCGGCGTTGCGCGAGGCATCGCTGCCCAGACCGCGTATGGCGTCGCGCACGGCAGGACTGACGATCACCATGCGGATCAGCAAGTCGTACTTGCTCGCGAATTCCCAATCGCGCTGGTCATGACCCGGCACGCCCATCACGGCCCCGGTGCCGTAGTTCATCAGCACGAAATTGGCCACCCAGATCGGGAGTCGTTCTCCGCTGACGGGATGAATGGCAACGAGGCCCGTATCCATGCCGAGCTTGTCCTGCGTCTCCAGCTCGGCCTCGGCGACGCCTCCCTTGTTCATCTGCTCCAGGAAGGCCGCCAGCTCAGGACGCACCGCCGCAGCCGACCGGGCCAAGGGATGGTCCGCGGCAATACTGATGAAGCTGACCCCCATCAGGGTATCCGGCCGGGTGGTGAAAACCGTCAGCGGCTTGGGCTCGCCAGGAACCTGGAAGTCGATTTCGAGCCCCTCGCTGCGCCCAATCCAGTTGCGCTGCATCGTCTTGACGGAATCCGGCCAGCCCGGAAGCCTGTCCAGCTCGGCCAACAGTTCCTCGGCGTACGCCGTGATCCGCAGGAACCACTGCGGAATCTCGCGCTTTTCGACCACCGCTCCCGATCGCCAGCCGCGCCCGTCGACGACCTGCTCGTTCGCCAGCACCGTCTGATCCACCGGGTCCCAATTGACGACGCTGTTGCGTCGATAGACCAGGCCTTTCTTGAACAAACGGGTGAAGAGCCGCTGCTCATGGACGTAGTACTCGGGGCTGCACGTCGCGAATTCGCGTGACCAGTCGATGGCATAGCCCAACGCCTTCAACTGGGCGCGCATGTGCTCGATGTTGGCGTAGGTCCAACGCGCGGGGGCCGTGTTGTTCTTGATCGCGGCATTCTCGGCGGGCAGCCCGAATGCGTCCCATCCCATCGGCTGGAGGACATTATGGCCCGTCATGCGCTTGTAGCGGCTGATCACGTCGCCGATCGTGTAGTTCCTGACATGCCCCATGTGCAACGCGCCTGATGGATAGGGCAGCATGGAGAGGCAGTAGAATTTCGGCCGATTCGAATCTTCGCTGACGCAATAGGCCTTGCGCGCATCCCAAAAAGCCTGCGCCTTGGCCTCGATGTCTTCCGGTCGGTAGCTGTCCTGCATGGCGAATGGCCTGTCCAAATCGACCGGGCAGCGTAACGCAGCGCGATCGGACGCGCCAAGGGCCATCGGCAGCCAGCGGCACCCAATCCCGTGCGTGTCTGTCGGTTCGGCTTGCTTGGAAGTACGGATGCCCACCGCCGTACCGCCCCGATGGGGGCAGATCAATCGTGCCATCATCCCCGCATGAACTCGAGCGCGCTGTCCGGAGACTGGCTGGGCTATATCGCCGCCACCTTGACGACCCTGGCCTTCGTGCCCCAAGCCTGGCGCACGTTGCGAACGCGCGACACGCGGTCGCTGTCGCTGCTGATGTACCTGCTGTTCACCGCGGGAATCGCCTTCTGGCTGGCCTACGGAGTGGCACTCGGCTCTTGGCCCATCATCCTTTCGAACGCAGCCACGCTGGTCTTGGCGGTCATCATACTGGCCGAGAAGATTCGCCGCGGCTGACGCCCCCAGCCTAACCCAGATCCCTGGTCAGGGACCGGCCTTGTCTGCCGCGCACCAAGCCCCAATGATGTTTCATCCCTTTTTTGGAGCCTCCCATGAGCGCCACGGCCAACGCCCTGGAAGTAACCCAAGCGAACTTCGACGCCGAAGTGATGCAAGCGTCGGCGCAGCAGCCGGTGCTGATCGACTTCTGGGCCAGCTGGTGCGCCCCTTGCCGCCAGCTCAAACCCATCCTCGAGAAGTTGGCCGGCGAATATGGCGGAGCCTTCCGTCTGGCCAAGATCGATACCGACCAGGAAATGGAACTCGCGGGCATGTTTGGCATTCGCTCCTTGCCGACCGTCGTACTGGTCAAGGATGGCCAGCCGGTGGACGGCTTCATGGGCGCCCTGCCCGAACGGAACGTGCGCGAATTCCTCGATCGCCATGGCATCAAGCCGACTGCTGCTGGCGATGCAGAGGCTGAAGCCGAAAGCCTCCCAGCCACCCCGCGATCCATCGAGTCGCCCGGCGAGGCACTGGCTCGCCTGCAGGCGGCCGTCGCAGCTGACCCGGCCAAGGAGGAGTTGAAGCTCGAACTAGCGGTGGCCCAGATGCGCGCGGGACAGGCCGAAGCCGCCGCCGCCACGCTCGATGCACTCCCGGCCAACTTGGCCAGCGACGCGCGCGCGCAACGGCTGCGTGGAGAACTTGAACTGTCCCGGGCACTGGCGCAGGCGCCGGACGAGCGTCGCCTGCGCCAGCGCATTGCCGCGGATCCGCAGGACTATGGTGCGCGGGATTTGCTCTGCGTGCGCCAACTGCTGGGCGGCCATGCCCATGAGGCGTTGGACGGATGGCTCGATTTGCTTCGCGACGCCCGCGATTGGGAAGGTGGCCTCGCACGCAAGCGCCTGCTTGCTGCGTTTGCTCTGACCGAAGATCCCGACCTGGTCAGTTCGGCGCGCAGGCGCATGAGCAGCCTGCTGTTCTGATGAGCCGCCGGCGATCTCAAGACACAATGGCCCTGCGACCGTGATGTGGGAACGACGGAGCGAGCCCTTGGCGCCGCGAAAAACGTTCCTGCGGCGTGTCGGCCGCAATCTGCTGGCAGCCGCGGTGGTGGTGACCCTCTCGCTGGGCGTCGGCATGCTCGGATACCATCATTTTGCAAGCTTGGGCTGGGCCGACGCATATCTCAACGCCGCCATGATCCTGTCGGGCATGGGTCCGGTGGCAACGCCGCAGACGCTGGGCGCCAAGCTGTTCGCGGGAACCTACGCCCTTTACTCCGGGTTGCTGGTGGTATTCCTCGCGGGCGTGCTGCTGGCGCCGTTTGCGCACCGATTGCTGCACCGGTTCCACCTCGACCGCGATCCCCAGCAGCGCAAGGCCGTGGAGCCAAGCCGTGCCACCGGTGCGGGCATTGCATCGCAACGCCTGCCGAAGGACGGCTGAAACGCACGTCGTTCATTTTCCAGCCAGCTAGTCGGCACCGTTGCGCGTAGCCTCGCGGCCTTCGCGTTGGGGTGGACGGGCACATGGCCGAGTCGGAATCGACATTGTCGGAACGGCAACATGACGCCGCACCCGGATCGAACGACGACACGCTAACGCATCGCGTGCCCAATGGCTTCAGCGCACCCACGCAACGGGTTCTGTGGATCGGGACGCTGGCGTTGTTCGTGGGCCTGGGGGCTGCGTTGATCGCACGCATGCTCACCGGACTGATCGATCTGGTCACCAATCTCGCGTTTTATGGGGAACTCTCGGCACGTGCCGCCGGCCCGGCTGGCAACCACCTCGGGCCCTGGGTCATCGCCGTGCCCGCCGTGGGCGGGCTGGTCGTCGGACTCATGGCGCGCTACGGCTCGCGAGCGATCCGCGGCCACGGCATTCCGGAGGCTATGGAGCAGATCCTCCTCAACGACAGTCGAATCCCGCCGCGACTTGTCTGGCTCAAGCCCGTTGCCTCCGCCGTAGCGATCGGAACCGGTGGGCCCTTTGGTGCCGAAGGACCGATCATTGCCACCGGCGGCGCCCTGGGTTCACTGTTCGGCCAACTGTTGAGGGTCACGGCGGATGAGCGCAAAACGCTGCTGGCGGCCGGTGCCGCGGCCGGCACGGCCGCCGTGTTTGCGG
>JAKAEJ010000018.1 GCA_021818335.1 Pseudomonadota bacterium | reverse complement strand
GCTGTCGCCAGCGACCTCACCGCATACCGAAAGTGGCTTGCCTGAGCGGCGCGCCATGTTGGACACGGATGCAATCAGGCGCAACAGAGCGGGGTGGCGTGGGTCGTAAAGACCATCGAGTGCACCTAGGTTTCGATCCGCGGCAAGGACGTACTGCGTGAGATCGTTGGTTCCGATGGCTAGGAAGTCGCATTCGCGCAGTAGGGCCCGTGCGCCCAGTGCTGCTGCCGGGACTTCGACCATTGCGCCAATTGGCGGGAGTTCTGGCGGCGCCGCGACGCCTTCGGCATGCAACTGCTGCAGGCATGCATGGGCGTGCTCCCGCACTGCAGCGACCTCCTCAGGGAGCGTGACCATCGGCAGGAGGATGCGCAGAGGGCCGAGCGTCGCAGCGCGAAGCATGGCGCGCAATTGCACGCGAAGGATTTCCGGGTAGCGCAACGCATGTCGCACGCCGCGTACGCCGAGCGCTGGATTGGCCTCGGGCTGCATCTCCAGACCAGTACCAATCGCCTTGTCGGCGCCGAGGTCAAGCGTGCGCAATGTTGCAGGCGCGCCATCCAGGGCAAGCATTAGTTCGCGAAGAGCAGCGAACTGTTCTTCCTCGCCCGGCAAGGACTTCTGGCGCAAATAGAGCAATTCAGTTCGATACAGCCCGACGCCGAGGGCACCCATGGCGCGTGCTTCGGCGATCTCGCCGGGCAATTCGGCGTTGGCGTAAAGGAGCACCTCTTCGCCATCGCGCGTTCGCGCGGGCTTGGCAGGTACCGGAGTTCGCTGCGATCGTGCCGCCTGGGATCGCTGCCATTGCCTTAGCATGGCCAAATCGCGCGCCGTTGGATGGGCAATGGCAGCGCCACCATCGCCGTCTAGAAGCAACAGGTCGCCGTCCATGAATGCGCCATCGGCCTCCGCCACGCCACAGAGCATTGGCAGGTGCAGGCTGCGTGCAAGGATGGCCGCGTGAGAATAAATGCTGCCCGCGGTCGCCACCACGCCGCGCAGTCCCCGCTCGGCAAGGCTTGCTAGTTCTGCTGGCGAAGGGTTTTCCGTCACCAAGATCTCGCCTAGGCGCGCGGCCACGCGACGCTCCTCGCGATTGGTCTCGACCGGTTGCAGAGCATCCAATACGCGGGCGATGACATGGCTCAGATCGTCTTCTCGCGCACGCAGATAAGGGTCATCCATGCGTCGGAAGAGTTCGATAAGGCGGTCCCGCTGGGCGACCAGTGCCGCGTCGGCGCGGTACCGGCCTTTCCGGATCAAGTCGATCAGGCCAGACCTCAGCTCGGGGTCGTCGAGAATGAGTGCATGGGTGTCGAGGAACGGCTTTGCCTCATGCGCCAGTTCGCCATGGAGGCGTTGCCGAAGTTCGGTCAGTTCGCCTCGTGCATGGGCCAAGGCGGCTTCCAGGCGCGCGAGTTCTCGGTCAGTTTCGTTCGCCGGCAGCGGTGAGTCGTCAACATTGTGACGTTGTGCAAGTTGCAGGCGAACCCGGCCCAGAACCATGCCCGGCGCGGCGCGCTGGCCTTCCAGCACCCGGCGGCGGGCAATGGTCTGCGGCATCGGGTCAGGTGCCCTCGTCGAACTTGCGATCAATCAGGTCAATCACGGCTGCCAATGCGGCGTCGGCGTCCGCGCCCTCGGAGCGGACCAGCAAAGGCGTTCCGGTGCCGGCCGCAAGCATCATGACTCCCATGATGCTGCGTGCGTCCACTTCATGACCACGCGCGCGCAGCCATACGCCGGCCTTGAAGCCCTGCACCGTCTGCACCAGCTTTGCGGCTGCGCGTGCGTGCAGGCCCAGACGGTTGCTGATTACGGTCTCGCGTTCTGGCATGGGTCGAAGTTGACGAACATGTGGGTGCCTAGCATGCGGTTTTGTGCAAGTCTGGTCCAGACTTGCATGCTATTCGACGGGCAGGTAGTCCTCGCGTCGGGTGGAGTCCATTCCTGCGGAGAGCCCGATCGCCCTTATCAATGGAGTGGCTGCAACAGTCACGAAGATGTTGACCATCAGCGCATAGAGTGCCGCATATCCGGGCACTGTCCAGCCCAGGAATCGCAAGGGATAGACGGCGCTCGCGAAGTGCAGGTCGAGCGCCATCAATGTCCCAGCTGTCATGCCTGACGCCCACCCCGCCATGAGGGCGTAGCGATGGAACCATCGTGTATACAGCCCAAACAGTAGTGCTGGAAGGATCTGGATGATCCAAACACCGCCAAGCAACTGGAAATTGATGGCGTAGCTCGAAGGGAGCAGCAGTACAAATAGCAAGGCGCCGAATTTCACAACCAGTGACGCGGCCTTGGCCTGATTCGACTCCTGTGCGGCAGTGCAGGCCGGATTGATGAATTCACGGTAGACGCTTCGCGTCCATAGATTGGCCGCAGCGATGGACATGATGGCTGCCGGTACGAGGGCGCCCACGGCTATGGCGGCCAAGGCCACGCCGGCAAACCACTGCGGGAAGGTGTGCAAGATCAAGGCCGGCACGGCGAAGCTGGACTTGAATCGAGCGAAATAGGGCGAAAATTCGGGCAAGCGCTCGACGTGGCTTGCCAGTGCCATGTATCCGAGCAGTGCCAGTAGCCCCAGCGCCAGGCTGAACGCTGGCAGCAAAGCCATGTTTCGCGTGAGCGTCCGCGGGTTGTTCGCTGATAGCACGCCAGTTAGGACATGCGGATAGCAAAAGAGCGCAAGCGCCGATCCGAGCGCCAGACTGGCGAAGGCACTGTAGCTACCCAAGCTGTGGGGAGGCGGCGCTGCAAGCAGCAGCTTGTCTGCCGGGACGGACGCGAACACTGGGGCAAACCCGCCTAGCTTCCAAGGCACCGCGATGACCAGGGTGATCACCGTCACGTAGACGAGCAGGTCCTTGATGACAGCGATCAACGCTGGAGCCCGCAGTCCGCTTGTGTACGTGTAGGCGGCGAGGACTGCGAACGCAATCACCAGCGGCAGATCTCCCGTGGCGCCGCCCATGGGGAAGCCGAGTGCTGCAATGACGACCTCCATGCCAACGAGCTGCAGCGCGATGTACGGCATCGTCGCAAGGATGCCGGTTGCGGCAACGAGAAGCGCTAGCGTGCGACTGTCGTAGCGGCCTCTGACGAAGTCCGCACCGGTCACGTAATTGTGTCGGTGCGCGACACGCCACAGCCGCGGAAGTGCGGCAAACACGAGGGGATAGGCAATCACGGTGTACGGCAGTGCGAAGAAGCCCATGGCGCCGGCGCCGAATACCAAAGCCGGAACAGCGATGAACGTATACGCCGTGTACAGGTCGCCTCCGAGGAGGAACCAAGTGATGAACGTGCCAAAGCGGCGACCGCCCAAGCCCCATTCATGAAGATCGGAAAGGTCGGCCTTGCGCCAGCGCGCCGCAACAAAACCCAGCATGGTAACCAGCGCGAACAGTGCGATGAATACCGCGAAGGCACTCCAGCGCATCGTTATGAGCTCCCTAGTGCCGATCCCGCGTTTGCAGGTATACGAATGCCGAGCAAATGGCACTCAGTGGGACCCATGCAAGCAGGTACCAGTAGAAGTACGGAATGCCGAAAAACGCTGGCGCGTCGCGATTGAACAGGGGTACCCACAGCGTGGCGGCGATGGGCACGAGGAGCAGGAGGTACCAAACGCGCGACCTGCCGGTCGCAGCGGATCGGGCGTGGCGCCCCGACCGGGCGAAATACGGCGTGTTGGCGCGAGCTCGTGACATTGCGTATTTCCGCAATTGCCAGCGGCCAAAGGAACCGGCCTGGATCCTTGGCGGAGGGGATGAGCGGCTCATCTCATGCGCCTGCATGGTCGATACGGATACCTGTGTGGCCGCCACTCACAGCGATTTCCGCCAGTTCGTCGAGAGGCCTGCCCGCATAGTTGAGAACGCGCAACAGCATGGACAGATTCAGGCCCGCGACCCACCGCAAGTGCACACTCTGCTCGCCCAAGCGACGCGCGATGTTACATGGCGTCGCCCCATACAGGTCGGACAGCACCAAAACGCCTTCGCCATTGTCGAGACTCGCAGCGTGCCGCGCCGCCTCTTGCAGTGCTTGTTCTGGATCAGAGTCGGCAGCAATTTCGACGCTGTCCAGTTCAGCTGGGAGATTGCCCAGCACGTGACGCGCGGCATCCATCAGCGCATGGGCGATGCCGACGTGCGTAACGAGAAGAATCCCACTAGTCATGCCTATTCCAACTCACGGTGAAAGGTGAGGACCTGGGTGTGCCGTTCGCGGAAATGTTCGCTGAGTCGTTCTGCCAGGTAAACAGACCGATGGCGGCCACCGGTGCAGCCGATGCCGACGGTCACATAACTGCGGTCCTCTTGCACGAAATGTGGCAGCCAACGCTCGAGCATTCCCGTGAGCTCCAGCAAGAACTGCTGTGCATGCGTCTGTCCATCGAGATAGGCGCGCACTGGTGCATCGCGTCCGGATAGCGGGCGCAGGGTGGGATCCCAGTGAGGGTTCGGCAGGCAGCGCGCATCGAAGACGAAATCGGCATCTGGCGGAAGGCCGCGGCGGAATGCGAATGACTCGAAGAGCAGCGTCAGCCCGTCTGCGCGGAGGCCATAGCTGGTTGCGATCAGCCTGCGTAGTTGGTGGACGTTCAAGTCGGACGTATCGACTAGCCGCTCCGCAATCGAGGACAACGGTTTGAGGAGCATACGCTCTCGCTCGATGGCTCCCGCCAGGGACAGACCTTGTGCCGATAGCGGGTGTCGCCGACGCGTCTCCGAATAACGCTTGATCAGTACCTCGTCGCGTGCATGAAGGAACACCAGTTCTGCGGGCTTACCCTTGCCTGCCAATTGCGCTAGTACTCCGGGAATCCTGCTGAGGTCATCGCCTTGCGCGCGAACGTCGATGCCTACCGCAATACGGCGTGGACCATCACTGCCGTTTTGCAGCGCTTCGACCAAATGCGGGATCAGCGCGGCGGGCAGGTTGTCGACGCAGTAAAAGCCGAGGTCCTCCAGTGTCCGCAGCGCAACGGTCTTGCCGCCTCCGGAAAGGCCCGTCAATATAACCAGTCGGGTCGTGTCAGTCTGTGCATCGCTCACCATGGTGGCAGCCTCTGCATCTGGTGCGCTTGGCGATCGATGAATGTCTGTGCAGGATCGAGACCCTTGGTTTTCAGCATATGGTTGCGAACTGCGGCTTCGGCCAACACCGCCAAGTTGCGACCGGGTGCGACCGGAATGGTGATTTGCGGCACCTTGACCCCCAGAATTTCCCGCTGGCCCAGCACGCCGGTGAGCCGCTGCATGCCGTCGCGGTCGCCACCTTGCTCGCTCGATGGCTGCAAGTGAAGAACCAAGCGGAGGTACTTGGAATCTTTCACGGCCGTGTGGCCGTACATCTCGCGTACGTTCAGTACACCCAGCCCGCGAACCTCAAGAAGGTCGCGCAGCAGATCCGGGCACGTTCCGTCGATCACGTCCGGAGCAATCAAATTGAATTCCGGCGCGTCATCGGCGACGAGACGATGCCCGCGCGTGATCAAATCCAAGGCCAACTCGCTCTTTCCAGTACCCGGCTCGCCGGTGACAAGCACGCCGATCGAATAAATTTCCATCAACACGCCGTGCAACGTTTGCGAGCGCGCCAGCATCCGGGTCAGGTTGTACTGAAGCCATGTGTATATCTCGTGGCCACGGAGCGCGCTGATCCAGAGCGGCGTACCGCTATCTTCGGCCGCTTCGCGCAGGTCAGCGGGAATGGCCTGGTCCTTGGTGACAATCAATGCAACGGGCTTCTGGGCGACGATCCGCTGAAGCGTCTCCCATCGCTGCCGCGCTTCCAATCCGTCCAGGTAGGCAAGCTCCTCGCTACCAACCACTTGAACGCGATTGGGGTAAATCAGATTGAGATAGCCGACCAGCGAAGGTCGTCTCTCGCGCCCGGCGCTGGGCTCGAGCATCCGCCCCTCGCCGCGCACGCCGGCGATCCAGCGCAGGCCCAGCCGATCCTGGACTCTTTCGTAAAGCTGGCGGGCGGTGATGCGTTCCATCCGTCTGCTCGTCAACGCGATTTCTGCATTCTGCCAGCAGGACGCGGCCTGTGTAACGCGTGGTGGGCACCCGATCGCGTCATGTGGTAAACGGAAGCCGGTTTATGCGTGGGCTCGACAACTCACGATTTCACTGATCACCGAAGCAAGCCCATCCTGCCACGACGGCAGGCGCAGCGCGAACGCATCCTGTATGCGCGAACAATCGAGAACGGAATAACCAGGACGACGCGCCCGGGCCTGCCACGCGGAGCTACTGATAGCCTGTATATCAGGCATGCGGGCAATCAGCCGCGCGCGCAGCGCCTCCCGCAGAAGGGCCGACGCAAATCCGTGCCACGTGGTTTGCCCCGCGGTGGTCAGATGGTACGTGCCCCAGGGTACGTCCTCGCGGAAGTGGCCACGGGATGCAATCCGCGCGACGATGGCGGTCGTGGCGTCGGCCACGACGCGCGCGGGCGTTGGCGAGCCGTATTGGTCGTCCACGACGCGGATAGAACCCTCTCCGTGGGCGGCGCGCAGGATGCTGAGTAGGAAATTGCGACCCCGCGCAGCGTAGATCCATGCGGTGCGCAAGATCAGGTGCTGGGCGCCGCTCTGGAGCAAGGCTTGTTCGCCCAGCCATTTGCTGCTGCCGTAGGCGCCAAGTGGCGCGGTCGCGTCGTCTTCTCGCCACGGGCGTCCATGGTTCCCATCGAAGACGTAGTCCGTGGAGAAATGAACCACGGGGACGCCGTGTGTCGCGGCCCACGCGCCCAGCGCGCCGACTGCGTCGCCATTGACCCTTCTGGCGAGCTCCGGTTCGTCTTCGGCGCGGTCAACCGCCGTGTAGGCTGCGGCATTGACGATCAGGCTCGGCTGGGTGCTATCCAGCAGCATGCCCAAGGCAGTGTCGGATGCAAGGTCGACCTCACGGCATGATGCCCCGCCTTGCAAAAATCCATCACGCGTGACTGGGACGACCTCACCAAGCACGCTCATCGCGCGCATAAGCTCGAAGCCGATCTGGCCGTTTGCTCCGAGTAGCAGGATCTTCATTCGACGTATGTCGGCAGCCGTGCTGACGTCAATTCCGAGAGTAGAGGCGCCGAGCCGTCCTTGGTCGAGAGGATCGGACAGTCCATTGGCCAGCTGATCGCAAGGGATTCGTCGTTCCAGCGAATCACGGCATCTGCCGAGCCGTCGTATAGCGTCGTGCACTGGTACATGAAAGTCGCATGTTCGCTCAAAACACAGAATCCGTGTGCATAACCCTCGGGAATCCAGAACAGTCGATGGTTCACGGCGCTGAGTTCGACGGCAGTCCAGCAGGCGAATGTGGGTGAACCGACACGGATGTCCACGGCGACGTCCCATACGTTGCCTTCCAGCACCGTCACCAGCTTGCCCTGGGGCTTTGGCCATTGATAGTGCAGGCCGCGCAGCACGCCGCGCGCTGACCGCGAGACATTGGTCTGCACGAACGCGAGATCGAGGCCGAGCGCCGCGAATTTGGCAGCATGGAACGTTTCGAGAAAGTAGCCGCGCGCGTCACCGTGCACGTCAGGTTCCAGAATGCATGCTCCGGGCAGCGCGGTTTCGATGCGATTCATGCACGGGGTCCTTCCGTAGCGAGCGTCATCAGGTACTGGCCATAACCAGTCTTGGACAGAGCAGCCGCGAGGCGCAGAAGTTTTTCGCGATCAATCCATCCATTGATGTATGCAATTTCCTCGGGGCAGCAGACCTTCAAGCCTTGACGATTCTCGATGGTCTCAATGTAATTGGATGCCTGCACAAGTGACTCGTGCGTTCCGGTATCAAGCCACGCATAGCCGCGGCCCAACTTTTGAAGTTGGAGTGACCCGTCCCGGAGATAGCACCGGTTGAGATCGGTGATCTCCAGCTCGCCTCGTTCCGATGGTGCGAGGCTGGCTGCGAAATCGCTGGCGCGACCATCATAAAAATAAAGCCCGGTAACGGCATAGTTCGACCGCGGCAGTCGGGGCTTTTCTTCCAGCCCGACAACTCGTCCGCATTCGTCGAACTCGGCTACGCCATAGCGTTCCGGGTCACGCACCCAGTACCCGAATACGGTGGCGCCCAGGGTGTGCGCGGTTGCGGCCCGCAATTTTTCAGTGAAGCCATGGCCGTAAAACAGGTTGTCGCCCAGGATCAGACACGATGGCTGCCCGGCAATGAACTCGCGACCAATCAAATAGGCCTGCGCAAGACCATCTGGGGAAGGTTGCACCGCGTATTCGAGGTTGATACCCCACTGGCTGCCGTCGCCGAGCAAGCGCTGGAACATCGCTTGCTCGTGCGGTGTGTTGATGATCAGCACGTCGCGAATGCCTGCCAACATCAACGTGCCCAGCGGGTAGTAGATCATCGGCTTGTCGTAGACGGGCAGCAATTGCTTGCTGATCGCGTGGGTAACCGGGTAAAGGCGCGTACCGGAGCCACCGGCCAGAATGATTCCCTTGCGTGCGGCGGACGTGATCACGCGCCATCTCCCAGTCGCTGCATGCGGTAGCTCCCGTCCAGAACACGCCGGACCCAAGGTTGGTGCTCCAGGTACCAGTCAACCGTTCGTGCAAGGCCTTCAGTGAAATTATGCTCTGGCACCCAGCCGAGCTCGCGTCGGATCTTGCTGGCGTCGACCGCATAGCGCCGGTCATGCCCTGGCCGGTCCTTAACGAACATGATCAGTGCCTCGCGACGCCTGCCGCCAGGGAGTGGTCGGCGCTCGTCAAGCAGCGCGCAAATCGCCCGTACGACGTCAATGTTCTGGCGCTCGCTGTTACCACCGATGTTCCAGGTCTCGCCAGGACGCCCTGCTTCAAGGACCCTTCGGATCGCCGCGCAGTGATCACCTACATATAACCAGTCACGCACATTGCGGCCGTCTCCATAAACCGGCAGCGCCTCACCAGCCAAACCCTTCTGGATCGTCAATGGGATCAGCTTTTCCGGGAACTGGTAGGGACCGTAGTTGTTCGAGCAGTTCGTGGTCAGCGTCGGCAGGCCCCAAGTATGGTGAAACGCACGAACGAGGTGATCCGATGCAGCTTTGGAGGCTGAATAGGGCGAGTTGGGAGCGTAAGGAGTGGCTTCCGTGAAACAACCGGAGGGACCGAGTGAGCCGAATACCTCGTCGGTGGAGACGTGCAGGAACCGAAAGCGGGCCTGTTGATCGGGTGGCAACGATTGCCAGTAGTGGCGGGACGCTTCCAGCAGCGCCAGCGTGCCGACGACGTTCGTTTGTACGAATGCGGCAGGACCGTCGATCGAGCGATCCACGTGAGACTCGGCAGCAAAATTGATGACAGCTTCGATGTTATGGGTGCGCAGCAGGCTTGAGACCAGGGCGCCGTCGCAGATGTCGCCATGAACGAAACTATGCGCCGGATGGTTGCGAACCCCCGCGAGCGTGTCGAGATTGCCTGCGTAGGTGAGATTATCCAGATTGACAACGCGCGTATCTGCGTCCCTGAGTGCTTCGAGCACGAAATTGCCGCCGATGAAGCCGGCACCACCAGTAACCAGCCACGTCCTCATGTCGAGCCTTCTCCAGACGATGGTCCATGATTGTGGGGCATTGCGGGTTGCGAAGGCGAGCAGGTCCGCGCTCAGTCGGGCACGGGCTTGGGCGCTCCGCACCGGTCCATTGATCGCCGCGCAGCGGATGGACGAACCGCCTGTCCATTCCAAAACATGCCCGCCTCGGGCCGTTCAACCGGCCGCGCGCTTTCGTAGCGCCGACACTGCCGGCAGATCCTTGCCTTCGAGAAATTCAAGGAACGCCCCTCCACCGGTTGAGATGTAACCAATCCGGTCGGCGACGCCGTACTTGTCAACCGCCGCCAACGTGTCGCCTCCGCCCGCGATGGAGAATGCCTTTGAGTTGGCTATCGCACGGGCAAGCGCTTCAGTACCGCCAGCAAACGAGGCAAATTCGAACACTCCGACCGGCCCGTTCCATACGACCGTCCCCGCGCGGCCGATGAGGTCGACGTAGCGCGCGGCCGTTTCGGGTCCGATATCAAGGATCATGTCCTCATCACGAACCTGACTGATTGGCTTGACCGTTGCGGGTGCGTCAGCAGCGAATTGGGGGGCCACCACGACATCACTGGGCAGGGGGACACTCGCGCCGCGGACGGCAGCGGCGTCAAGCACGCGGCATGCCGCGTCGACGAGGTCCGGTTCATAAAGTGACCGGCCGACGGAAAAGCCGCGGGCAGCGAGGAACGTATTGGCGATGCCGCCGCCGACGATCAGTTGATCCACCTTGCTAATCAGATTTTCCAGCAAAGTGAGCTTGGTCGACACCTTGGCACCCGCGACGATGGCGAGCAATGGCCTTGGCGGCTCTTGGAGCGCGCGCCCGAGCGCATCGAGTTCCGCGGCCAGCAAGGGACCCGCACAGGCGACTTTGGCTGCCAGGATGGCGCCGTGAGTCGACGCCTGGGCGCGATGTGCCGTCCCGAACGCGTCCATGACGAATACATCGCAGAGTGACGCGTATTTCGCTGCAAGCTTGGAATCGTCGCTGCCCTCGCCGACGTTCATCCGGCAGTTTTCCAGAAGGACCAGTTCACCGGGCGCGACTTCCGTGCCACCCAGGTAGTCTCGCACCAGCCGAACGGGTCGTTGAAGTGCTTGGCCAAGCCAAGCCGCCACGGGGGCCAGCGATTCGGATTCCTCGAATACTCCCTCCTTGGGTCGGCCAAGATGGGAGAGCACCATGACCCGTGCGCCGCTATCGAGAGCCGCGCGCAAGGTCGGCAGGGCCGCATCCAGACGCTGGCTAGACGTGATCTGACCATCCCGAATCGGGACATTGAGATCCTCTCGAATCAGTACGCGCTTGCCGTGCAGGTCAAGATCGGTCATGCGGAGAAAGGACATGGTTGGGCTCCAAGGGGAATCGGTACGCTAGGGGTTGGGCGATGGTCGAAGTCTGGCAATTGCGGAGGCGCAACTCAAATGGGCTATCGTAGGCGATAGGCGGGTTCGCGCCTGTCGTTCGCACGGGCGAGCCAAATGGTGCTGCCAGCTGCGGCACGCGCATGCTTCAATGCGCAGGTCGCGGCATCTCGCCGCGGGTCGAAGAGGTGAGCCATGAGCAGTCCGTTGGTCCTATACAGCTATTGGCGCTCCAGTGCCGCATTTCGTGTGCGCATTGCACTGAACCTCAAGGGCTTGGCCTACGAATTGCGTACGGTCAACTTGGTCGCCGGTGACGGTGAACAGCACCATGATGAATACCGTCGCCTCAATCCACAGGGGCTCGTGCCCACGTTGCTTGACGGCGAGCGCGTGTTTCGGCAATCGCTGGCCATCATTGAGTACCTCGACGAAGCATACGACGGCGAAAGCAAGCTTCTGCCGCCCGTCGTGCGTGACCGTGCACGCGTGCGCTCGGTTGCCCTGGCCATTGCTTGTGATGTGCATCCGCTGGGTAACCAACGGGTCCTCAAATACCTGGAACGGGAATTCTCGGTTCCCGAAGTCGAACGTGGTCGATGGATGCAACATTGGATCGGCGGTGGCCTTGCTTCTCTGGAAACTATGTTGGCGGAGCATCCATCCACCGGTAGCTTCTGCGAAGCCGACCGTCCGACCCTTGCGGACTGCTGCCTGGTTCCGCAGGTCTTCAGTGCGCAGCGCTGGGGTGTCGATCTAACGCCGTTTCCAACGGTGCGCCGCATATTCGTCAACTGCATGGCCTTGGAGGCATTCCGCCGCGCTGCACCTGACGCGCAGCCGGACGCGCCGCGCGGGTAACGCTCGGGGCCCTTCAGTCGAGGGAAAGACGCGAGTCACGCGCCGAATCGACATCCGCATCCGCCGATCGGGTAGGCAGGATAAACGCGCTGGCTTTCCTTGCTAGGAATTGCGTCAGCCGCGTGGGTGATGGAGCGCGTGCAGGCGCTTGAGTCCCTCGCGCGCGACGAGCGTATAGATCTGCGTGGTCGAGAGGCTAGCGTGACCCAGCAGCATCTGGACCGCGCGAAGGTCCGCGCCGTGGTTGAGGAGGTGCGTGGCGAACGCATGGCGCAGGACGTGGGGTGATATTCGTTGAGATGGAAGACCAGCCGTCCGAGCATGGCGCTTGATGAGAGTCCACGCCATCTGACGGGTCAGGGCTCCCCCGCGGCGACTCAGGAGGAGCGTGTCGCTACGACGACCGGCCGCGAGAATCGGCCTTGCATCTTGCAAATAGCGCTCGGTCCACTCGAGCGCCACCGCGCCGATCGGAACAAGACGCTCACGCCCGCCCTTGCCCATCACGCGCAAAACACCTTGGCGCAGGTTGAGGGCACCCAATGGCAAAGAAATGAGTTCGCTAACGCGCAGGCCGCATGCATACATCAATTCCAGCAGGACGCGGTCACGGAGGCCCAAGGGCGTTGCGACATCCGGCGCCGCGAGCAGGTCTTCAACTTCGCGTTCGCCAGGCGCTTTGGGCAGGCTTCGCGGCAGCTTGGGCGATTCAAGCAATGCGGTAGGATCTTCGATGCCGGGATTCATTCGCTGGCGAGCTGCATGGAATCTGCGCAGTGCCGAAATGAAGCGCGCATTGCTGCGCGCCGCGATGCCCTGCTGGCCACGCTCGCCGAGGTAGTTGAGGATTTGGTCGCGCCCTGCATCAGCCAGTGGGATGGCCTTGGCGACCAGCCAGCGCGCGAAGCCAGTGAGATCCTGACGATACGCAACAAGCGTCCGATCGGAGAGTCCATCTTCAGCCCATAGGCGCTCCAGGAAGCGTTCAATTTCGGCGATGTCGCTTGCGGACGCATCGTGGCTCGCCACTTCGTCACGCCCCATGGGGGATTTCTGCTGTTTTGGTACGGCCGATTCCATGGCACGATGCTGGCTCCGGCGCGTCTGTGCCGCAAGTCCTCCCCGGCATGACTGAAGGTGTCAAGACCCTGATGACCCCAGCGCCATGGCTGAGGCGAATGGCGGCGCTGCTTTACGACTTGCTCATCGTGCTGGCATTGCAGTTGGTCGTCGGATTGCTCGTCCAATTGGCGCTGCAGGCACGACTGGTAGCGGTGCAGGGTGGACATGCCCATGTGCCCGTACCCTATCAGGTGCTTCAGTTCATGGTGGTGTGTGGCTACTTCGTTCTGTCTTGGTGGCGCGGCGGCCAGACTATCGGAGCACGCGCATGGAGCCTGTGCGTGGTCGACGCGCATGGAAGGGCGCCGGGATTGCCGCGCGCGCTACTCCGCGCGGCGATCGCCGCATTGCCACTGCTTGCGCTTTCGCTCGGCTTCGTGGCCTCGGTACAGGCCGCATTGATAGGCGTCTTGGTGCTGTGGGTCATCGATAACGCATCGGCGCTCGTCATTACCAATCGGCGCACACTGCACGACTGGGTCAGCGGTTCGAGATTGGTGCGCCTTTCAGGTGGCTAATGGGTCTCGTGGTTACCGGAGTGGAGTCAGCTTGATCACGCCATGGACCGCAACATTCACGCCAATCGCGCTGGGATCCGCCCATTGTCCCGTACCCACCCCAAAGGCAAGACGAGGCACCGTCGCAGTCAGCGTCAGCATGGCGCCTGTGCCACGCTGCACCCAAGCAAGTGTCAGCGGCACGGGTCGAGCGACGCCGCGCAGGGTCAGCGTCCCCTGGGCGGTATAGCGCCCGTTTCCCGCCGGTTCACAGCGGTCGCCGCGATAGGTCGCATTTGGGAAGTGCGCCACGTCGAAAAAGGCTGCCGTGGGCAGCATTTTGTCGCGGTCAGGATTGTTGGTGGTGGCGCTCGCCAATGCGATGCTTGCTTCGAGCCGGCAAGCCTGCGGCTGCGCTGGATTGAAAGTGACACGGGCATCAAATTGCCGGAACGTACCTGTAAATCCAACTCCCTCAAAAGTCGTGGCAAAGCTCAGGTTGCTGCCTGGCAACGAACTCCAGGACTGAGCGCGGACGGTGGCGGCAACTGGCAATGCCCCCGCCAGCATTAGGGGGATCAGTATCGATTTCATGGGAGGCCTCTGGAGCTCTTGGGGCGCGGCGTCGCCGTTGGCCACGGCAACATGCGTGACAGGATGGTGTCGCGGTGACGGACATGGTGATCGACTGCCGCAGTCGCATGCAGTAGGACGAGTGTCGCTAGGATCCAGAAGGAGACCTTGTGGATTGCAAGTGCAACGTGCGCCAGGGGGGCGGAAACGGGCGCAATGGCGGGCAGGTGTAACAGGCCGAACCAAGGCAACGGGAAACCGGAGGCGGAGTTATAGATCCATCCGGACACCGGCACGGCCACAAGCAGCACATAAAGCAGCGCGTGGCTGGCTTGCGCAGCCCTCACTTGCCACTTCGGCATCGCTTCCGGGTAATCAGGATGACGATCGAAGGCTCGCCACAGAAGGCGCAGAATCACGAGCGCCAGCAAGCTGACTCCCAGCGCTTTATGCAAGAGGTAAAGCTTCAGCTTGGCAAGTCCCAGAGGCATGCCAACCATGTAGAGGCCGATGCCAGCAAGACCAAAGATGCCGGCTGCGACCAGCCAGTGGAAGCATTTTGCCAAGGCACCCCAGTTTTGCCCCGTGCTGCGCCAGTTCATGAGGGCTGTTTCCCATCTTTCCGGACAGTTGCTTGGTAGGCGCGACGCGCATTGCCGTCTTCTATGCCTTCGATTTCCAGCAGAACATTCACCTTGACCCCCACCACCGAGTCGAAAGCATCCATGCCCCACTGCCTGCGATCCAGCGTCGCGAGGCCCGTGAATCCGGCAACCGAATGGAAGCCATAAATCGTGAAGGCGCGCTTATTCAGGCGAAAGGGAAAGGCAACGCCGACGGTCCGACGCCGGAAAGTGAGTTGGCCGTACAGGATGCCCGTGTCAGGTCCAGTCTTTTCCACCGACGTGCTTGCGAAATGGGCCAATGGCTGCGCCTTGGCGTCCAGGAAATCCGTGCCGGCGACGACCTGATCCCACGCAGCGTCACCCATATCCACGCCTTTCAGGCCTATGTCAGCCACGACCTTTGAGTCGGCCCAGTCATCGGGATTGAAACGAAACCATCCGCGCGCGACCTTGAGCCGTCCGATCGCATCGCTGTAGCCGTCATGGTTGACGAAGAACACGACGCTGCTGTGAACGATGTCGAACCGGTAGTCCGCGGCGCGCGCGACCGCAACCGGCAACAGGAGCGCGGCCAACAACGCGCATCCAGTGACCAACCTAGCGTGTCTCGAGACGTCTGTGAGCATGCCGACGATTATCAACAGCAACGGTAGGTCGCATGTGAACACGGTGGTTAATTCACCCTTTACGCGAGGCGACCCTCGTGAATGAGGGCAGCGAATGGCATGATGCGTGTTGAGGAGGGGATGACGATGGCCGCAGCACGACATGGCGGGCGGCGGACCTGTGCGATGGCAATCGCCGCGGCCTGCGTGCTTGCGTCGATGATCGTGGAAGTGGTGCGAGCCGCGGCGTTGCCGCCACTGCCTGCGCGCACGCTGTTGGAGACGCCGCAGTTCCGCGACTATGGGCGTCGCGAAGGCATGCCTGACGCAGGCAGCTATGTGGCAGTTCAGGATCACCAGGGATTCATCTGGATTGGCACACGTGACGGCCTCGTCAAGTACGATGGTGTTCACTTTAAAGTCTTTCGGCATGACGCCGCGAATCCGCACTCATTGCCCAGAAATGACATCTCGGCGCTGATGGTGGACTCAGCCGGCGGACTCTGGGCCGGCGGTGAGGGTACCGGGCTGCTTCATTACGTCCCGGGGTACGGCTTCGAACGATGGGTATACCAACCTGGAGACGTGCACAGCCTCGGAAGCGACGATGTGCTGGCGCTTGCGCAAACCCCGGATGGCGCAATCTGGGTCGGGACGTATGCCGGCGGACTTGCTCGCCTTGGACCGCACGGTCATATCACTCGGCTGCGTCACCGGAACGGTGACGCGGATAGTCTCCTCTCGGATGTTGTGCTGAGCCTTCACGCTGGACGGGGGGGCAGCCTGTGGATTGGCACGCTGGAAGGACTCGATGTTCGATGGCCGGATGGCCGGATCGCACGCGTGCGCTTTCCCGATGGCCAAGAACCGGTCGTCTTGCAGGTCACGGGTAAGGGATCCAGCCTGCGCGCAGTGACGACGCATGGCCTCTACATAATCGAGCACGGTTCCCGGCATGCGAATACGCCGCCGCGCGCATTGCCGGTTCCCGGCGGTGCCGGTGACTGTTTCAGTAGCGTTACGGGGATGGAAGGAGGTCTTTGGTTGGCCTGCGAAGGCGGTTTGCGCTACCGCGACGCTGCGGGACGTTGGACTGTGTTCCGTGCCCAGCCGCAACTGCGTGGTGGCCTGCCTTCAGGCCGAATTGTCGGACTGCTTCGGGACCGTGAGGGTGGCCTATGGCTGACTCCAAGCAGCGGCGGGCTGGCCTACCTTCCTCCGGACTGGCGCGCGTTCAGCATCTTCAGACACATACCTGATGAACCCGGCAGTCTTCCGTTCGGCAGTTTCAGTGCAATTTGCAAGGGTGCCGGGCATAGCGTGCTCCTAGGCAATTCCAGTGGCTGGATCGGTCGCCTCGACCCAGCAAGTGGCGCCGTGTATCCGATATCGCCGGTTTGGCCACGCGGGACTGCCGTTGGCGCGATTACGGACGATCCTGAAGGCCGCCTTTGGGTCGGGGCTGGTGGAGCACTTTGGATGCGCGGTACTTCGGCGCACTGGCAGAAGCTGCCATTGCCGTGGCCCATGACGGCTGGGTCGGCGATTACCCGAATGATCGTCGCTGGGCCGGACACGTTGTATTTTGCGGATTCGATGCATGGCGTTGGGCGCGTGGACCTGCGTACGCTGACCGTCTCACAGGTTCCATTGCCACGACCCGGCGTAGCCGAGGAGCAGACAGCCACGCTCCGTTGGCAAGACGGACGACTCTGGCGAGGGACGCGGTTTGGCCTAGAGCGCACCAATGCGGGCGGTGTGCTGCAAGTGGTCCAGGGTGTATCCAAGGGGCCGGTTTACGCGGCTGCTTTCGGAATGCGCGGATTTTGGCTCGCGCGCCCGGGCGCGCTCGAGCATTACCGACTCGCTGGTAATGACCGAGCATATTTGACTGCGCGAGTGGGTGCCCGACTTGGGTGGCCTGGTGCCAGGGTACTTGCGCTAGCAGTCGATGCGGCTGGGCGGATTTGGGCGTCGACGCTGCGTGGCCCCATGCGTTATGACCCTCGCGACGGGCACATCAATCTCTTCGAGGAAGAGCCGGCGCTGACCGGACTGCGCGCCAGTGCCCCCGGCTTCATTCTGGGCCGGGACGGCACTTTGTTTACCGCCGTCCGCGATGGCGTCCTGGGGTTTGCGCCTTTGCGGCGCGCGCCAGCGTTGCCTGCGCCGAAGCCCGTGCTGACCCGTGTGCAGGCTAGCGGCGATGGTCGCGTACTGGTTCCGTCCATGCACGGCGGTACGGCAAAACTGGGCTGGCGCACGCGCGACTTGTCCATAACCATGCGTGCATTTTCATATCTCAGCCCTTCACGCGTGAGATATCGCGTCCGTCTGCCGCCTTGGAACCGTGATTGGGTCGAATTGGGTAGCGATGGTGCCGAGAATTTCGGTCGATTGGGACCGGGCCGCTATCGCCTCGAGGCCGAAGCCCAAGCCATGGCCGGTGGCGCATGGGGCGCTGCGCCGCCGCTTCGCGTCGATGTGGCGGCACCGCCGTGGGCGACATGGTGGGCACAATTGGCTTATGCGACGCTGGTTGCAGCCGCCATGGCGACGATTGTGAGGCTTTGGCGGCGGCGCATGGAGCAACATCAGAGAATGTTGCTAGCCGAAGAGCGGCGTCGCGTGGCTGAAGATGCCAGCGCGGCCAAGACGCGATTTCTGGCTGAGTTGGGACATGAAATTCGCACGCCGATGACGGGCGTGCTTGGCATGTGCGAGTTACTCGCCGCGACCGCGTTGGACGGCCGCCAGGCACGCTATGTCCAGGCCATTGCCCGATCGGGCGGGCTCCTGCAGAAGCTTGTTAACGATGCACTGGACCTGGCGCGAATTGAAACAGGCCGCATGCAGGTCAGCGAGGTGCCCTACGACCCGGTGCTCCTCATCTTCGAACTGGCGGAAGCGGAGCGGCCCCTTGCCATCGCCAAAGGCCTCGGTTTCAACCTTGAAATGCAACCAGCAGAGTTGCCGCACCATGTGCTTGGAGACGAGCTTCGCATCAAGCAAATCCTGTTCAATCTGCTTGGCAACGCCCTCAAATTTACGAGCCACGGCAGCATTACGCTTGGGCTCTGCCAAGTTCAGGACAGGTTGCTGTTCAGTGTGCGCGACACAGGGCCCGGCATCGACGTCGAACTGCGCACGCGCCTGTTCAGGCGCTATGAACAGGCCGATGGGCCGCACCGGAGCGCAGGCAGCGGACTCGGACTGGCCATCAGTCGTGAATTGGCCCTGCTGATGCGAGGTCATCTCGATGTCGAGTCACAGCCTGGCAAGGGCAGTTGCTTTACGCTGAGCGTGCCGATGCAGCGTGCGCCAGCGCCGCCGGCATCGGCGCTCGCCGCTGCCGGACGCGGTCTGGCGCCGCTCCAGCTGGCGCTGGTCGAGGATGATCCTACAGTGATCGCGGTCCTGCGGGGCATGCTCGAAGCGCAGGGCCATCATGTGCGTCACGTCACCGATGGTTTGGCGGCACTCGCGATGTTGTCGGACTGGGATCCAGATATTTTGTTGTTGGATCTTGATTTGCCTGGACTCGACGGCTTCGCCGTCGCCCGCATGATTCGCGCCCGTGAAGCAACGGGGCGCAGGTTGCCGATCCTCGCGATCTCCGCGCGTTCCGGTGGCAACGAGACCGAGTTGGTTTCAGCCGTCGGCATGGATGGCTTCCTCCGCAAGCCGATCAGCGGTGCTGCGCTGGCAGCTGCGCTGGCCCAGGTGCTCACTGATGCACCGATACGAAGCGCCGATAATGATCGCAACTCGTTTGCTGAGACCGGTGGAGATGCCTGATGGCCACGTTCACGCACACAATCGGTCGTCTGTTTCCCGCAACGCCGCTTCTGCCGCTGATTTTGCCAGCACTGATTGCCATCGCGGGTTGTTCGGCCGCGCCGGTTGGTGGCGTGCGGTCGTCTGCATCAGACCTGCTTCCTGCAGCGGCCGGGACTCCGGCGATTGCCACGATTGCGCCTGAGCTCAGGGCGGCGGCGGCGGCACTTCGGCAAGGCGCGAGTCCTTCACGTTACGCGCGAGGTCGGGTGCGGGCAGATGCAGCAGGTCGCCTGCAAGTCTACGTGCATGCGGCGGCAATCACTGATGCGCTGGTTGAGGCATTGCAGCGCGCAGGACTTCGGCAAACGTCGGCCGTTGTGACATTCGGCGTGGTTCAGGGGTGGGTTGCTCCTGCCAACCTCGAGTCACTCGCACGCGTGCCAGGCGTGAGTGCGGTCACGCCGCCGATCTATGCGGTCAGTCGCTGAGGCGCTGTCGGATACTCCAGGAAGCCTTCGATACAAGTCGTGCAGGCGCCACCAATCCAGACCGTTCCGTCATTCTCCACTTCGACCAAGACGTGGCCATCTCTGCCTATCTCGCGTCCCTGACTGACTTCATAGCGAGGCCCGGGCAACTGGCCAGTGGCGTGCAGCAGGGTGCCAATGGCGGCATTTGCGCTGCCAGTGACAGGATCTTCGGCGATGCCATCGCCCGGGCAAAAGGCACGTACAGCAAGAGCAGCCGCGCCCAACGTCTCTCGACCGAACACGGCGATGCCGACACAGCCCAATTCACTGGTGAGGCTCGCCACCGCCGACAAATTCGGTTGCAGCGCACGCACGCGATTCGACTGGCCCAGGTTGGCCAACAGCCAGACGGCACCGACGTCGACGATTTGCGCTTGCCCAACCAACGGGGTTCCGAGTGCCGTTCGCGTCATCTCCAGTAACCGCTGGGGCTCGATCGTCGTCTGCAAGCGCGCCGTCGGTGACTTCACGTGGATGCGGGAGTGGGTGGATGGATCATCGACGCGCACGGGCAGCAAGCCCGCACCGCACTGCTGCATGCGCAAGCCGCCTTCACTTGGCATGAGGCGCCAGTGTATTGCGGCCCAGGCCGCGCCCACGCTGGGATGTCCGGCAAATGACAGTTCCTGGCGAGGAGTGAAAATGCGCACCCGGTAGTCGGCCAGTCGATCCTCGGGCGGTAGGAGGAAGGCTGTCTCGGAGAGGTTTAGCCACGCGGCGACCGTCTGCATCTGACGCGCGTCAAGCGTGGCTTCGGCCTTTACCACGGCTAGTGGATTGCCAGTAAACGCACCGTTGCCGAACACGTCGACGTAAAGTAGGTCCATCAACGTGGCTTCTCCTGCCGCTCTTTGCGCTGGATTGCGCGCCCTTGTCCGCCGGCCATGCCGACCACGGCAACCGCCAGCACCAATTCCATCCAGCCCAATGCCCGCACGGGGCCCGAAGCTGCCCACGCCTGCATGACGCCGTGGCTGAAGTACAGTAGCGAGACGGCGGCTGCCCACCACAGCCTGCGCGCGGCTGTTCGTGCCAGCAGCGGCAGTGCCAGCGGAAGGATCGCCATGAGGATTGCCGCTGGCACCAGCATGGCCGACGGTGGCGGACGGAGCAGGCCATGCCACACGACCTGCAACATTGCGAGCAGGAGCCATGCCGCAAACCCAGCCCGCAGCATGCTCATCGCGACACCAGGCGCAGCGCCGTCCGCGCAAGTCTACGTCCGAGCGCCCGCGCCAGCTCTTGCTCATCGTCGCTGAGTGCCTGATCGCCCGCGCTGCCCGCGACATGGCTGGCGCCATATGGCGTCCCCCCGGTCTTCGTAGCGCTCAAGGCCGGTTCGGTGAAAGGCAGTCCCAAGACCAGCATGCCGTGGTGCAAGAGCGGCAGCAGCATGGAGACGAGCGTTGTTTCCTGTCCTCCATGCATCGTTCCCGTGCTTGTGAATACAGCGGCGGGCTTGCCTGCAAGCGCTCCCGACGCCCATTCGGCGCCCGTGGAGTCAAGGAAGAATTTGAGCGGCGCTGCCATGTTGCCAAACCGCGTCGGGCTGCCGAGTGCGAGACCCGCACAATCGCGCAAGTCGTCCGTCGTCACGTAGGGTGCACCGTCTTCAGGAACGGGTGGCTCGGCAATCTTCGTAATGGGTGACACGGGAGGAACCTGACGCAACCGTGCGATACAGCCGGGAACTTCCTCGATGCCCCGCGCGATCCGGCGCGCCAGCCCAGCGGTATGGCCTGTTCGGCTGTAGTAGAGAACTAGGATTTCGATCGACTCGGGGTCATTCATGGTGTTCATTCGCTGACACTGGACTGACAAGCATGCCGCAAAGGATCGTACGCGTTGTCATGGCGCTGGGGTAGGCTGAGAAGCATGAAGAGGATGGATCGCGAACTAGTGCGCGCGTTTGCCGTGTTCGCCATGCGGCGGTTGCGCGAGGACCGGCTGTTGGAAACGGCAGGTGCGTTAGCGTATACGACGGTCTTTGCTCTCGTGCCGGCGCTGGCAACCGCTCTCGGCATCATGGCCATGTTCCCCGCATGGGGTCGTTGGAGCAGCACGGTCTCTGCGTTCGTCTTCCGCAATATGGTTCCAGCCGCTGGCAGCGCGGTCGAGCACGCGCTCATGGGATTTGTTGCGAACGCGAGCAGGATGACGGCGATTGGCATCGCGGCGGTGCTTGCGAGCGCGCTATTGATGATGGCCGCGATCGAGGACCGTTTCAACCGGATCTGGCGAGTCACACATCGTCGTCACGGCGTGCTGAGATTCCTGACGTATTGGGCTGCGCTGACGCTGGGCCCCCTGTTGGTGGTGGGTGGCCTGGCGGTGAGCAGTTATCTGCTAGCGCTTCCACTGCTGGCCCAAGCCAATCGGGCGCTGGGCGCGAGCGGCTACCTGCTTGACGTGGCACCATTTCTCATTACCTGGGCAGGTCTCCTGAGCATGTATTTGCTGCTCCCAGCGCGACGGGTGGCATTGCGCCATGCGCTGGCCGGATCGCTGCTGGCGACCGTCGCCTTCTCGGCGGCTCGCCAGGGGTTCGCGCTCTATGCGTTGCACGCAGCAAGCTACCGGATACTCTACGGCGCGCTGGCCGCGGTACCGATTTTCCTGGTCTGGCTGTACGTGTCTTGGGCTGTGGTCCTTGCTGGTGCGTCCCTTACGGCCGCCTTCGCCGCCTTCCAGTATGTACCGGAGGCCCAGCGGCTGCCGCCCGGTACCGAATTCATTGGCCTGCTCAAGTTGCTGGCGGCAATGGCCGATGCACAGCAACGGGGGGTCGGCATGGATAATTCGGCTTTGCGCGCCGCGCTTCCTTTCCTGAGCGAGGATAGCTTGGCTCGTTACCTTGACGAGCTTGAGCGTGCCCGGCTTTTGCGTCGCGATGAGCTGGGTGAATGGCTGTTGACCCGCAGTTTGCACGGCGTGCGTCTTGCTGATCTCTATGCCGCCGGGCATTACCGACTACCTGCCTCGTCGGCGCTTATTGCCAGCGCTGCACGGGGTCTGCCCATGGTGCTAGCGGCGCAGCTGGAGGATCTGGGACGATCGGTGGAGGCTGGACTGGCGGGCGACTTAAACAGCCTGTATACGGCAACAGATGCTTCACGGACTGTGCGGCACGATTCGCGTCTGTAGCCACGTGAACGGGAATGCCTGCAATGAAGCGTATCAACGTCTATGTCTTCGTGCTGCTCGTTGCATCGCCTTTTGTTCCGGCGCTTGCGGCGCAGCCATCAGCCGTGCAGGGTTCGATTCCGGCGTTGAATCTCCGAACCTTTGGTGGTGGCCGGTTCAATCTTGCCGCAGAACGCGGTAAATGGGTCGTGCTCAACCAATGGGCGACATGGTGTGGACCTTGCTTGCGGGAAATGCCGGCGCTGTCGGCCTGGGTCAGGGCACACGGCGAGCACGTGGCCGCTCTTGGCCTTGCCTATGACGGCATTTCGCCCAGCAACTTTGCGAAGTTCATGCAGGGCCATCCGGTAAGCTACCCGGTGGCACTGGTGAATCTCGAAAATCCCCCCAAGGCGCTGCCCGAGCCGGAGGACCTGCCTTCGACCTTTCTCATCGCGCCTGATGGACGCGTGGTGCGGCACTTGGTAGGTCCCGTGAACGCGGGTCGGCTGGATGCTGCCATTGATGCCGCGCGGGCCTTGCACAAGAACTGGCCCGCGCCATGAAGTCGCGGCATTGGTGCGTTGTTGGACGAGTGCAGGGGGTTTCGTTTCGGGCGCACGCACGGGATCGCGCGCTGGCATTGGGCCTGCGCGGCTACGTGAGGAACCTTGGCGATGGAAGCGTTGAGGTGGTCGCCTGGGGCGCCGACGTCGCGCTAGAACAATTTTCTCGCTGGCTGCGAGTTGGCCCCCCTGCAGCAAAGGTGGATGCTTTGCACGAGTTACCCGCCGTGGATGGCGGCGCAGACTTCGATGGCTTTGCCATTCGGTGAGGAGAGCATCTGTCGCTGGGCAACTCCAATTGGAATGTCGTTCAATCAGCGGGCCAAGGAGGGACGCGGAACCCTGGGTCACCCAGCCCCTCGCGCAAGGGTTTGTGCCGCAAGCGGGGTAATCGTGCGCGTGGCGCGGCCATCCGGTGGTCGGGAAATTGGTTGAGCAAGTGCCGAATCAGGGTCAGGCGTCCATGGCGCTGGTCGTTGTAGTCCACCACGAACCATGGCGCATGAGCGCGATGCGTGCGGGCGAGCATGACATCGCGCAGGCGCCCAATTTCCGCATACGCCTGCCGGCTCGCGATGTCCACCGGCGAGAGCTTCCAGCGCTTGACCGGATCGTCGGCGCGATCCCTGAATCGCCGTTCCTGCTCAGCCTGATCCACAGAAAGCCAATACTTCAACAGGATGATGCCGTCACGCGCGATCAATTCCTCGAACACCGGACAATCATCCAGGAATCGGCGGTACTGGGTTTGCGTGCAGAAGCCCATGGCCGGTTCGACTACGGCCCGGTTGTACCAACTTCGATCGAACAGGACCAGTTCACCCGCACGAGGCAGTTGGGCCACATAGCGCTGAAAATACCATTGTCCCTGCTCGACCTCGTTGGGCTTTGCCAAGGCCACAATTCGGTAGTGTCTGGTCTCCAGCTTCTCGGTAATAGCCTTGATGGCCCCACCTTTGCCCGCAGCATCTCGCCCTTCGAATAGGACGCAGACTCGGCGGCCGCGGAGCTTTACCCATCGCTGCAGCTCGATCAACTCGATCTGCAGGTTCGCCAATAGCCTCTCGTAGTCCTTTCGCTTGATGAGTTTGGGCATGGCCATGACCGGCAGTCACCAAGTGGCGATGGTGCCACCAGCCGCCCGGATCGGCACTAGGCGCGCGACAAACTCATCATGAACCAGTCGACCATGGGCTCACGCCGGAGCGGCGCCGGTGTTTCCGCGATGGACTCAATCCAACCCTCGAGCTAGGTCCGCGATGATGTCTTCGACGGCTTCGAGGCCCACCGAAACGCGCACAAGTCCGTCCGCAATCCCTGCCTCGACGCGTTGGTTGGCGCTGAGGCGAGCGTGGGTCGTGGTGGCAGGATGGGTAATCGTGCTCTTGGCATCGCCAAGGTTGCCCGTGATCGAGATCAGACGGGTGGCATCGACCACGCGCCATGCAGCGTCTTGGCCGCCCCGAACTTCAAACGAAACGATACCGCCGAAGCCGTCTTGCTGAACTTGCGCAAGCGCATGCTGGGGGTGCGACGGGAGACCAGGGTAGTGGACGCGCTCGACTGCGGGGTGTTCCTGCAGCCACTGGGCAACGCGCAGTGCGTTGTCGCAGTGCGCTCGCATGCGAAGTCGGAGCGTCTCCAAGCCTTTCAGGAAGACCCAAGCGTTGAACGGACTCATGCTGGGTCCCGCAGTGCGAAGGAATGCGAACACCTCCTTGCCAACGCGATCTGCGTCGCCCACGACGGCGCCGCCCAGGCACCGACCTTGGCCATCGATGTATTTGGTTGCGGAATGGATCACAAGGTCTGCGCCCAGCGCGAGCGGCCGTTGCAGCGCCGGCGTGCAGAAACAGTTGTCGACAGCCAACAGGGCGCCCCGAGCATGGGCAATTGCGGCAAGCGCACGTATGTCGGCTACCTCAGTCAACGGATTCGATGGCGTCTCGGCAAAAAGCAGCCGCGTTGCCGGTCGCATGGCCGCAGCCCACGCGGCGGGATCGGCCTGTGGCACAAAATCCACTGAGATTCCGAAACGTGTCAGGTAGCGTTCGAACAGTGCGACCGTCGAGCCGAATACGCTCCGCGAGCACACGACGTGATCGCCTTGCTTCAGCAAAGCCATGCAGGTCGAGAGGATTGCAGCCATGCCGGAGGCCGTTGCCACGCAAGCGGCTCCGCCCTCGAGTGCGGCCAAGCGCTGCTCGAAAGTGCGCACCGTTGGATTGGTGAACCGCGAATAGACGTTGCCGGGCGAGGATCCCGCAAAGCGCGCGGCTGCCTCGGCCGCGCTTGCATAGGCGAAGCTTGAAGTCGGGTAAATCGCCTCGGCGTGTTCGCCTTCGCTGCCGCGGACCTGGCCGGCCCGAACGGCCAGCGTGTCGAAGTCAGCCGGAATATGGTGGCCCATCGGTTACCTGCCTTGCCAGTAGGAGCACACCGTCGTTGAGTCCTGCGGTGCGCACAAGGATGGTAGCGGTGTGGGGTACATCAATGGGCCATCAAGCCGCGCTGGCGGCGTTCGTGAAGCCTGCGAAGCAGGGATGCGAAGTCATGAGCGTAGCCCCCAGCATCGAACACGCCGCCATTCCGCGCCGTTGCAACGCGAGCGCGGAGCGATGCGCGCGCCGATGGATCAAGACCCAACTCGACCGCACGCCTGCAGAAATCAGCACGGTCGTGGGCGTTGCAATCCGTAAGGCCCAAGTGGTGATTGAGACTTCCTGCCACGCGGCCCGCGAATGTCGTTCCTGGGCAGGTAAGCACGGGACAACCAGCATACAGTGCATCGCTGGCGGTGGTATGGGCGTTGTAGGGAAGCGTATCCAGCATCAGATCAGCGCGCTGCAGGAGGCCAAGGTACTCACCATGCGGGCGCCGCATTGCGAAAATCATGCGGGACGGATCGATGCCCGCTGTTCGCGCGGCGGCCCGCAATCGCTCGTGAGCTGCGTCATGGCTCGCGAGAAACCAGAGTACGCTATTCGGCACGCTGCGCAGGATGTCCATGAATGCAGCGTGCCAGTCTGGGGTCAATTTGTAGTTCTGTCCAAAGCAGGAATAGACCATCCCTTGTTGTGGCAGGCCCAGTTCGCTTCGCGCAGGCGGTGGGATGATCGTTCGGGACGCGTCTGCTGGTTGATAGCACCGTGGCAGACAGGCCACCTCCTCCCGGTAGTCGATGCGCTGCTCCGGCGGTATGACGAAATCGTCGGCAATCAGTGCATCCCACCAAATTGCGCCACCGGTCCCCGGGAAACCCAGCCATAGCACCTGCAAAGGCGCGAGTCGGCTGGCGACGAGTTGGGGGCGACCACCACCGCACCAGCCCTCGACGTCCACCAGAACATCCAGAGCGTCTTTGCGAATGCGCTCCGCCAACGCCGCGTTGGTGAGTTTGCTGGCATCGAGCAACGGTGCGCAGGCAGCAATCCGACGGCGGTACGGCCCACCATCGTCGGGGCTGAGCGCGTAGAGGCGCAACGCCAGTGTCCGGTCCGCGGCCAGTGCCTCCAGCATGGGCGTGGCTAGCAGGGCCGTGGCATGCTCATGAAACCCAGCGGACAGCATGCCGACGCGCATTGGCGCCTCTGTCGGTCGCCATGGGCGTTGCGTTCCGTCCAATGGTCGGCAGGATCGATCTGCGACCATGTCGCGTGCGGCGAGTTCTGCACACTGGCGCTGCTCGGCGGGTGTCGCTGGTTCCGCCAGGAATGCAAAGGGTGCAATGCCTGCACGGCCAAGGGTCAGTTGCTCGCGCAGCCAGATGCTCCGGGAACGCACGTTGCGCCAGTCGCAGCATTGACGCTCGACAAACTGCAATTGCGCGACAAGCCGGACGTTGCCCCCGTCTCTTGCCACCGCATCGCGATAGTGCTGGGCTGCGCTCTCGTGATCGCCTCGTTCCTCGGCGACCAGCCCGGCCTGGAATTGCAATTGCAGATCCTCTGGATACCGGACCAGACCCTCTGTGCATGCCGACCATGCCGCGTTGAAGTCGCGCCTTGCCGCGTGCGCTTGCGCCAGCAGCAGGAAAGCTTGCGCCGGGGCATGTGGTTGCATTGCCATCGCCATCGCGCGGCTGCCAGCGGCATCGTACAGTCCCAACGCCAGCTCGACGGCACCGAGATTCAGTGCGGTACTCATGTTGGGGAGCAACGCCAGCGCTTTTTCATATGCTGCCTGCGCGCCCTCCAGATCTCCCTGAGCCCGGCGCAGGCTCCCCAACTGATCGAATACCAGAGGGCTCCCGGGGTCAATCCGACGTGCCTCTTCCAGCGCTCGCTCGGCGAGCCCGAGATTGCCCGCTTCGCGGGCCGCGACGGTCATGTTCAGCCAGCCGGCGATTGCATCTGGCGCGAGTTGCGTGGCGATTCTGAGTGCGGCGATCGCTTCATCATTGCGCCGCTGGCCCAGCAATGCGAGACCGTGCAAACGCGCCAGTTCGCCGTTTGATGGATCCAGATCCCGCATGGATCGCGCAAGAGGTTCGGCGCCAACGTCGCCGCGTTCCAGCAGCGCTAGGAGCATTCCAAGACCGCGTTCCCGCGACTCGGTATCCGCGTTCATGCAGGGGTTGCCAATTGCTGGAGCTGCTCCGCGAGGTCTGCTCGCAGCAGGGCGTCGCTTAACTCGCCGAGATCACCCTCGAGAACTTCGCTCAGTCGATATAGCGTCAGGCCAATGCGGTGGTCGGTGACGCGACCCTGAGGAAAATTGTACGTGCGTATGCGCTGGCTGCGGTCGCCCGATCCGACCTGCAGCTTGCGCGTCGCCGCTTGCTGCGCGGCCTGGGCATTGCGCTCACGGTCCAGAAGGCGCGCCTGCAGCAGTGCCATTGCCCGTGCCCGGTTCTTGTGCTGACTCCGCTCATCCTGGCACTCGACGACGATACCGGTGGGCAGGTGCGTGATGCGGATGGCGGAATCTGTCTTGTTAACATGCTGCCCGCCGGCGCCGGATGCACGGAAGGTGTCGATCTTGAGGTCGGCGTCGCGCAATTCGATGCTGTCCACCGCTGCCATCTCCGGTAACACGGCAACCGTGGCAGCGGACGTGTGGATTCGACCCTGGGCCTCGGTTTCTGGTACCCGCTGCACGCGATGCGTACCCGATTCGTATCGAAGGGTTCGCCATGCGCCTTCGCCCTCGATGCGTACGACGAGCTCCTTGAATCCACCATGTTCGCCCGGGTTGGAGGCAATGATCTCCACGCGCCATCCACGGCGCTCTGCATGGCGCAGGTACATCCGCGCAAGGTCGCCGGCGAATAGCGCGGCCTCGTCACCTCCCGTGCCAGCACGGATTTCAAGGTAAAGGGCGCCTTCCTCGTGAGGGTCTGGTGGTAGCAGCGCTAGTTCGAGATCGGCTTCCAGCGTGGAGATCATGCCGTCGAGGCGGGCAACGTCTTCACGTGCGAGTTCCGAGAGCTCAGCATCATTGAGCAATGACCGTGCATGTTCGCGCTCACGCTCCATGCGCGTCAGTGCAGCGAGGTCGCTAGCGACTGACCCAAGCCGCGCATGCTCGCGGCTTAAAGCGCGCCAGCGTGCCGCGTCGTTGTGCGCGCCCGGCTCTGCTAGCAGCCTGCCAACCTCCTCGTGACGATCGGCGAGATCCTGCAGCCGGTGCCGTAGTGGCGTGTTCATGCAGATGGATCGTCGTCACCGGCAGGGCAGCCATAAAGCCGCGCGGCTGCCTTCAGAAGATCGGCGTCGCCCCGCTCGGCGGCTTCGCGGAGCTTGGCACTCGGCGTGTGCAACAGCTTGTTCGTGAGGGTATGGGCTAGGTAACCCAGTGCTTCGTCGGGGCTCTTGCCATGTGCAATCATGGCTTTTGCCCGTGCCAGCACCTCATCGCGCTGCCGCTCCGCAGCGTTCCGGAGGGTTTGCACGGGGTTGTGCGCCGCCAGTGCCTTCCGCCATGCACAGAAGCGTTCCACCTGAAGCTCGATGAGTGTCTGGGCCTCGATTGCCGCGGCCTCGCGCACGCGGCGGCCTTCATCCATGACTTGCCGAAGGTCGTCGATGCTGTAGAGGAAGACATCACGCATATGCCCGACATCGGGTGCAATGTCGCGTGGAACAGCGAGATCAACGAGAAACATGGGCCTGTGCCGACGGCGCTCCAGTGCTTGCTGAACCGCGGCGCAGTCGATGACGGGTGTCGGGCTCGCAGTCGAACTTATGACAATGTCGGCATCGGCAAGATGCGAGGGCAGATCGGACAGGGCCACGGCAACGCCGCCGGTACGCCGAACCAATGCCAGCGCATTGGCAATGCTGCGGTTGGCTACAGTCAGTCTGGCTGGCTGGCGCTCCGCGAGATGTCTCGCCGCCAGCTCGATCGTTTCGCCTGCGCCGATCAGGAGTACGTTGGCACGGGCGATGTCCGTGAAAAGGCGCTCAGCGAGGCGGACTGCCGTGAACGCGACGGACACGGGCTGCGCACCAATGCGTGTCTCGGTGCGGACGCGTTTGGCAACGGCAAAAGTATGCTGCAACAGGCGCTCGAGGGTCACGTCTAGCGTGCCTGCCGAATGGGCGTGCTGGTAGGCATCCTTGATCTGACCGAGGATCTGGGGTTCACCCAGCACCATTGATTCAAGGCCCGCCGATACGCGGAACAGGTGGCCAACCGCATCGCGTTCGCGCCATTGGCGAAGGAATTCATCCCACCGACCGGGCGCGAGGCAATGCCGAGCGTAAAGCCATTCCAAGGGCGCCTGTTCCGCTCCATCGCGGACGCGGCAATAAAGTTCCGTGCGATTGCAGGTGGATAGGATGAGCGCTTCCTCGACGCCAGGCTGCGCGCGCAGGTCAAGCAAGGCCTCATTCAGTTGCGCGTCAGCGATGGCCACCTGCTCGCGCAGTGCCAGCGGTGCCGTCTGGTGGTCGAGCCCGTGGGCGATCAGTGTCATGCGTCGGAGGGCTACGTTAATCGGATAAGCTTTTGGCTAAACCCTGAATGCGGTCCAGAGCCACTGGGCGGGGACCCGTCCGGGGCGGCCGGCAGGCGGAACAGATGGGTAGGATAGTGCGTACACGCGTGTTCGGGTTCAAGACGCGGCGTGGATGGATCATCTCCATTGGAGCGCTGGTGTTGGCCGGATGTGCTGGCACGCCCGTGCGTGCGCCGGTGGCGCCGCCTCCCGTGGAGCCGCATTGGCGGCAGCAGCCGCTGTCGGAGTTGCCCTCACCGCCAACGCCGCGTGCGGAAGCTTTTGCAGCAATGATGCAGGCCGACTTCGCGCTGGCGCGCAACGATCTGGACGAGGCTGCCCGAGGCTATGCGCGCGCGGCACTGGAATTCAACGATGCGGACCTGGCGCAACAGGCCTTCGAACTGTCGGTCGCGACGCGCAATGTGCCATTGGGCCGGCAAACCCTCGCACGTTGGCAGGCGTTGGGTGTCTCGCCCCTCCGGATGAACTCGGCCAACTTGGCGCTGGCACTCGTTGCTGGCGACTCGTCGTCCGCGCTAGGCGCACTGACATGGCTCGAATCGCGGGGGAGGCAGGGGTGGCTGGCGGCGCTGCGCGTTCTCTCCCGCTCGCAGGCACGTCCTCTGGCCTGGTCATTGCTTCAGCGCACGGCAACGCCGGCTACGCTTCCCCTGCATGACCCCGTGTTGTGGCTGGCTTATGGTCAAGTTGGACTGGCCTGGGGGCATGCCGATTACGCGCTGACATTGGCTCGTGCCCTGCGCATGCGGACGCATGATGCCGTTGCCTATGCATGGCAGTCGGATATGGAATTGCATGCCGGTGAAGCGGCAGCGGCGGCAAAGACCTTGGTCGAGGGATTGCGACGCCACCCTAATGACCGGATTCTTCGCATGGCGGGAGCCTCGCAACTCGCTGCGTCAATGCCAGCCGAGGCCCTACGGCTGCTGGCGCGCGGACCGCAGGACCATGCCACGTATGCGGTGCGGGCGGCCATTGCTGCGCGCGCGGCGGACCGTGGGGCGATGGAGGTTCTATATGCGCAGATCGCGGGTTTGCCGGCTGGAAAGCGTCGGTCTGAGGCGTATCTGTTGGGGCAACTGGCGGAATGGCTCGATGAACCGGGTGTCGCGCTGAAGTGGTATGCCGTGGTCCCGGGCGACTCGAGAGATGGATTCGCCGCTTCATTGCGGCGTGCCGTGCTTCTCGATCAGTTGGGCCAAGCCGGGCAGGCACGAATTCTGGCGGCGGATCTGGCCGAACAATCGTTCGACGATGCGCAACGTTACCGCCAAGCGGCCATCGTACAGGCACAGATAGCGTATCGCGCAGGCGACTACCATGCCGCGGTCGCAGCCTACAACAGGGTGCTCCTGTTCAACCCTCGTGATTGGCATCTGGTCTACGCCCGCGGCCTCGTCCTGGCCGAAGCCGGGCGAACGGACGAGGCAATACATGATTTCCGCGCCGTGCTCGCGGCCAAGCCCGATGATGTCGATGCGCTGAATGCGCTCGGCTACACCCTGGCGGATGCCAACCGCGATCTAGCCGAAGCGAAGAGCCTGCTGGCGCGGGCGCTGGCACATCGACCCAACGACGCCGCCATCATCGACTCATGGGGTTGGTTAAACTATCGCATGGGCAACTATGTCGAGGCGGTCGCCACGCTGGAAAGGGCTTGGCATCTGGGCCGAACTGCCGAGATCGGCGCCCATCTTGCTTTCGCACTGACGGCGTCTGGCCGCGTGGTTCATGCGCGACGGATCCTGACGCAGGCCGCCAAGCTGGACCCCCATAACCGCGTCGTGCAGGCGGCGTGGCGCGAGATCGGCCCATGAAGGGTAGCAATGTATTGGGCCAATGCCTTTGGATCATGGCGACGGCCACGCTATTGGCCGCCTGCTCGCCGGCAACCGTGCCATTGCGTCCAGGCACTCAGGCGGAGCGATTCGCACAGGCCCAACGGGCAGAAGTGCTGGGGAAACTTTCCGTCTGGCGCGCAAGCGGGCGCATTGGTGTCAGCGACGGCAAACATGGGGGCAGCGGAGGCTTTGAATGGACGCAGGATGGATCGGCGATTGATTTCATTCTTCGCGCGCCGATCACCGGTCGCAGCTTCCGGCTGCAAAGCGGACCAGACGGGGCATGCCTCAGCGGGTTGAAGGCACGCCCCGTATGTGCCTTCGATGCAGCTACCTTGCTTCGCAGCGAGCTCGGGTGGGAACTGCCCATGGCCGACCTCCGCGCCTGGGTGTTGGGCATCGCCGCAGCCCATACGCCGGCCCGTCTTGCGTACGGTCCCAATGGGCTGCCTGCGCAATTGGTCCAGGATGGCTGGGTCGTCCAGTACCGGAGTTGGCACGTGGCTGCGCGGCCTGTGTCCATGCCCGCACTGATCGTCGCAACTCGACGTCCCTACTCGGTGCGGCTCTACGTTGAACGGTGGCGGTTTGATGACCCTGTCCCCGGGGACGGCACTCAGGACCACGCGATGCGCAGCGCAAATCGAATGACATGGGGCCAGACTGTCAATGCCAACGGCAATGGCCTTCGACGTTAACGGAGAGGCGGGCTGGAGCGCGTGGCCTGCGCCAGCGAAGCTCAACCTTGCGCTGCGCATCGTTGGGCGGCGCGCCGACGGATATCACTTGCTGCAGACGGTGTTCCAACTGCTGGAGTGGGGTGACACGGTGCACCTTCGTGTGCGAGGTGATGGACGCATCCAACGCGTGGCTGGCCCGGCGGACGTGCCTGCCGAAAGCGATCTGGCCGTCCGTGCGGCCCTCGCGCTCAAAGCGGATTGCGGCTGCGACCTAGGTGCAGATATCGCCATCGAGAAGCGAATTCCGCTCGGTTCCGGTCTTGGAGGCGGCAGCTCCGATGCCGCGACGGTCCTGCGAGCACTGGATCTTTTGTGGGATTGCCGGTCAGGCGAGGATCGCCTGGCTGCGTTGGGCTTAGGTCTGGGGGCAGATGTGCCCGTGTTTGTGCGTGGACACAATGCGGTGGCGGAAGGCGTGGGAGAGTTGTTGACTCCCGCTGATCTACCCTTGGTCTGGTATGTACTCGTGCATCCCGGGGTGGGCGTGCCGACTGCCGCACTTTTCCAGGCACCTGAATTGACACGCGATGCTGCGCCCGAGACAATTGCGCGCTTGGGTTCCGGGGCTGTGCGCGGCAATGCCTTCGAACCGGTCGTGCGTGCGCGATACCCCGAGGTCGCCGCGGCACTAGACTGGTTAAGTGGCTTTGGCGCGGCGCATCTGTCCGGCAGCGGCGCGTGCATCTTTACCGAGGTGCGGGATCGCGACACTGCCGAACGCATCGCTCGCGCTTGCCCGGCGCCCTGGATGGCATGGATTGCCCGGGGTGCCGCGCGCTCGACGCTGCTGGCCGCACTCGATTCGTTTCTGCGTTGGGGCGTCGCCAAGTGGTAAGGCACCGGGTTTTGATCCCGGCATCCGCAGGTTCGAATCCTGCCGCCCCAGCCAACTGCTCTATCCAACCAACCTTGCCGCAACGGTCCATCCCGTGAATGCCGCCAAAGCCAATGGCCTGATGCTGTTCACCGGCAACGCGCACCGCGCGCTGGCCGAAGACGTTTCGCACCGATTGGCCGTGCCGTTGGGGAAGGCGCAGGTGGGGCGTTTCTCTGATGGCGAAATTCAGGTCGAGATCGAGGAAAACGTACGGCGCCACGAGGTATTCGTGTTGCAGCCGACATCGGCGCCAAGTGCGGAAAACTTCATGGAGCTTCTGGTGCTGATTGATGCGCTTAAGCGCGCCTCGGCCGCCAGCGTGACTGCAGTGGTTCCCTATTTCGGATACGCGCGCCAGGATCGGCGGCCGCGCTCCGCGCGCGTGCCCATCACCGCGAAGCTGGTTGCGCAGATGTTTGGCACGGCGAAGTGCGATCGCGTATTGACGGTGGATTTGCATGCCGACCAGATCCAGGGCTTCTTCGACATTCCGGTGGACAACGTTTATGCCTCGCCTGTGCTGCTGGCGGATGCTTGGCGCCGTTACGGCGGCGACCCGCTGATCGTGGTCAGCCCGGACGTTGGTGGCGTGGTCCGTGCGCGAGCGATTGCGAAACGCCTCGATGATGCCGACCTTGCCATCATCGACAAACGCCGACCGCGTCCCAACGTCGCCACGGTCATGAACATCATCGGTGAGGTTGCGGGCAAGACCTGCTTGCTCGTGGATGACATCGTCGATACCGCGGGCACCCTCTGCGCCGCCGCAGCCGCGCTCAAGGCCAGTGGCGCGAAGAAAGTCGTCGCTTATTGCGTGCATCCGGTCTTGTCCGGCAACGCAGTGGCCAACGTCGAAGCCTCCGCACTGGACGAGCTGATTGTGACGGACACCATCCCGTTGCGCGCAGACGCGCGTGCCTGTCAGCGAATCCGCCAGTTATCCGTCGCGGAGCTTCTGGCGGAGACCATGCGCCGCATTGCCTTCGGGGAATCGGTCAGTTCCATGTTTGTGGATTGAGTGCGGCGGGCTGCGAGCGGCCCATCGCACGTTGCAGTCGCTCTCCTGGTCGCGGGGGAGCACCCCCCTGCCGTGAGGCAGGTCATTTACCAAAGAAGGTTGTGTTCCCATGGCTAGCAAACATGAAATCAAGGCCCAGTTGCGCAAAGACGAGGGGAAGGGTGCGAGCCGCCGCCTGCGTCATGCGGATCTGGTCCCAGCGGTTGTGTACGGTGGATCACAGGCACCGCAGAGCATTCAGCTTGCACACAATGACGTGGCGCTTGCGGCGCGAAACGAGTGGTTTTTCTCTTCGCTGCTCGATCTGAACGTTGACGGAGCCGTTCAAAAGGTGTTGCTGCGCGATCTTCAGCGCCATCCCGTGCGTCCTCGCGTCCTGCACCTCGACTTCCAGCGCATTGACGAGAGCAAGCCGATTCGGCTGAAGGTGCCGCTGCATTTCATCGGGCAGGAGAAGTCACCCGCTGGGAAGCTGGCTGGCGTTCTTGTTACCCATGAAATCAATGAATTGGAAATATCATGCTTGCCATCCAAGCTGCCTGAGTACATCGCGGTCGATCTTTCCAAGCTTGAAAAGGGCGATGTGATTCACCTTTCCAGCCTCGTGTTGCCGGAAGGGGTTGAAATCCCGGCGCTCCGTCTTGGCAAGGAACATGACCTTGCCGTCGTTTTGGCGCGGGAAGCGCGTGTGGAGGCCGAGGAAGAGACTGCCGCGCCGGCTGCGGCTGAAGTGCCAGCGACCAACGTCAAGGCAGAGCCGGCGAAGGCCGAACCCGCCAAGGGCGACGCCGGCAAGGCCAAGAAGTAACAGGCCGATGGGCCGGCGGTCGCTGCCGCCGGTCCTTCCTCGTATTGCATGTGCGCGCTGAGACTGATAGTCGGTTTGGGCAACCCGGGTGCTGCCTATGCCTTGCATCGCCACAACGCGGGGTTTTGGTTCTTGGATGCATTGGCGCAGGCTGAGGGCGTGCATTTCACGCGCGAGGCCAAGCTTCAGGGAGAGGCAGCACGAGTCCAGTTCGACGGCCACGGCGTGCGCCTGTTCAAGCCGCTAACGTTCATGAATG
>JAKAEJ010000083.1 GCA_021818335.1 Pseudomonadota bacterium | reverse complement strand
TGGCCGATTCTGTTGAAAAACTCGGAGGCTTGGCGGGCGCCGAAGTTTTAAAGTCGCGAGTGGCCGTCTACGACGAATTCTGGACGAAATCGTGCCGTCAGACGCCCAGAATCGAGCTGTAGCGAACACGAATTCTGCGTCTAACCGACCTCGCGCCATAGGCGACGAGTTTTTCAACAGAATCGGCCGTTCGTTGCCTCTCAACCGATTGAGTCCAACGAGCGTCTCCCTATCAGCGGTCGGACGTGGGCTCGCGGGTGGAGGAGCAGAGCGTCGGGCTCGCTGAGGCCCTCGTGCGTGCGCCTGAGCGAGCTAGCGCAGCCGGCGTCGCCCTTGCGGCCTTGTTCACGACTTTAATTGTCAGGAACATCCACCGACTACATCTCGGCATGGATCTCGCTGGACGTGGTCAAAGCCGGTTCCGTCGGCGATTCATCGAGGACGTCGTGCCAGGCTACATACGTCAGGACCGCGCCATAGGCGTACAGCGCAGCTATCAGCAACAACATCCACAGTTCACGCCACCAGGCCCCGAGCGATCCGCCCGCGAGCAGCACCAATTGCAGGGCCAGCACGGTCACGAAGATCAGCCCGAAAACGGCGCACACCAAAACGAGAAGGGCTGACCAGTTTATCCGGGCTGCACGGAGGCTCTGGAGCATGCCCATCCACCCGGTCTGGTTGCGCAGCATGACCTGGGGCACAGCGAAGAACGTGAGCGTGAAATTGAGCAAGCTGCCGAATACGGCGATGAGTGCCAGCGGCAACAGGTGTCCCCGCAATGCGGCCAGCAGCATGATCGGGTCTTGCCGCATCGCATCGATCTTGGCTGGATCGCCGCCCACGCTGCTGACGAAGATGCCGCTGACGGCAAACACCAAGAGAACGAGCACGCCCAGGGATGGCAGGCACAGAACGACCAGGTTCCCGATCGAATGCGTACCATCGAACGCCTTGAACAAGGCCCCAAGGCCCGGGCGGCGACCGTTCTGTATCTGCTGCACGGCCCAGACCATTCCGCCGAGCATGGCGGGGCCGAGTAGCACGCTGATGAGCCCGCCCAGCAATGGGATCTGGGTTAGCAAAACCAGCAGGAGTGCGAGCAGGATCAATACGCGGAAATTGCGGGCGAGGATGCGCAGCGCGGTGATCGCCCAGTGGAATCCTTGCACTGCGGGGTAGGTTCGCATGAGTGGCCGTGGACCATCCGATTTGTAGGCAGGGCGCGATGCTAGCACCCGTCCGCGATGGGCTCGCTCCTAGCTAGCCAGGGATTGGCTGCCGGCGGTTGCGGCGCAGGCACGGGCAAAACCGCGCAGAAGGCGACGAGCCCATGGTGTTGGTCGCACCGCGGCCAACAAGCCTGCCACGTCCACGCCTTCCTGGCGCAAAGCCGCCGTACGCAAGCGAATATGACTGCGCATGTTGTCGCTGCTGAACTCGGGATGGAATTGCGTGGTGATGATGCGTGGTCCGTACATCAGGATCTGGTGCGGATCGTGCGCCGAGCGTGCAAGCACTCGTGCGGCCGCAGGGCGCTCCAGGACGCTCTGCAGGTGCGTGGTATGCGCGCTGAAGCTCATCGGAAGGCCCGCGAGCGCCGCCAGTGGGGCGTCCGGTGGGCCAAGCAGGTCAATGCGTTGCGTCCCGATTTCTCGACCGGCGGGGTGATAGTCGACGCGCCCTCCCATGGCATGGGCAAGCAACTGATGGCCATAGCACACGCCGAACATGGGTAGGCCCGAGTCCAACGCGCCTCGCAGCCAAGCTGCCGTGCGCTCGTTCCAGTCCAGTCGCTCGCTGACCATTGCCGCGGATCCAGTGATCACGGCACCGCACACGGAAGCAGGCGGTGGCAACTGCTGCCCTTGGTCGACTCGGCAAACCGATGCGAGTGTGCGCGGCCACCGCATGGCATGGAGGAACCAGCCAGCATAGTCACCAAAGCGCGCCCGGATTGCCGGGGGTGGCGAGCCAGTGGCGATCACGAGCAGCGGGCGGTTATGCATGGGAATACAAGGTGGCAAGGTACCAAAGTACGCATTGTAGCCATCGCTCCGGCACAATCTGGCATCGTCTAGGATTGACAGGACCATGAATTCCCAACGCTTGTGGCAGCGCGCCCAGCTGCATGTCACCGAGGGTCGCCTCGATGCCGCTGAAGTTAATCTTCGGGCGCTACTGGAACGTGAACCGCGCGATGTCGCGGCCCGCATGCTGCTGTCGAGCGTCTGTCTCGGGCGGGGACGCCTTCGCGACGGTTGCGCCGAGGCCGCGGCCGCCGCGGCGGTGCTTCCCGACGACGCTGAACTGATTGCCACGACCGCAATGTGCCTGTTTCGGGTCGGGGAGACCGCAACTGCCCGCCAGTGCATGCTACATGCCGAGATCGGCCGAACACGGAATGCCGCGGCGTTGGCAAGGTTGGCCCATGTCTGGCAGTTGATGGGCGAGCATGGACAGGCATTGGCGCTGATGGACCGCGCGCTTGCACTGGGTATCGACAATCCGGAATTCCGCTATTTCCGGGCGCTGCAGCTGCAGTTCAACGGCCGGCTGGACGAAGCCGCGCAGGAAATCGCAACGTGCCTGCGCCAAGGTCCCACCCATGGGCGCGCAACACTGACCTTGGCGCGGCTTCGCCGCCAGAGCGCCGACCGTAATCCGCTTGCCGACATCGCGCAGAGGCTGGCCGAGGTTGAGCGGGGGAGCGAGGATCATGCCGCATTCGAATTCGCGCGCTACAAGTCACTGGAGGATCTCGGTCGCTTCGACGATGCCTGGACAGCCCTGGCAAGCGGAAACGCCGTCATGGCTGCGCGCAACCCGCATGATTCACAGCTGGAGGCAGACCAGTTTGAGACGATGGCACAGATCTGCACGGCTTCCTTTGTCGGTGGGTCGACGAGTCCTTCGCGCGAGGGACCTCAGCCGATCTTCATTCTGGGCCTTCCGAGATCTGGAACGACCTTGCTTGAGCGACTGCTGGGGCGGCACCCACAAGTTGCGTCGCCCGGTGAATTGCCCGACTTCCCGCGCCAGGTGCGCTGGTGCACAGACGCGCATGGCGCCGCCCTATTGGATTCGCGCGTGCTGGATCGCCTCAACGACATTGATGGTGCTGAGTTAGGCCGCCGGTACCTCAGTCAGACGCAGTGGCATGCGCGAGGTCGATCCTTCTACATCGACAAGCTGCCCACGAATTTCGTTCTCGCAGGCCTGATACACAAGGCCTTGCCGCACGCACCCATCCTGCACATGGTGCGCTCGCCCATCGATGTGTGCTTTTCCAATTACAGGGCGCTATTTGGCGATGCACATAACTACAGCTATAGCCTCGACGCGCTGGCCCGCCATTACCGGCATTACCGCAACCTGATGGCGCATTGGGCCACGGTGATGCCGGACGTGATTCTCGACGTCGACTACGCCGCGCTCGTGACGGATACGGAAGGTGTCATGCGACAGGTGCTGGACCATTGCGGCTTGCCGTTCGACGCCCGTTGTCTGGACCCTGTCGGCAACGAAACGCCGGTGTCCACGCTCTCAGCGGCGCAGGTGCGCGAATCGGTCAACAAGCGCAGCCTTGGCGCATGGCGTCATTATGCCGAACAGCTTGCGCCGCTGCGCGAGGCACTGGCCGATTTTGCATGAGTCGCACCTGCGTGCGTGCGGCATGAATCACTGCTGAGGAAGCAGCGGTGATGCTTCGTCCGCGGCCTTGGTGGCTAACGACTCGGGATCGATCACGTGCGCCGGCAGGTGCCCTTGGTGGTATGCGCGCACAACATGGCCGTAATGGATGATTCGACCGATCGTATAGCCCGTGATCCGTGCAATGTCACGAACCGGCCGGAAGTGGCTTCTGCGGAATTCCGGCTCATAACGCGAATCAATGGGCACCGACACCACCCCCAGCCCCAGCTCGCGGCAGGATGCGATCAGCAGCGCTGCCTCGAAGACAAAATCCTCGGCTTGCAACTCGGCCAAGTGCAGCATCTTGCGCGGATAAAAGCGCTGCCCACTTTGACTGTCGGCGATGGGGGTCGCCGCGCCCCAGGAAATGCCCCAGTCGGCCACCGCGTTGGCACGCCGGCGACCAGACGGCTGCTGCTCGCGGTTGCGGATGCGCGCGCCGATGACGATGGTATCCGGGCATTGCCGCGCGGCGGCAAGGATACGAGGCACGTCGCTGGCCAGATGCTGGCCGTCGCCATCCATGGTCACCACGCCGTCCACGTCAAGCTCGAGGGCGTGCCGAAATCCCGCGCGCAAGCCCGCGCCTTTGCCCATTGGCTTCGGATGGCGGATCAACGTCACTGGCAGGTCGTTGATGCGCTCGACCGTGGCGTCCGTGGAACCGTCATCAATGACGATGACGACCGAACTGACGGCCAGCGCACCCTCTACCACCTCGCGGATGGCGCGCTCTTCATTTAGCGCGGGGATCAGGATTGCCGTTTGGCGAGTGGGCAATGTGCTCAATTCGGTGCCTCGCAATCAATAGCCAGCAGCGTGCCAGACCCCAGCGGCAAGGTGAAGCCTTGCTGCCCCGCCTGCAGGCAGCCTTCAATCAGCGGAAGCAGTCGAGCCGCAGGGTTGCCTTCCCACCAGGGTCGCAGGCGGGCATCCCGCGGTGGCGCTGCCTGCGCTTGTCCCATCCGCACCGCGCCGCGCAGCAATGGCGCTCCGGGATTCCCGTGTTCGGCTCCCAGCAGTAGCGCCACCGCGAAATCGGAGTCGCAACAGGCGGCGTCACCCAGGGCCCCTGCATCGGCGGCGTCGCTGCATACCAGCAGTTGGGGCTCATGGCCACGATCGGCCTCCAGCAACGCTGTGAGCATCGCCGCACCGACACCTTCTCGGCCACAAGCTAGTGCGGTTGTCGGTGCGTGGCTTACCGCCATGATGCTCCAGTGGCCGGCCGCAGCATTGTGCACTGAGTGAGTAAACCGAATTGGCGAAATCTCCAACGGAGCGTGGGCCAGCGTCGTGAGGATGACATCCGTATTGGCCATGTCGCCAAATGCGCTACAGAACACCGCGCCTACTGCGCCGCGTCCATTCGTCGTGGCCTGAGAGGCGACATCGACTGCCAAACGCACGGCGTGGGGCGCGCGCCGCCGCTCGGTCGGTGCGAGCCCGGCCGCACTTGGCTGAGCGCTGCGCCCGGCGGGCAACAACTGGGACGCATCTCGAAGCCAACGCACGAACGTCGGGAAATCCCTCAGGCCGGGGGCACAAAGGCCGAAGCCCAGCACGCGCGCCACGAACATGCTCAGGACGCCCCGCAAGCTAGTGCCAGGCAGGCGTTGCTTCCGCCAAACCCGAACGAAAACGAGAGCGCATGGCGCAACGTGGCCGACCGGGGCGAGCGCAGCAATTGCGCCGCGATGGCAGGTTCCGGAGCGATGCAGCCCGTCGTGCCGGGGGCGCACCCCGAATCCATGGCAAGCAAGGTGATTACCGCCTCCAGGGCACCCGCAGCGCCTAGCGTGTGCCCGGTCGCCCCCTTGGTCGAACTCGCGAGCACGCGCGGCAACAGGCGCGCGATGAGCGCCGCTTCGATCACGTCGTTCTGGCGACTCGCCGTCCCGTGCAGATTGACGTAGTCAAATGCATCCGGTGGCAAGTCGCACTCGCGCAATGCGGCACGCAGCGCCTTTTCAGCGCCGATTCCCTGGGGGTGGGGCGCCGACAGGTGGTAGGCATCGCTGCTCTCGCCGCACGCCAGCAGGCGCGCGGCGAGTGGCGCATCGTCGACGTGGCGCAGGAGTGCCATGGCCGCGGCCTCACCAATGGAAAGACCGGCGCGCTGCAGGTCGAACGGGCGGCACGGCGAGGCATCAACGAGCTCCAACGAGTTGAAGCCGTGAAGGGTGCTCGCACAAAGCGAGTCGGCGCCGACGACGAGGACGGCATCGGCAATTCCTGCGCGCAAAAGTCGAGCGCCAAGGCCGAACGCCTTGGCGCTCGCCGAGCAGGCGGTCGAAATCGTGAAAGTCGGGCCAGCTATGCCGGTTTGCGCGCTGAGCCACTCGGCGGGGCCATGAAGATGATGGAGCCGTGGATCCCGCAGGTCAGCGGGCAGGTGGCCGTCATCGAGTCGTCGGTAGGCTTGCTCGCTTTGTTCGATGTTGGCGGTCGAAGTCCCGAGAACGAGCGCCACGCGGGCCGCACCGCAGTCGGCGAGGGTGCGCGCGAGATCCTCGCCAAGCTGGTCCTGACGTAGCGCGCGCGCCAAAAGCCGATGCAGTCGCGTATCCACGTCCGGAGGCAGGTCGTCCTCGAGTCCGGCGACGCGGCCGATCCAGCAGGGCAGCGGCACGCCTGCCGCCGTGTAGTCGTTGGCGATCAGTCCACTGCGGCCCGCACGCAACGCATCTCGATGGGCGGCGTTGCCGCTGCCCAGCGCAGATACTGCGGTGTAGGACGCAATGGCAACGGCGGATTCTGGCATGGTGGAAGGTATCGTGGCAGCGCGGCAGTATAGCCAGCGTGCCGCCCGAGCCTCGAACAACGGGATGGCGGACCAGTTTTTTTTGGAGAATGGCAGTGTTTAGTGACTCTTCCGGACGCGTCGACCTGCTGCTTCGTGGCGTGCAGGACCGGATTACAGCGGCACTGGAGCAGTCCGATGGCGGCGGGCATTTCGCCGAGGATGCGTGGGAGCGTAGGGAAGGCGGCAGCGGACAGACCCGAGTGATGAAGCGGGGGCGAGTCTTCGAGCAGGCGGGAGTGGCGTTTTCCCGCGTGAGGGGCGAGCAGATGCCCGCGTCAGCAACCGCGCGTCGCCCCGGCCTGGAGGGCGCGCCCTGGCTGGCCATCGGCGTCTCGCTGGTACTGCATCCCTGGAATCCGTACTTGCCAACCGCGCATGCCAATGTCCGCTATTTCGAGGCGCATCCCGAGGGTCGCGCACCGGTGTGGTGGTTCGGTGGCGGATTTGATCTAACGCCGTTCTACCCCTTCGACGAGGACTGCAGGCACTGGCACGGCGTGGCGAGGGAACTTTGCCGGCCGTATGGAGAGGGCGTTTATCGCAACTTCAAACGTTGGTGCGACGATTACTTTTTCCTGCGCCACCGCGGCGAAGCGCGTGGGATCGGCGGCTTGTTTTACGACGACCTGAGCGAATGGGGTTTCGAGGCATGTCTGGCGTTTACGGGAGCGGTCGGGGAGGGATTCCTGGAGGCCTACCTGCCGATCGTGGCGCGGCGAAAGAACGTGCCTTATGGCGAGCGCGAGCGCGAATTCCAGCTGTATCGTCGAGGCCGATACGTCGAATTCAACCTCGTCTACGACCGGGGCACGCTGTTCGGGCTGCAGTCGGGCGGTCGTGCCGAATCGATCCTGATGTCGCTTCCGCCGCGTGTGAGATATGAATATGGCTGGCAGCCGGAGCCGGGGAGCGACGAAGCCCGATTGGCGAG
>JAKAEJ010000017.1 GCA_021818335.1 Pseudomonadota bacterium | reverse complement strand
CCCACGTATCGCCGCAGCAGACGTGGCAAATCGGAATGCGCAAATGCCACCGCGGGAATGCCGAGTCGTTGCGCCGCATCACGGCTGGCAACCGCGGGCAGATAAGGATCCCCCGCTTCGATCAGGTCGGGCGAAAGCGTAACCAGTGCCTGCCGCCAGGCAGCCAAGCGAATCGGCCACCGATAACCGGCACGATGGGGAAGCCGGGGTGCAGCCAGCGTACTGATGCCCCCGGCGATCAGGGCATTGCTGCGCCCGGGTACGAGGAGCGTATGGAGGATGTCCTCGTGCTGCTGGAGACAACGCCTCTTTTCATGGAGATAGCGCTTCACCCCGCCACTGTGCGGCGCATAGAACAACGTGGTGTCGACGATGTGCATGCGAGCAACGGCCGTCCAGAGACAAGTCTTGCTCGATTGTGACAAGAGTCTCCGCGGCCCGTGTGACAAAAACATTCGCAAGCGCTAAAGCAAGGCCTTTTGCTCTAGACTGGTGCAATGGGCGATTTTGGCGCGCATCCATCATGTGACATCCTCGAGACCGGCGTGGCCCTGGTCGACGCCCGCTCGCGTATTTGCTATGCCAACCTGGCATTCGCCGAACGCCTGGGGCGCAGCCCCGAGCGCTGTCTCGGACAACCACTGCAGGGGCTGGCGCCGGGGCTTCTGGAAGCCGTGGCCCGCTGCCGCAACGAAGGCCGCCCGTTGCGGCTGGCGGTTGTCGACTTCGGGCTGGCACCTCCGCTCGACATCGGAACCCCGGTCAGGGTTCAACCATTGCCGGAAGCCGCGGTGCTCATTGAAGTACTGCCTGCAACGACCGCGGTGAATGACCCTCTGCCGGCGCTGCGCAGCCTGGCTCACGAGCTGCGAAACCCGTTGGCCGGGATGCGCGGCGCGGCTCAGCTTCTGGAACGCGCGCTGCACGCGGACGATCAGCGAGAGCTGGCGGCGCTGATCCGTGGTGAATGCGATCGGCTGGCGGCACTGACCGAGCGATTGCTGCAGGGAGCCGCAACACCGCGGACAACGGCGTTTGACGTGCACGAGCCCATCGAGCACGTACTGGCACTCCTCGCAAGCCAGTCGCAAGCACCGCGCCTGCTTCGCGATTTCGACCCCAGCCTGCCGCCGGCGCTCGGCGATCCGGCACGTGTCATCCAGACGATGCTGAACCTGGCGCGCAATGCCCTCGAAGCCGGCGCACGCACCATCACGTTGCGAACCCGAGCCGATATCGGCACGCGCCTGCCGCAAGGGCGCCGCGCACTGCGCATCGAAGTCCATGATGACGGGCCCGGGATCCCGGTCTCGTTGCGCCCGCGGCTTTTTGAACCCTGGGTTTCTGGACGCGTCGGGGGCACGGGGCTGGGCCTGGCACTGGCGCGCGCGAACACGCGCGAACAGGGCGGGGAGCTCGAACACCTTCCCAGCGAAAGCGGCGCCCTGTTCGTGTTGCGCTTGCCGCTTGCGGAGGATGAGTCATGAGCGCTCCCGTTTGGATCATCGAGGATGACCGCGCCTTGCGCACGGTGCTGTTGCGCACGCTCGAGCAGGCGCGGTTGCCGGCCAGGGCTTTCGCCAGCCTTGGCGCGGCGCGCGCAGCGCTCGCCTCGGAGGCAACACCCGCGGCCATCCTCACCGACCTGCATCTACCCGACGGCGAAGGCCTGGATCTGGTCGCTGCGCTGGGTGACCAAGCCAGGCAGGTGCCGATCCTGGTGATGAGCGCCTACACCGACATTGCCAGTGCCGCGGCGGCCTACCGTGCCGGCGCCGTTGATTATCTTGCGAAGCCTTTCGATCTCGAACAGGTCGTCGCCTCGCTTCGCCGCGCCATCGCCGGCGCCGAGGGCGCGACAGAACCGGCGCCTGAACCGGCGCAACCTCGCGCCAACGCCCTGCTCGGACAAAGTCGCGCCATGCGCGAGGTCTTCCGATTGATCGGCCGCGTCGCCGCCAGTGACCTGACGGTACTCGTCACCGGCGCCACGGGAACGGGGAAGGAACTGGTGGCCCGTGCGCTGCACGACGAAAGCGCGCGTCGACTCCGTCCGTTTGTCGCGCTGAATACGGCAGCCATACCGGCAGAACTGCTGGAGAGCGAGCTTTTCGGCCATGAGGCCGGCGCTTTCACGGGCGCCCAGCGGCGCAATCCCGGTCGATTCGAGCAGGCGGCGGGCGGCACGTTGTTTCTGGATGAAATTGGCGACATGCCTTTGGCGCTGCAAACGCGGCTGCTGCGCGTCCTCGCTGGTGGCGAGTATTACCGCGTGGGTGGCCGCGAACTGCTGAAGAGCGACGTCCGCATCATTGCGGCGACCCACCAGGATCTCGCCGCCAAGGTCGCCGAGGGCCGATTCCGCGCCGATCTTCTGCATCGGCTGGACGTGGTCCGTATCGAGCTGCCGCCACTGTCGGCACGACGCGAAGACATTCCCATTCTGGCACGCGATTTCCTGGCAAAGGCCGCGGCCGAGTTGAAAGTGCCAGCCAAGCGATTTTCGGGGACGACACTCAAGCTTCTGGAGCACATGGATTTCCCGGGCAATGTCCGCCAGCTGGAAAACCTTTGCCGGCGACTAGCCGTAATCGCCCCCGGACGCGAAATCCAACCGCCCGACCTGAATGCGGGCGGCAGCGTGCCCGCCGCGGGCATCGAGTGGATCGCCGCACTCGCCGCCTGGACCGAACTGCAACTGAGCGAGGGTGTTCCGGAACTCCATGCCAAGGCACGCGCGCTGTTCGATCGAACGCTGTTGGAAACCGCGCTCGCGCGGCACCAGGGCCATCGCCAGAACGCTGCTGCTGCCCTCGGGCTGGGCCGCAATACCCTCGCGCGCAAGCTGGGCAGTGCACGTCCGCGCCATTCCCCTGCAGGACACGACGAACCATGAGCGATCCCCGCCTGGCCATACGCGACGCGACTCGCGATGATCTTGATTTCCTGAACGGCTGCGCAGCCGCGATGGCACTGGAAACCGAGCACAAGCAGCTGGACCCGATGCGGCTCGCGCGTGGCGTGGAAACCCTTCTGCGAGAACCCTCGCGGGGCTTCTATCTCATCGCCGAACAGGCCGGCACGCGCGTCGGCACCTTGATGGTCACCTACGAGTGGAGCGATTGGCGGGGCGGTGACTTCTGGTGGATCCAGAGCGTTTATGTCGTGCCCTCGGCGCGTCGCCGCGGCGTTTACCGGGCTCTGCACGACGCGACGCGTCGGCGCGCCCACGCGGCCGGCGCCGTTGGACTGCGCCTCTACGTTGAACAGGACAACGCGCGCGCGCAGGCCACCTACGCCACGCTGGGCATGCACCAAAGCACGTACGCATTGTTCGAGGACGACTTCACCGCCGGATGATCCCGTCGGGTGCGGATTCGGGTCGCTGCGGACCGCTGCCGGCGATCGGCCGGGGGACAAACCCGGGCGGACCTGCACGCCCGTCCTCGGCGTCTCGCCGCCCAACGAGGGCTGCGGTTCAACGATGCCCTTTACGCGGGGTGCCCGACACCCTCACCCCGGACCCAAGCGACGCGCGCCAGCCTGCGCGCAGGGTCACGAAGGATCGCCCGCGGGCCGACGTCGCGCTGCTCGATCAATTCCGACCAACAGGTGCGCGGCAATACGGCCGGCAAGGTCCCACCCAATTCATCTTCCGCGGTCGCCACGGGCAAGTCCGGCGCCGCCCTCCACTCGGTGAGCAGCCGGCCGAAGTGCAACCGCGCGTGCGCCATGGCGGGATCGCACAAAGTCACCAGCGCCGCCTCGCTTCCCTTGGGCAGCGCCTTCAGGGCAGACGCGAGAGCGGGCCCCAATCCGCCGCCCGGGATGGGCAGGCAGCGCAGTCGCATGCCGCGGAGGACGACTTCAACAGCCGTGTGGTCATCAGCGGGCACGCACACCAGCAAGTGCTGCGGAGAGGTCTCCAGCAGCAAACCTGCAATCCGACGCGCCAGCGGCTGTCCATCGCTGTCCTCCAGCGCACGTGAAGATTCGCCTTTCCGCGCCCGGCTTCGTGGCGCCAAACCCACGGCCAGCACGACCGCGGCGTGGGCGGGCGAGGCACCCGTCATGCGGGAAATTCAGCCCGCGGCGGGCAGCGCGTAGGCCGAAAGCCGCGCCGCATACTGCTGCAGTACCGCGATGCCGCTCGCTTCAGCTTCGCGCACCCACTGCTGCAGGTTGTGCAGGGCCTGTTCGGGCACCCGCTGGTCGAGCGCCGCCAGAAGTCGAGCGCGGTAATCAAGCACGGTCTGCAGGGTTGGGCGACGCTCCATCATCGCCTGCAAACGTGCGCGGCCCTCGCCATCGAGCCAACGCCCACCATCGGCCAAGGCCCGACGCAAACGCGACGGCACGGCCCGAACGCGCTCGCTTGCCTGCGCGGCTTCATCTCTCAGCGTGGGGATGATGACCTGGCGGTAATAGTCAGTGAGCGCGCGGAACCGATGCGTGAGCACGGCCTTGAGCGTTTCTGAATCCGGAAGATGCACGTTGGGACGCAAGTCGAGCGCCGGCGCTACCCGCAAGACCTTGGCCAAGCGCATCGAAGCCAGCAGGCGGATCACGACCCAGCCAATGTCCACCTCGAACTTGCGCAGCGCAAACTTGGCCGAGCTCGGGAATGCATGATGGTTGTTGTGCAGTTCCTCGCCTCCAATCCACAGCCCCCAGGGCGAGAGGTTGGTCGAGGTATCGGACGATTCGAAATTGCGGTAGCCCCAGTAGTGGCCAAGGCCATTGACGAACCCGGCTGCCCAGAAGGGAATCCACAGCATCTGGATCGCCCAGATCGCGAGGCCCCAAAAGCCAAACAACAGGATGCTCGCCAGCGCCAGCAGCGTCGGGCCAGCTTCCGGGAAGCGGGAGTAGACGTGCCGTTCGATCCAGTCATCCGGCGTGCCACGGCCGTATTTTTCCTCGATCGACTTGTCATTGGCCGCGACCCGGTAAAGCTCGACACCCTGCCAGAAAACCCGCTTGATGCCATGCACCATCGGGCTGTGCGGGTCTTCCGCCGTCTCGACCTTGGCGTGATGCTTGCGATGGACCGCAACCCATTGGCGCGTCACCATCGCCGTCGTAAGCCACGTCCAGAAGCGGAAAAAGTGTGCGATCAGCGGGTGAAAGTCGACGCCACGGTGCGCCTGGCTGCGATGGAGATAGAGCGTCACCGAAAAGATCGTCAGCTGGGTGACCACCAGCACGTAAACAATGAGGACCGGGGCGCTGGCCTGGACAAGGCCGTGCGCCAGGAAGCTGAGAATGGAGTCGATCATGAACTTGACGGATTACGAGATGCATGCAGCTTAGAGCCTACGCGTCTGGTCCGCCAGCATGGTTGCGTGGCCGCCGTCGCAACCGCGACAATCGGCCGGAATGACCGCACCACCTCCACGGCTCGCCTTGCGCCTTGCCAGCCGCGTCCGCGCTGGCCGGCTGGCGCTCGCGCCGATCGACCTGGAATTGCCCCCCGGCGAAATCCTCGGCCTGTTGGGCGTCAATGGAGCCGGCAAATCAACGGCCCTGATGCTGATGGCCGGCGTCCTGGCGCCCACGAGCGGCCGCGTGGAACTGAATGGAACCGATCTGTCGGAACATCCGGAAGCGGCGCGCGATCATATTGGCTACCTCCCCGAACTGGCGCCCGTGTGGCCAGAACTGACCGTTCAGGAGCAAGTCCGGGCGCACGCGCGCCTGCGCGGCTTGCGCGCAAGCCCGCGGCAGGTCCCGGAGGACGACGTCCTCGAGCGCCTGGACCTGACGTCGCTGCGCAAGCGCTTGTGCGGCGTGCTCTCGCTGGGACAACGCCAGCGCGTTGGGCTGGCATGCGCCTTGATCCACAATCCGGGGCTGCTGGTGCTGGATGAACCTGGCAACGGGCTGGATCCCGTGCAGGCCTCGCGGCTGCGGGACCTGCTGCGCGAGCGGGCGGCGAACGGCGCGACGATCGTCATCTCCACCCACCTGCTCAATGAGGTTGAATCGCAATGTACGCGGGCGGCGATTCTTGACAAGGGATCCCTCCTCTTTGACGCGCCGTTGCTCCGCGCGCCCGACGACTGGATCGTGACGTTGGGGGACGGCGACACGGAGCGCGCCCAGGCCGTGCTGGCGCCGCTGTCCGGGTCGATCACGATGTTGGCACGGTCGCAGTTGCGCGTTCGCATGCACGCTGGCGTCGATGTCGACAGGATTGCGCCGGCGCTCCTGTCCGCAGGCCTGTCGCTGCGCGGCCTCGCGCCTGCGGCGACGCCCCTCGCCGATACGTTCGCCCGCATCGTCGGCGGCGGCAACCAGGCGCGGGCGGCGTGAAGGGCTTTCGCGCATTGCTTGGCCTGGAGTTGCGCCGCATGTTGATGCGGCCCTGGCCGTGGGTGCTGGCCGCCGTCGTCCTTGCTTGGCTTGGCTGGAACCTGCTGCTCGCGCTGGGCGAGTTCCTCAAGGCGCAGCCGCATCTGGCGACACTGCCATCCGCACCCGGATTCACGGATATCGTCGCGGTGCCATTGCTCGCCCAGTTTGCCGAGATAGCACTCTTGATCGTCCCGTTGCTTGGCATGCAGGCGCTGGCGGGCGAGCGCCGGGCGGGTACGCTTCCGCTGCTGCTGGCCCAGGGTCTCTCCGCACCCGTCATCGTCCTTGCCAAGTACTTCGCGCAGTTGCTGTGGCTGGTGGGTCTGCTCGCACTGGTGGTGGCGTTGCCTCTGCTGCTCGCGCCGACGACGCATCCGGATTGGGGCAAACTGGCGGCGGCCGCGCTCGGCATTGCATCCCTGCTGTCGGCGCTTTCGGCGGTATCCCTGGCCGCCTCGGCATTCACGCGGCAACCGGTACTGGCTGCCGCCCTGGCCCTGGCCCTGATTCTCGTGCTCTGGGCTGCGGCAGCGCAGGGGCATGCGCCCCAACAGGCCGGTCCAGTGTTGCGCTGGCTGAGCCTTCCGACGCATCTGCAGCCATTGCTGCAGGGCCTCGTGTCAACCCGGGATCTGGCTTACTTCGTCATTCTGGCGGCACTGGCGCTGGGCTGTGCAACCCAGCGTCTGGCCCGCGAACGGGCCGTTGCCTGATGGGCGCGCGCCTGCGCTCGCTTGCTGTTTATGCGCTGCTGCTGCTGTCGGCGGCGGCCCTGGGTTACCTGAGTACGCGCATACCCGGGACCTGGGACTGGACTGCCCATGCCCGGTCCAGCATCGCGCCACAAAGCGTCGACGAGCTGCGCCAGCTGAAGGGGCCACTGGTCGTGACCAGCTATGCCAGCCCTGGCAGCGGCTTGCGCGGAAAGATCAGCGGTTTCATGGCGCGCTATCGGCGATACAAGCCGGACCTCGTTCTGAAATTCGTTGATCCCGCGATGGATCCCGCCGCCGTGCGCGCGGCCGGAATCAACGTCGATGGTGAACTCGTGGTTGCGTACCACGGGCGCAGCCTGCACTTGGCGCAGCTTTCGGACCAGAGTTTCACCGACCTGCTGGCCAATCTGGTACGCGGTGGCACCCGGCGCGTCGTTTTCGTCACCGGCGATGGCGAACGATCGCCCTCGGGCCGCGCCAACGCGGATCTGGGCACGTTCATGGCGCGGCTTGCAGGACAGGGGATCCAGTCGATTCCGATCAATCTGGCGCAAGTCGCCACCGTCCCCCAGAACGCCAATCTCGTCGTTTTGGCGAGTCCCCTGGCGCAATTGGCGCCAACGTCCGTGCAAAAGCTGGTCGAATGGTTGCGCGATGGCGGCAACTTGCTCTGGCTGTGCGATCCCAGCAGCGATCGACTGGGCCTCGCACCGCTTGCAAGGGAACTTGGCATCGTGCGTTTGCCGGGCGAACTGGCCGACCCAACCGGCGCAGCCAAAGGCATCGCCGATCCGCATTTCCTCTTGCTCTCATCCTATCCGTCCAGCCCGATCACCCGCGGCTTCCAGCTGGATACGCTCTTCCCGGGCGTCGTGGCGCTCGCGCGGGACGGGAGCAACTGGCAGTACATGCCTCTGCTCCGTTCCTCGGCCCACAGCTTCACCATGCCGTCCGGGGGCGGCGACGCACCGTCGGCCGGGGGGGCGGTCGAACTGCATGGGCCGCTGGACTTCGGGTTCGCTCTCTCGCGGCTCTCGGCGAGTCCGGTCCATTTGCAGCAGCGCGTGGTCGTCGTTGGCGACGGCGATTTCCTCTCGAACACGTACATCGGCAATGGCGGCAACGCCGCGCTCGGCAATCGCATATTCGACTGGCTTCTGGGAGACGACGCCCTTGTCCGGCTTCCCCCTCGTCCCGCACCGGATCGCGTCCTCCGCATCAGCCAGGGTGGCCTTGACCTGCTGACCATGGCACTGGTTGCGCTGCCAACGCTGCTACTGGCGATCTCGACCCTGCTCTGGCTGCGTCGGCGACATCGCTGATGCGCCGGTCCACCCGCCAGATGACGGCACTCGCGACGGTGTCCGCCGCCTTGCTCGTCGCGGCACTATGGTCCTTGAGGGGTCAGCGCGACGAATGGGCCCGAATGCGGCTGCTTCCGGTTCCGCCTGCCGCCATCACCCAGATCGCGTTGGATCTTCCGGGGCTCCCTGCGCAACGCTATGTCATGCAAGGTGGCCAGTGGTGGCATGCCGGCGTGCCCATGCGGCGCGCCGCCGGCGCGCGCGCGCGTTCGCTGGCTCGCATCGCGGCAGCGCCCGTGTTGCGCTGGCTGCCGCGCAAGGGCCTCGTGCCGGGCCGCCTCTCCTTGGCGCCACCGCTGGCGGTACTGTCGCTCAACGGGACTCGCCTTGCATTTGGCGCGCTTGCACCGATGGCGCCCGAGCGCTACGTGCAGCTGCCGGATGGCCGCGTCGCGTTGATTCCGGCACGCTATAGCCCCTACATCGGCACCAGCACGGCGCTGGCCCCCACGCATGCCGGAACTCCCTGAAGTCGAAACCGCACGGCGCGGCTTGGAACCTCATCTGACCGGACGCCGCGTCATCGAGGTGAGGCTCCGCCGTTCCGACCTCCGGTGGCCGATTGCGCACGAGGTCAGGGAATTGCTACCAGGCCAGCGCATCGCCGCCGTCGATCGCCGCGCCAAATACTTGCTGCTCGCGACCGCGGCAGGCAGCGCCCTGGTGCACCTCGGCATGTCCGGCGCACTCCGGGTCCTGGATGCGGGATTGAAGCCAGCGATGCATGACCACTACGACCTGTTGCTGGAGGATGGACGCCTGTTGCGCTACAGCGACCCGCGCCGCTTTGGATGCCTGCTGTGGCAAGGCCCGGGCACGTTGCATCCACTTCTGCGCCGGCTCGGGCCGGAACCACTGGGCCCCGGCTTCCATGGCGATCATCTTTGGCAATTGGCACGGGGCCGCACCCTGGCGGTCAAAGCCTTTCTGATGGATCAATCGATCGTGGTCGGTGTAGGCAACATCTATGCCGCCGAGGCCTTGCATGCCGCGGGCATTGACCCAAGGCGTTCCGCGGGCCGCGTTTCACGCGCGCGATACGCGATGCTGGCCGCGACGGTGCGCGACATACTCTCCTATGCCATCGAACGCGGGGGAACCACGCTTCGCGATTTCATCAACCCCGACGGTCAGCCTGGGTATTTCGAACAGGAATTGAACGTCTATGGGCGCGAAGGGCAGCCATGCCGCCGTTGCAATGCCCGTATCCAGTGCGTGCAATTGGGGGGTCGCAGCACCTTCTACTGCCCGCGCTGCCAGCGTTGAGCGTCGGCGCGCACTCGCGCCTGGCGGCCACGAGGCGGCGATGCATCGGGCGCGCAACTGACGAAACCGTATGGACGGCGAATCGGTGGCGTAGCGCGCTGTCGGGCAAGGTGCGCGCATGGGGATGGCATTGTCGTGATGGGCTGGCTGGCCGCGTGGCTGCATGCGCTGGGTGCCCTCGTGCACGGATCGGCCGCTACGGTTTGCCCGCCACTGCCCCCCAGCGCGCCGGGCGTCGCGCAACTGGTGCAGCGGGCCGAGGTTGCAACCGGCGGTTATGCCGTGGCGCTCCGTGCAACCTGCGTCGCGGGCCGCCGGGAACTTGAAGTGACCACGGTCGCTCCTGACCGGCTCGCAACGGCTCGTCTGGCCAGTAACGACGGGACCTTGCTGGACCTACGTTGGCAGGGGCGCTGGGTGCGCTGGTTGCACGACGGCGAAATGCGCGTGGCCCACCGGAGGGAACGTCCGCCGGTCAATCTTGTCCAAGCACTGCATCGTGTTGCACCCTACGGCATCGTCATGGCTGCCCGATTGGGCCATCAGGGCGTACGAGCGGACTGGCTGATCACCATCGACCACGCCGGCACCCGACGGGCTTGGCTGGTGGGGGCCCGGGTCGGACCTGAACGGGCAGCCACCCGCCGTTAAGGGCGCGACCATCATTGTTGACGCCATACCGCATTACGAGGTGCTCCATGCGCATTCTGGTGGTTGAGGACGACGGCGAGACCCGCGACTGGATCGCGCGCGGACTCGAGGAAGAGGGTTACCACGTCGAAACCGCGGATGATGGCCACGAGGGGCTCTTCATGGCGACCCAGGGGGCCTACGATGCCCTGGTCGTGGACCGAATGCTCCCCAAGCTCGATGGCCTGGGTCTCGTCAAGGCGCTCCGTGCCGCCGACCTTCGTGCGCCGATCATCATGCTTACGGCACTGATCGAGACACCGCAGCGGGTCGAGGGTCTGAATGCAGGAGCCGATGACTATTTGGGCAAGCCCTTCGCGTTCACGGAGCTCGTCGCACGCCTGCAGGCGCTCGGGAGGAGGCCTCCCTTGGCCGCGGTGCAGACCGCCTTCGAGGCAGGGCCACTTCACTTGGACGTGGCCAGCCGCACGGTGACGCGCAATGGCGAAACGATGGATCTCACGCCCACCGAGTTTCGTCTGCTGGAATCGCTGATGCGCCATGCGGGCAAAGTGGTTACCCGCACGATGCTACTCGAGCAAGTTTGGCACTTTCACTTCGATCCACGCACGAGCGTCGTCGAAACGCACATGTCCCGGTTGCGTGCCAAGATAGACCGTGGCTGGAATGGTCCTGAACTGATCGAGACCGTGCGCGGTTACGGATACCGAGTGCGTGTCGACAGCGGCGGCGAATAAGACCAGCAGCTTTTTCCGCCTGAGCCTGCTGCTGGCAGGCCTGTTTGCGCTTGCGTCCCTGCTCATGGCCGGGGCGCTTTATGTCAGTGTCACGCGCAATGTCCGTGAGCGTCTGCACGAGGATATCCGCACGGATGCCCTTGATCTCGCCGCATTGGCCGGGCACATGGGCGAGCACGCGCTGCAGAGTGAAATCCGGCAGCGCGTCGATTTGGACACGCCACTGCCACGGTGGTATGCACTGTTCGCGCCCGACGGGCGCCTCCTGGCCGGCAACCTCCACTGGCGGCCGCCGGGGCCCGGTTGGTGGCACCAGCCGTTCCGCGCCCGCCGTTCGCCGACCGGGCTCGAGCCGCCCATGCATACGCTCACCCTGCTGGCCCTCGGCACGGCTCAGGGAGACCTGCTGGTGGTGGGGCGCGATCGCACCTACATCGACCAGCTCGAAGCGAGCTATGGGCGCGCATTCATTGGCGTGCTGCTCGTGACGATCGGCGTGGCATTGCTGCTTGGTGCGCTCATCGGCCGGCGCATGCTTCGCCGCGTTTCGGCCATGAGCGAAACCGCCGCGCTCATCAGTGCCGGCCAGCTTTCATTGCGAATGCCTCTGACCGGCAGCGGAGATGAATTCGATCGGATTGCGCAGACCGTCAACGAGATGCTGTCCCGAATCGAGGCGCTACTCGCCGAGGTGCGGCGCATCGGCGCGGATATCGCGCACGACCTCCGCACTCCGCTGACGCGGCTGCGCCGTCGTCTCGAAACCGCGAGAACCCATCCGCCCGCCAACCCCGTCGCGCTCGACGCGACCTTGGACGAGGCATTACACGAGATTGACGAACTGCTCGTGATTTTCCAGGCACTGATGCGCATCGCCCGGATCGAATCCGGGGAGGCACGTTCGGCGTTCGCCGCCATCGACCTTGCGGCGCTGTTGGCGGATCTCGCCGATGCCTATGCGCCCGTCGCGGATGCCGAGGGTCGACACCTCGAGGTGGACGCTCCGAAAGCCGTGATCGTGCCAGGAGATCGCGATCTTCTCGTGCAGGCGCTTGTGAACCTGATCGAGAACGCCATCCGGCACACCCATTCGGGTGCCCGGATACGGCTCAGCGTGGCTCGTGAAGGCGATGAGATCGTCATCGCGATCGCGGATGACGGGCCTGGCGTTCCCGAAGCCGAGCGTGACAACGTCCTGCAGCCCTTCAAGCGACTTGACCGCAGCCGCCACACGCCGGGCAATGGCCTTGGACTTGCGCTGGTCCGCGCGGTCGCCGAACTTCACGGCGCCCAGCTGCGACTTAGCGACAATCGGCCCGGACTGCGCGTCGAGCTTCGATTTGCGCTTCATCGCGCGGGCTCGTGAAACGTCCGTTGCTTCCGTCCGGCAAGATCGTGGCCGGTGCTAGCATGAACGATTGGGCAGGGGGGCCATTCGTCCATGTCATCTGACGCGCCGGCGCCGCCGCAGGCAGGGTCCACGCGCGGCCAGCGGCAGCTGCCGCGGCGGATCTATCCCTACCGAATCCTCGGAATGGGCCTGGGCGGACTGCCGATCCTCTTGGTGCTGCACCAGATCGGCGCGCCCGCCGGTGACTACGGCCTGCTTGCGTTCACCAGTCTCCTCTGGCCCCACGTGGCATGGCTGATTGCCCAGCGTAGCCGCGATCCGTTTCGCGCCGAGCTTCGAAGCCTGGCCGTCGATTCGGCACTGGCGGGATTTTGGGTTCCTTTGATGCACTTCAACGCCCTGCCCTCCGTGTTGCTGCTCACCGTTGCGACGGCCGACAAGATCAGCACCGGGGTGCGTGGCCTCTGGCTACGCGCAATCCCCGGCATGCTGATGGCGCTCGCAGCGGCGGGCCTGGCCACAGGGTTTTCCGCACAGCCGCAGACGACTCTCGCGGTCCTGCTCGCCTGCCTGCCACTGCTGGTGATCCATACGCTGGCCGTCAGCCTTGGCAGTTACCGCCTAGTCCGCAGGGTTCAGGGTCAGAATCAGCAGCTGGAAGCCTTGAGCCGCGTCGACGCGCTGACTGGCCTGCCGAACCGACGCCACTGGCAGGACCGTGCCGAATCGCTGCTGCTGGCCAATCTTCGGGAATGCCAGCCAGCGACCTTGCTGCTGCTCGATATTGATCATTTCAAGAAGATCAACGACCAATACGGCCACATGGCCGGCGACGATGTCCTGCGCGGACTGGCCAGGTTGATCCGAGAGCACGCAGGATCGCAGGCGCAAATAGGTCGCCTCGGCGGTGATGAGTTTGCGGTCGCACTGCCGAGCGCCACGATCAAAGCGATTGCGACGGCTGAAGATCTCCGAGCGGCCGCCGGTTCGATTTCGTCGGAAGCGGCACCGGATTTGCGCTGTTCGCTGAGTATAGGCATCGCGGCGGCGAGCCGGTCCACGCCCGACCTGCGCGCCTGGATCGATGCCGCTGACCGTGCTCTCTATGAAGCGAAGCGCACCGGCCGAAACCGAATCCACGCCGACACGCCGGATGCCATTGCCGGCGTTGCCGACAGCACGCTCGCTCCGTGCACGCAGGACATGTGACCATCCCACCCCGTTCGCGGAACCGGACCCGCGCAGGCCGAGCCGGCCGCTATCGCGTTGAAGCGGCACCGCCGCGCGCCGCCCTGGATGCGGCCTCGGGTGCCCGCGGGAGTCCATGCACGGTCAGGACCTCCGGTTGATCCTTGTGCAGCCCGCCAGGCCGATACGACAAGCTCATCGTCGATGGCGGCGGCAACCCGCGGTCGAGTCACCCTCCTGCCTGGCAAACGCCGCCCGGCCCCGCGGGAACTTGCCGGGGAGCGATTTCAGTCGTGCGCCGGCAAGTCCTGGGGTGAGCCATGGTCGCCTGCCCGCCCTTCGGCAGACGAGAGCGACGGCTTCCAACCCTTGAGGGCACGCGTTGCTTCAGCGTGGCCAAGCGCGATCATTTCTCCGGCGCGATAGAACTCGTAGAGCGCGCAACTATCCCGCGGCAACTCGATGAGCAGATCCGGCCGGTACGCCGCAAGCCTGAGCCTCGCCAAGTTGCCCTGCATCAGTTCAAGCGACTGGCCCATCAAGCCAATCAGGCCCGGCGCAGGCAGCGGGGTCTCGGCATCATGCCCATTGGCATCGTCCCGGCCAATGAGATGCTGAACGAATCCGGCGATCCTCTGCCGGTAAGGCCCGGCAGCCGGCGCAGGCGGCGGCGGCGCCAAGCCACGACGGGCCCCGTCAAGGCTTACGGCAACCAGAACGTCATAGCTCTCCCGCAGCAAAGGCGTCACCGGGACCGGGTTGAGCAAGCCGCCGTCCACCAGCAAGTGCCCATCAACGGCGTGCGGGTGAAACACCGTGGGAATGGCGATGGATGCACGGATCGCGTCAAATAGGGGCCCGCGAGACAGCCAGACTTCGCGCTGGCGCTCCAGGTCCGTGGCGACGGCCGTGAAGCCAATGGGAAGGCTTTCGATATCCGCATCCCCGACGAGGTCGCGGACGGTATTGATGATCCGATCACCCTTGATGAGCCCCGGGCCACGCAGGGTCCAATCGACCAGACGGAGCACGTCGAGGCGGTCGAGTGAACTGACCCAGTCCTGGTAAACCTCGAGTCGACCGAGCGCATGGATGCCACCGATGAGTGCACCCATGGAGCTTCCGGCAATCGCACTGATCGAGAAGCCTGCCTCCTGCAGGGCGGCGATGACGCCGATGTGCGCCATGCCCCTCGCGCCGCCGGATCCCAGGGCCAGCGCGACGCGAGGCTTGCCGTGCGGAGTCGACGGGATCATGCGCGCGGCGCCTTCTCATAGACGCGCTGCGCCAGCGCCAGCAACGACTTCATCTCCTCCCGAAGCGGCAGGGGCGCCACCACTTCGGCGTCAGGGCCGAACTTCAGCACATCCATGAGCAACTCGCGCGAACTGGCATAGGGCAGCTTCAGCTCATAGCGGCCGTCGGGCAGGTACCGTCCCTCCTGCTGCGAATGCCACCGGGTATCCGACACCCAACGCGCCGCGTGCGCACTGAAATGAATGACGGCCACTGCACGGGGCGCTCCGGAGAAGATTCCATATCCTGCCGCGAGCACGGCATCCAGTTCCGCGTCCGGCACATCCCGGGCGCGATCAGGCAGCTTCTCGACTTCCCGCATCCGCTCCACCGCGAAGCTGCGCAATGCGTCCTTGCCTTCGTCCCAAGCATCCAGATACCAATTGTCCCTGTAATGCACCAGCCGTTGCGGCGACACAACTCTCCGACTCTCATTGCCCGTGGACCGCGCACGGTAGGCAAAGCGCAGCCGTTGCCGCGCCAATACGGCCGCGGCCACGGTCCGGAACAGATGCTGGTCCAGCTGGCGCACGCCATGCGCAAGCACGCGCACACGGCCCATCGGGAGTGCGGTGCCCGCGGCATGTTCCGTGAGCAAACGCTCAATGCGTGCGCGGAAGGGGGCAAGCGCGCCGGAAAGTACCCCCGGATCCGCCCGCGCAACGACCTCGTGCATGGCCAAGAGCGCCGCCAGTTCATCGCTACTCAGCCAGAACCCCGGAAGCTCGAAACGCGCGGTCTCTTGTTGCGCATAACGAAAGCTGGCGCAGTCGCCGTCTCCACCCTCGATCGGCGCGCCCAGAGCGTCGCGGAGATAGGCGATGTCACGGTACACGGTGGCGCGCGAGCAACCGAGCTCATCCATCAGTTTCGTCAGTGGCACCGGCCTTCGCGACGCATGCAGGAGCCGATGAAGCAGCACGATGCGTTCGTAGCGGTCCATGGCGAGGGTCCTTGGGCAGTATCGCTAGCATGCGAGCACGACGAGTCCGCAGCAAGCGGACGCGGAACTTTCCGCGGTCCCGCGCGGTCGCCATATATCGTGCGCGCGCACTGGGTGCGCGCACCATTTGCGTCAGCGAGCATACGATGAGAAGCCGATCCGCCGTCACCCTGTTCTTCACGCTCCTGCTGGGGGCGGCGCAGTGCCTGCCTGCCCAGGCCGCAGCCTCCGGTAGTGGCAAGGCCCACAAGAAGGGTTGGAGCGGCAGCGGTCAACTGGGCTTGGCCGCCACAACGGGCAATACGCGTTCACAGAACCTGAATGCTGGACTGGACCTCAAGTTTCTCTCGGACCGCTGGATCTACCACTTCGACGCCAGTGCCCTGCGCAGCCGCGGCGAGACCAGCGTCAGCATGCCCGGACCCGGCGGAACTCCGATCAACGTCAATCAGTATCGCGTCACGGCGAACCGTTACACCGTCGGCGGAAGCGCAGGGCTCGTGCTTGATCCAGCGAACCGACTGGTCAGCACGATGCGCTACGACCATGACAGCTTCTCTTCGTACCGCTACCAGGCCGCGATTGCCGTGAACTGGGGGCATGTCCTGCTGAAGAACCAATCGACCGACCTTGATTTCGAGCTGGGACCCGGCTTCAAGCGTTACCGTGTCGCCGGATCCACGACGTCCCACACCGCGGCAATCGGTCGTGGCGCGATCAACTACAGCCAGCAACTGACCGGCAACACGCGCATCGAGAACCATTTGCTCATTGAAGCCGCAGGCTTCGATACGTTCGCAGAGAACACCACCAGCCTGGTGGTGCAGATGAACAAGCGGCTCGCCCTCAAGCTCGGCTACCAGATCCGCCACAACACGAAACTGAACAACGTCCTCCTGCTCAACCCGAATGGAGGCACCGCGAAGACCGATACGTTGTTGACCACCAACGTCGTGTACGACTTCTAGGCCGAGAGAAGGCGATCGGCGCCTGCAAGCAGCAGTTGGGCCGCCAATGCCTGGCCGAGCGCCTCCGGTTCCCCTGGCGCACCGCTCTGCACCGCGCGCATCAGTTCGCCGGTCGACGCGTTGCCCACCAGGCCGTGCAGGTAAAGCTCCCGTTCGCCAAGCACCGCATGCGCAGCCACGGGCAGGGTGCAACTCCCCCCGAGCCCCGCGTTGAATGCCCGCTCGGCGGCTGTGCAGGCCGCGGTTTCATCGTCGTGCAGCGGGGCCATGAGCTCGGCGATCCGCGCATCGCCGCGGCGCGCCTCCACCGCGATCGCCGCCTGACCAGGCGCAGGCAACCAGTCGGGCGCGACCAGCAGGCTGCGAATGCGAGCCGCAAGCCCTAGCCGCTCCAGGCCGGCAGCGGCCAGGATGATCGCGTCGTAGTGTCCAGCATCAAGTTTGGCAAGCCGCGTTTGCAGGTTACCGCGCAAATCGAGCAATTGGAGGTCTGGACGCAATGCGCGCAGCTGCGCCTGCCGGCGAAGCGATGAAGTCCCGACGCGCGCGCCGGGAGGCAATGATGCTAGCTCGGCATGGGCATTGCTGACGAACGCGTCCGCCGAGTCGGCGCGCGGCAGGACCGCGGCGAGCGAGAAGCCGGGCTCCAAATCGGCCGGAACATCCTTCAGGGAGTGCACCGCGATGTCGGCACGACCGTCCAGCATGGCGATTTCCAGTTCCTTCAGGAACAAGCCTTTGCCGCCCAGGGCCGCCAGCGGCCGATCCTGGATGTCGTCGCCGCGCGTACTCATGGGTACCAGCTCGACCGACAGCGCAGGATGAGCGAGGCGCAGTCGAGCGGCGACATGCTCCGCTTGCCACAGGGCGAGGGCACTTTTCCGGGTGGCTATGCGTAGCGGCATGGAACTCATGGGCTCCTCATGATGGGCGCAACCATTCGCGAACGCTCGCGAGGTTACGTCGGCTGATTTCCGGGTTCAGGCTGCTTCCAGCCAGTTGCGCCACCAAACGGCCATCGGGCAGCGAGGCCAGTCCCACGATCCGCTCGCGCGGCACGAGGCAGTTGCGGTGCAAACGCAGCAGCCGCTCCGGGAATGCACGCTCAAGCGTGCGGAGCGATGCCTCGATCAGCATCTCGCCACCGGCATGGTGCACCGTCACGTACTTGGCGTCGGCAACGAGCGCAAATACGTCGTCCAGTGGGATCCGATGGGGCAGGCCGCGCACGAGGCCGCTGAGGTGCGGGCGTTCGAGACTGCGCTCGGCTCGGAGCTTGCGCGCACGATCCAGCGCCTCGCGCAGGCGTTCGAGTCGAACCGGCTTCAGCAGGTAATCGGCCGCCTTCAACTCATAGGCGCGCAACGCATGCTGGGGATGGGCCGTGCAGAAGACGACCTGGGGCGGAGATTGCACGCATGCGATGCGATGCGCGATCGACAGTCCGTCGACGCCTGGCATGTCGATGTCGAGCAGGACGACGTCTGGCCGATGGACGGCTATTGCCGCGAGGAGGGATTGCGCATTGCCGACGCTGGCCACCGGCGTTGCTCCGCCGCACTCCCGCAGCAGCGCCTCGAGCCGGGTCCGCGCGAGTGACTCGTCATCAGCGATGAGGATACGCATCGGGCAACCGTAGGGTGAGATGCCAACGCGCATCGATTACGCCCGCATCGATGGTCGCGTGACCGCCAAAATGGTAGCCGATGCGAGCCCGTACATTGGCGAGCCCATGTCCGGTTCCGATGCGTGCAGGTGTTTCAGGCAGTGGATTGACCACCTGGATCTCGACCTGGCCATTGCGACGCCGCCCCCGCAGGCGCAGTGTGCCGCCCTCCGAACGTGCGGCGATACCATGCACGATGGCGTTTTCCACGAGCGGCTGCAGTAGCAAGCGGGGGAGTGGCATGCCCCTCGGCAGGTCACCCCAGTCGCACTCAATGCGCAGCCGTTCGCCCAGCCGGAGCTGCTCGATCGCCAGATAGCCGTCGACCAAGTCGAGCTCCTCGCCCAGCGTGCCCGTGTCGCTGTCGTCCAGGGCGGCGCGGAAGAGGTCGGCGAGGTTCTCCAGTGTTCGTGCGGCGGCCGTGGGGTCGATGGGGACCAATGCCAGCGCGGTATTCAGGCTATTGAACAGGAAATGGGGGCGAATTCGGGCCTGCAGTGCGTCCAGGCGTGCCCGGACCAGCGCATCGTGGCGCTCGCGCCACTGTCCCATCACCCAGAGATACCGCAAGAGTGCCGCGCCGACCAGCGCGGTGGCGGAGGCACTTCCCAAGACGAATCGTCCGCCATCGCGGGCGGCGAGGCCGGTTCCCAGCGCATGGTCCAGCATCCAAACCACGGCAGCGGCCATCATCGTGACGAGGACCGCCAACAGCCAAGCCGCAGCCCAGGGCCAGGCGCCCGGCAGTCGCATCAACACGGGGCGCGTCTTGCAGAGCACGACGCCGAGCAACGTTGCCAGCCATGCTGCAAACAGGATCGCCAGCGACCAGACCCGCAGGCGAGGGTCCGCCGCAGGGGCCAGTTGCATGATGACGGCCACGAGCAGGGCGACCGCCAGCAGCGCCAGCAGTTCGCCGCTGCGGCAGAACTCCGGCAAGTCGCGCCGTGGGACACGCATCGCTCAGCTGCCGACGCGGTGAACGAGCCATGCACGAAGGTCGGCTATCTCCTGTGGCAGAACTGCATGCGGCATGGGATAGCTGTGCCATTCGACTGAATGACCCTGACTGCGCAATTGCGCGCACGCGGCTTCGCCGAGCGACTGGGGCACGATCGGGTCGAAACTGCCATGAGCCATGAAGATCTGCCGCATCGGTGCAACCGTGGAGGGGATTGCCGTCTGCGGAAGGTAGGTCGAGAGCGCGACCACACCCGCCAGGGGTTGGTCGAGTGCAAGCGCCGCGGCCAGGGCTACGGCGCCACCTTGCGAGAATCCCGCCAGCAGCTGCCTGCTCGGCGGAATGCCATGCACCTCGTGCAGGGATTCCAGCCATGCCCGCGCCTGGGCTACGGACTGCTGCAGCCCCTCGTTGTCGACGCGATGGCCCAGATCGATGCCGCGGATGTCGTACCAAGCGCGGACGCGCATGCCACCGTTGAGGGTAACGGCACGATAAGGTGCATGCGGAAATATGCACCGCATCGGCGGGAGGCCTCGCGCCAGCTCGGGAACAATCGGGGCAAAGTCATGTCCATCGGCCCCCAGGCCGTGCAACCAGAGCAAGGCATGCCTCGGGGCAGGGCCGGTATCAAGCTCGACGGCGGGGAGCAACGGTGTCATCGGGGTTCCCATGGCCCAAGCATGCCGCAAGGCCATCGTGCCTGCGAGTCCTCCGGCCTCGGCCGCCTACGGGCTGGCCACGTCCGCCTGGGCCGCCCACATGGCCGCGTAGATCCCGCCGTGCGCCAGCAGGTCAGCGTGCGTTCCACGCTCGACGATCGCGCCCTTCCGCAGGACGATGATTTCGTCTGCGTCAGTGACGGTGGACAAGCGGTGCGCGATGACCAACGTCGTGCGATCTCGCGCAACCTGCCGGAGCGCCACGCTGATCTCCTGCTCCGTCGCGGTGTCGAGCGCGCTGGTTGCCTCGTCAAGGATGATCAGGCGTGGATTTTTCAGGATCGTGCGAGCGATGGCGACGCGTTGCCTCTCGCCGCCCGACAGCTTCAGTCCGCGCTCGCCCACGCGCGTTGCGTAGCCGTCCGGCAGCTGGATGATGAAATCGTGGATCTGTGCCAACTTCGCAGCCTGCTCGATTTCGGCATCGGTCGCGTCAGGTCGCCCATAGGCGATGTTGTAACGCATGCTGTCGTTGAACAGCACCGTGTCCTGCGGCACCACGCCGATGGCGGCCCGCAGCGACGCCTGCGAAATGCTTCGTACGTCCTTGCCGTCGACGCGGATCGCGCCTGCCGTGACCTCGTAAAAGCGGAAGAGCAACCGCGATATGGTGGACTTGCCCGATCCGGTCGGGCCCACCAGGGCCACCTTGCTTCCCGGTTGCACGACGAAGGACACCCCGTGGAGAATCTCGCGGTCGGGCCCATACCCGAAGCGGACCCCGTCGAACACCACGGCCAATGGCTGGCCATGCGCGGGCAGCTCGGTGGGCGCGGGCGAATCCACGATTTCCTGTGGCTGTCGCAGGAGAGCGAACATCTGCTCCATGTCCACAAGCGCCTGCTTGAATTCGCGATAAACGAATCCCAGCAAGTTCAGTGGCTGGTAAAGCTGGATCAGATACGTGTTGACCAGCACGAATCGACCCACCCCCATGTCGCCGGACGCCACGCCCCGGGCAGCCATCAGCATGATGCCTGCAAGCCCCACGGCGATGATCGTGGCCTGACCGAAGTTGAGCACGTCCAGCGTGACCTGCGAGCGGACCGCAGCGTGCTCGTAGTTGGCCAACGAGTCATCGAAGCGTCGGCTTTCGTGCGCCTCGTTGCCAAAATATTTGACTGTTTCGTAGTTGATCAGGCTGTCGATGGCCCGCGTTTGCGCCGTATTGTCCGTTTCATTCATCTGGCGACGGAATTTGAGCCGCCACCCGGTGAAGGCAAAGGTGAACACCGTGTAGGCAGTCACGGCAACCATCGTCACCAGCGCATATCGCCAATTGAACATCCGCCACATCACGCCGACCGTCAGGGCAAGCTGCAGCAGCGTCGGGATGACGTTGAAAGTGGCCAGGCGCAGCACGGTTTGTATCCCGCTGGTTCCGCGCAAGATGACGCGTGACAAGCCCCCGGTCTGGCGGTCGAGGTGGAATCGCAGCGAAAGGGCATGCAGGTGCTCGAATGTCTCGCGCGCTACGGTACGCGCGGCGCGTTGTTGCGTGGCCGCGAAAAGAGCGTCGCGCAATGCATCGAACCCGGCCGCCAGCACGCGCACGCCGGCGTACGCCAGGATCAGGGCCACCGGAACCAGCAGCGGGCCGCCACGCGTGGACAGCACATCCACTGCGCGCGCGTAGTAGATAGGCACGATGACCGTAGCCGCCTTTGCGAGAAGCAGGCACACGGCCGCCAGCACGAACTGCACCCGCAAGCGCGGCTCTCCGCTGGGCCACAGGTACGGCAGAAGCGCCCGGAGGGTCGGCCATGACCCCTCGGCCGTGGCGGCCGCGGACGAACGGCTCATGGCTCAGGACAGCGGGTGAAGGGTGCCGGCATGGGATGGCGCCTCACTGGAACCGCACACCAAGCAAGAACATCGTTTCGCCAAGATTGGGCTCGTGGAAACTCGCATTGGAGATGTGGCGCACGGCGAGCAGATAGTGTCCGCCCTGCCACCCCAGCGTACTGACGAATTCATAGGGACTCGACAGGGAGCCGCTGCGGTTCTTCGTCAGCGCAACATCGAATCCGAAGTACGCCTTGCGCCAGAAGCCGGCGATCCGCGCGCCGCCCATCATCATCCAGACCGGGTGCACGAGATTCTCATGGAAATTCTGGCGCGTCGGCGGGCGCGGGCCCATCCAGCCGAGTTCCGCTTCGGGCTCCCAGGTGAAGCGGTGGGCACCCAACGCGAATGGACGCGCATCGCCAACGGCGGCGACGAAGGCCGCATCGGTCCAGCGCCATCCCGAAGTCTTGCTACGCCCACCCATCAGTTCCAGCGTCGCCGCACGCGACGAACCAATGCCCAGCACGGCTGCGGCCAACAGCACCTGCGCCGCGCGCGCGGGAGACACTCTAAACGCTTGCTTGACGAACATGGAACGCTCCGAAGGGTCGGGGATGGCGGGAGTCAGCTTGGTGCTATAATTGCCTAGGCATAAGTTGCTGTGGCATGCTTTGCCCAAGCATTGAACGATGATAGCTAAACACTGTCATAACGGCGTGCACAAACTATTCATTTGGTTGCTGATGCAATAAAGACCATGAGCCCGATCTGTCATCTTCCCCCTGGCGCCGAAGAAAACCTGGGCCTGCTCCTGGGTTTGGCGCGTGCCCGCATCATCAGCACGCTCGAAGGCGAACTGGCCGGCAATGGATTGGCGATCAACCATACCCAGTACGCCGCGCTGAAGCGGCTCGCGCAATGTGGCGCGCTGTCGCCAACCGAGCTGGCCCAAGCCTTGGGCCACGACGCCGGAGCGATGACTCGCGTCCTCGATGGCCTTGCCGAAAAAGGCTACGTGCGTCGAGAGCCCAATCCCGACGACCGCCGGGGCGTGCGCGTCATTCCGACCGAGGCGGGTGCCGCGCTGTGGGCCCAGATGCGCGGTTGCGGCGAGCGCACCATGGCGCGCGCCCTCAGCGACCTTGGCGAAAACGAACGTGCCGCGTTGCGCGACATGCTGAAACGCATCATCGCGGCACTGGCGCCCCCTGAACACCTGACCTGAACTGCCCCCATGTCCCGAACCCCGAAATCCCTGGCGCTTGTGCTGGGCACCGCTCTGCTGGCAGGTTGCGCAAGTCCCGCAGGCCTCAGACCCTCGCTGTCCCCTCGGCCCATGCGCAGCCTGGGAATGGGCCGGGCACTCGACGGAACGCCGCGCGACGCGGCCTCCTGGCCCGCAGCGCAGTGGTGGCGGGGCCTAGGCGATCCCCAGTTGGACCGCTTGATCCAAACCGCCTTGGCGCACAATCCCGGACTCGCCGAGGCACGGGCACGGGCACGGGCCGCTGCAGCCGCGGCCGCGGGCGCCGATGCCGTGCGCCTGCCAACCCTCGGCGCAGGCGTTTCCGCGGATGGACTCCGGATTCCGGCAACGGTCGTTGCGCCACCCATGGGTGGCCACTACGCGACGCTCTGGCGAGCCGGGCTCAGCTTCAGCTACTCGTTCGATCTCTGGGGCGGCCAGTACGCCGGCTGGCAGGCCGCGCTCGACCAAGCGCACGCGACGCAGGTGGAGACGCAGGCCGCGCGCCTTCTCGTCGCTGCGAATGTTGCGCGGGCCTACATCGACTTCGCCTACGCGGGACAGAGCGTCATTATCCTGAAACGCAACGTCGAACGAAGCCGCACCGTCTATGCACTGGTCCGCAAGCGGGTTGCCGCGGGCCTGGACAGCGAGCTGCAACTACTCGATGCAAGGGCCTCGCTCTCCGCGGCATCCCAGCAACTCGAGGCCGCGCGCCGAGGTCGCCGTGCAGCGGCGCTGGCGCTCGCAGCGCTCTGCGGAGAGGGGCCCGGATTGGCCGATGGCCTCGAACCGCCCGCCCCTTTGCGCGCAACACCACTCGCCTTGCCGTCGCGCCTGCCCGCGGAACTGCTGGCGCGCCGGCCGGACGTGATCGCGGCGCTGTGGCGGCTGCGAGGAGCGGCACAGTCCGTCAAGGCTGCGCGCGCAGCATTCATGCCCAACATCAACTTGGCCGCCGGTTTGGGGTACGCCTCCTTGGGCGCCGGCAGTCTCCTCGAATACGCCTCGCATTACGAGCAGTTCGCTCCGGCCGTCAGCCTGCCGCTGTTTGACGGCGGCCGGCTCCGCGCTGGCTTGCGCCAACAGGACGCTGGCTTTGATGCCGCCGTGGCCCAATACGACGGTACGCTGGTGAACGCCTTGCATCAGGTTGCCGATGGCGTCAGCGCCATTCATGCGCTGGACCAACAGCTCCGGCAGCAGCGGCAAGCTCGCAATGACACGGCCCGCGTCTGGCATCTTGCCCAATCGCAATACCGGGCTGGCGTGATCAGCGAAATCGACATGCTGCAAGTGCAGCAGGCGTTGCTGGCCGCCGAGCAAGGCCTTGCACGGCTGCGAGCCGATCGCCTCAGCGCCGGCCTCAGTCTGGTCGTGGCCCTAGGCGGCGGCTACCAGCCCACGACCAACGCCCCCACTCCCGCTACCGTTGCCGAGATCCATCCATGAGTACCCCCGCGCCCACCACCGGCACCGCCGCCACGACGGCCAACCCACGTCGGAAGTTCCTGCTGCGCCTCGTGTTCGTCGTCGTCTTGCTCAGCCTGCTCGCATGGGCTGCGTGGTACTGGCTGGACGGCCGTTGGTACGCCAGTACCGACGATGCGTACGTCCACGCGAACATCGTTGAGGTCACTCCGCTGGTACCCGGCACGGTCACGGCCATCGACGCCGACAACAACGACTATGTCCGCGCCGGACAGACGCTAGTGCAATTCGATGCGGCCGACGCCCGCGTGGCCCTTGAGCGCGCCGAGGCCAACCTCGCACAAACCGTTCGCCAGGTCCGCGCGCTCTACGCAGGCGCCGGCGCGGCGCGGGCATTGCTCGCAACGCGTGAGGTGGACCTCCGTCGCGCGGAGCAGGATGCGGCGCGCGTACGCAGGCTCCAGGGTACTGGTGCCGTGTCGGCGCAGGACCTGCAGCACGCCTTCGATGCGCTGGCCGCGGCACGCGCGGCCGTGGGCGCCGCACGAAACCAACTGAAAAGCAGCAGGGCGCCGATCGCGGAAACCAAGCTTGCCCAGCAGCCCGATGTGCTCGCTGCAGCCGCCATCGTGCGCCAAGCGTATCTGGACTTCGTTCGCACGCGGTTGCTGGCCCCCGTGTCCGGCTACGTGGCCAAGCGGAACGTCCAGCTCGGCCAGCGGGTCATGCCGGGTACGCCACTCATGGCGATCGTGCCCTTGGACCACGTTTGGGTTGATGCGAATTTCAAGGAAACGGCAATTGGCGATGTTCGCATCGGTCAACCCGTGACACTGACGTCGGACATCTACGGGAGCGGGGTCGTCTTCCACGGCCACGTCCAAGGCTTGGGCATAGGAACAGGCAGTGCCTTTGCACTGCTCCCGGCCCAAAACGCCACGGGGAACTGGATCAAGATCGTGCAGCGGCTTCCCGTGCGCGTTGACCTTGATCCGGCCGAGCTGCGCCGGCATCCATTGCGCGTAGGCCTGTCCATGAGCGTCGAGGTCAACCTGCACGACCGCAAGGGTCCAACGCTCGCAAGCGCTCCGCCCACGAAGCCGGTGCTGGAAACGGGCGTCTACAGTGGCCAACTGCATGCTGCGGATGCGCTGATTACCCGAATCATCAGCGCCAATGCTGGCTCGCGATCGGCGAGGCACCGGATCGTGCCGCGATGAGTGAGCCGAAGTTCCGTCCGGCCAACGTGCCGCTGACGACGTTTGCGCTGTCCCTCGCGACCTTCATGCAGGTTCTTGACCTGACGATTGCAAACGTCTCGCTCCCGACGATTGCGGGCGATACCGGCACGACGGTGACCCAGGCGACCTGGGTCATCACGTCCTTTACGGTCGCCAATGCAATTGCGCTGCCGCTCACGGGCTTTCTCTCGCGTCGGGTGGGCGAGGTGCGCCTGTTCGTGTTGGCCACGCTGCTCTTTTCGGTCACCTCGGCCCTGTGCGGCCTGGCGCTGAGCATGGGCATGCTGGTGGGCTTCCGGGCACTGCAAGGCGCGGTGGCCGGCCCCATGTATCCCATTACCCAGGCTTTGCTTCTTTCGATTTACCCGACCGAAAAGCGCCCGCAGGCGCTCGCACTGATTGCCATGGTCACCGTCGTGGCGCCCATCGCCGGGCCGATCCTGGGGGGCTGGATCACCGAAAACTATTCCTGGCGCTGGATCTTCTTCATCAACGTGCCCATTGGGGTCTTTGCATCGTCGCTTGTATGGCTGCAGATGCACAAGCGTCCGGAGGTCACCGAGCGCCCGCGCGTCGACTATGTCGGCCTTATCACCCTGGTCATCGGCGTATCGGCACTGCAGATCCTTCTCGACAAGGGGAACCAGCTGGACTGGTTCGGCTCGAACTTCATCGTGGCGCTCGCCATCATCGCGGCAATTGCCCTGACGGTCTTCGTGATCTGGGAGTTGACCGATCCGCAACCGATCGTCGACTTGAAGCTGTTCCGCCATCGAAATTTTGCCGCGGGCACCCTGGCCCTGGTGTTGGCATACGCGGCGTTCTTCGCGATCAACCTGATCGTGCCACTGTGGGTGCAGACGCAATTGGGGTACACGAGCGAGTGGGCTGGCCTCGCCGCAGCGCCTGTCGGCATCCTGCCCGTGATCCTCACCCCGTTCGTCGGCCGCTACGGTGGTCGATTCGACCTGCGAATACTCGCATCACTCTCGTTTCTCGCCATGGGTGCGGTGTCCTTCTACCGAGCAGGATTCAACACCCAGGTGGGATTCACCGACATCGCCTGGGCACAATTCTGGCAAGGCCTCGGCGTGGCACTGTTCTTCATGCCTGTGTTGACCATCCTGTTGTCCGACCTCGAAACGAGTGAAATTGCCTCCGGGTCTGGGGTTGCGACCTTCCTGCGCACGGTTGCAGGCAGCTTTGCCGCGTCATTGACGACCTATTGGTGGGATCGCGGCGCCGCGGTGCAGCATGCGGTTCTCGGTGAGCACATCAATGTGTACTCGCCAGCCACGCGCGCGGCGCTGGCGCAAACGACCGAGGCGACAGGCAGCATGAAGGGTGCCGAGTCTCTGCTCAACCAGCTGGTCAGCGCGCAGGGCTTCATGGTCTCCACCGTCGACCTCTTCTGGATGCTTGGGTGGCTATTCCTCGGGTTGATTGCGGTCATGTGGCTCGCCAAAGCACCCTTCATCGCCAAGAGCGGCGGGGCAGCCGCGGCCGGCGGACACTGACGGGGGCTTCGCCCCCGTACCTGCCGCAGCCACGGGCGATTCGGACAAACCTTCCCGGTGCACGGTCGCGACGGCCCGACCGGAAGGGTCGTTCATGTCTGCAAACGCCTTCGACCAACGAAAGGCCGTCGGCGTCGAACACGCAATCGAGGGGCCGCCAGGGACCAGTCGCGCCACTGCTTCACCGGGGAACCGCCGCTCGAAATGACTCCGGTATAAGTACGCCTCCTTGCTCGTGGGCGTATTGACCGGGTAACGGCGCGCAGCCATGGCGAATTGCGCATCGCTGACAACAGCCTCGGCATGCGCTTTCAGTGCGTCGATCCACCCATAGCCCACGCCGTCGGAGAACTGCTCCTTCTGCCGCCACAGGATCTCGTCGTGAAGCAGTCCGCGGCCCGCTTCGCGAAGAATCGCCTTCTCGATGCGACCACCGCCCGGGCGCTTGGCGGATGGCGCCGTATGCATGGCAACGTCGATGAACTCGCGATCGAGGAACGGCACGCGCGCTTCCACGCCCCACGCGGCCATCGCCTTGTTGGCGCGCGCACAATCGTACAAATGCAACGCGTCGAGCTTCCGCACGAGCTCCTCGTGAAATTCACGGTCATCTGGTGCCATGTGGAAGTAGAGGTAGCCTCCGAACAGCTCATCCGAACCTTCGCCGGACAAGACCATCTTGATGCCCATCGCGCGAATTCGCCGGGCAAGCAGATACATCGGGATCGAGGCCCGCACGGTGGTCACGTCGTAGGTCTCGACGTGGTAAATCACGTCGGCAAGGGCATCCAAGCCCTCCTGGGCGGTGAAGTGGAAGGCATGGTGAGCGGTGCCTAGTCTATCGGCGACCTTTTGCGCGGCCGCCACATCCGGAGATCCCTCGAGCCCAATGGCGAAAGTATGGAGCCGGGGCCACCAGGCATCGCTGCGATCGTCATCCTCGACGCGACGCGCTGCGAAACGCGCCGTGATGGCGGCCACCAGCGAGGAATCAAGGCCACCGGAAAGCAAGACGCCGTAGGGCACGTCCGTCATCAGGTGACGATGCACCGCGCGTTCCAACGCCTGGCGTAGCGCGAACGGCTCGGCAGCGCCATGACGCACGGCCTCGAATTCGCGCCATGCCGGCGCATAAAAAGGTGCCGGCATGGCCATGGATCGAGTCTGGAAGTGACCCGGCGGGAAAATCTCGATGTCGACACAGATGCCCGAAAGCGCCTTCATCTCCGACGCAACGTACAGGCGACCATGCTCGTCCCGGCCTGTATACAACGGCACGATCCCGACTGGATCGCGTGCAATGAGCCAGTCCCGTCTCGCCCGATCCCACAGCACGAAGGCAAACATGCCATTCAGCGCATTGAGGAATGCAGCACCCTGCCGTCGCCAGAGCGGCAAAATCACTTCGCAGTCGCTGTCCGTGGCAAACGCGTAATCGTCGATGCCACGGCGCAAGTCCCGATGGTTGTAAATCTCGCCGTTGATTGCCAAGGCCTGGGCACCATCGCAAGCCAATAGCGGTTGCGCGCCGTGGGCGACATCGACGATCGCAAGGCGCTCATGGACGAGAACCATGTGCGCGTCCGCATACACGCCACTCCAGTCCGGGCCCCGGTGGCGCAGCAATCGCGCTTGCTGAAGGGCGAGCGGCCGCAAAGCCTCCGCTTCGCCCGCGGGATCGTAGATCGCAAGGAATCCGCACATGGAACGCTACTGCCGCAGGCCGCCAGATATACATCAGACCCGGGCGCCGTTCGGCTGTCAATGCGCAAGTGCTGCGCACGGCATGTGAACCAGGCGCAGCGCCAGGAACGCGCAGCCGCCCATCAATGCGATGCCGCGCTGCGCCGCACGCAAAGGGGCCTCCGCGCGATGCCTGAGCTTGCCAGTCCCGGTTCCGTTCAGTCGCCCGTCTCGATTGGTGGGCTTGCGCCACTTGACGGCGATGTCGCCACTTCCAGTGCAGCCAGTCTTCCAAGCGCATCCTCACGGGAAGTCCCGCACATGGCCAAGGTCGCGCGCAGGCTCGCGCAGACCCTCGGCCGTTCCGGACTGCCGAAGAGCGCGCATCGAAAGTCAGGCTGTAACTGCACGCAGGCCAAGCCCGCGGGCTTGCCCTGCGCCATGCCGGGGATCGAAGAACTGATCGAAGGCGCGATGCAGCAAGCCCCGCAACCCGCGCGGCAATGCATGGGTGAACCTCAGGCCTGCGGATGCTGGCTGCGCAGCAGGGTGAATACGGGTTCGGTATCGGGGGTCTCCCCGAACCAACGGGCGTAAGCCATGGCGCCGCCCTCGACGAGCATCCCGAGACCATCAAACGCATAGCGCGCGCCGGCAGCGTGCGCCCAGGCCATGAAGTCGGAAGCTGCACGACCATAGGAGACGTCGTAGCACGTCGCACGTGGGGTGACCAGTTTGAAGGGCAGCTCCATGTGCTGGCCCAGCACGCCGGCGCTGGTCGTGTTGATGATCAGGTCGAAGACGCCAATGACCGGCAGGTCATCCCAATAGCGGCTCAGTACGCGATCTGGCTCGCCAATGGCATCCACGAGCGCATCGGCACTGGCTGGATGGCGATTGACGACGGTGATGCGCCGCACGCCCGCATCCAGCAGGGCCCATACGGCTGCGCGACCAGCCCCGCCCGCTCCAAGCACCAGAACGTCATGGCCGCGCAGGTCGACCCGGTAACGCTCGGCGAGGTCGCGAACCATGGCCGCCCCGTCCACGTTCTCCCCGCTCAGGGTTCCATCCGCTTCTCGGGTGAGGAGATTGACGGCATCCAGCCGCTTCGCCCAAGGCCCCAGTCGATCAGCCAGCCGGGCTGCCGCCTGCTTGTGCGGCAACGTGATGTTGAGCCCCGTACCGCCTTCGGCAAAGAATGCCTGAACGCCTTCGGCAAGGGCCTCGGGAGCCAGATCAATGCGCTCATAAGTCAGGGCACGGCCAAATTGCGCGGCGAACGCAGCGTGGATTTCGGGGGAGAGGCTATGTGCGATCGGATGCCCGACGACGCCACAGCGGGCCATCGTTGTCATGTGGTCAGACTCCAGCGTGCGGGACGCACATTGTATGCATGGTCGCGCGTTGCGAGCGATCGGGGCTGCGAAGCGTCGCAATCCGTGCGATGGCCCTCAGGCAGCCTGTGCCTCCTCCCTAGCGAAGAGTCGCATATGCCCGATACTCCTGCTCTCGTGTTGCCCGGTCCCGGCCGTCTCGCTGCGATGGCCCTGGCCGGTTGCATCTTGTCGCCGTTGCTTCCCTCCGGCATGGGCATCGCCATTGTTCTCGCCGCCGCGCTGATGCTTCCGATGCATCGCCATGTGCGCAGGCTCGCTTTGCTGACGGGAGGCCTGGCTCTGCTGTGGTTACTTTCCCGGATCGCGCGCCTGCGCGTCAGCGCGCGCCCGATTCGATGACGAGCAGACGGCACCCACCTGGCCGAGAAGGGCCATGATGGCGGCGGATCCGCGAGCCGGCAGTCCGCGGATCAGCGCCGATCGCCTTCCGTCGAGTCTCTCACGCCGCCCCCCGGGAGAGGAGGACATCCGCCTCAATGGTCCTCGAGCAACGTGCGGTAGATCCACCCGCCCACGACGCCGCCAAGCAGCGGAACCACCCAGAAGACCCACAACTGGTGCAGCGCCCAGCCGCCTTGGAACAAGGCAGGGCCCGTGCTGCGGGCCGGATTGACGGACGTGTTGTCGACGGGGATGCTCACGAGATGGATCAGCGTCAGCGTCAAGCCAATGGCGATGCCGGCGAATCCGGACGGCGCGCGCTTTGACGTTGCACCCATGATGACAAATACAAACAAGGCCGTAAGCACGAACTCGGTGATCATCACGGCCTGCAACGAATAGCCGCCGGGCGAATGGGCGCCGTAGCCGTTACTCGCAAATCCGCTCGACGTGGCGTCAAATCCCGGCTTGCCACTGGCGATGAGGTAGAGCGTACCCGCCGCCGCGATCGCGCCGATCACCTGCGCCGCCCAGTACGGCAGCAGGTCTTTCCAGGCAAATCGACCTCCCGCCGCAAGGCCAGCGGATACCGCTGGATTGAAATGCCCGCCCGAAATGGCTCCAACCGCGTAAACCATGGTCAGAACGCTCAGCCCGAATGCCAACGCTACGCCGGCAAAGCCAATGCCCAGGCCCGGGAAAGCCGCGGCCAGTACCGCGCTTCCGCAGCCCCCCAGAACCAGCCAGTAAGTACCGAAGAATTCAGCGAAACTGCGTTTCCAAAGTCCCATGGCGACGCTCCCGATGCCGGACAACCGGCCCGGCGCGCACGCTACATCCCTTGTTGGCCGCGGGCAAACAAGGGCGATGTCCGGGCCATCTCAGTGCCGCACGGAACGTGCCGGCCAGGGCACGCCCCCGGCATCGACTTCGGCCAAGGCAGCTTCGTCGGAACGCAACCCCAGTCCCGCATCCATTTCCGCCTTCAACGCGCGCAAACCATCCAGCGACAGCGGTGTCGCCAGTGCATGAGCGCGCCGCAATTCCGGATCACCGCGGAGCATTGCCACGACGCCCAATCCCGGGGCCCGGAGCAGGCAGAGCGCCGCCGAAGCCGGCCAACACGCGCCATCGCGTGATTCGGCCAGGCGTTCGACAATGCCCCCGTCGACGAAACGCGTGCCAGGCTCCGCATCGGCCCGTGCACCCAGTGTCAGTCCATGGACACCGAACAAAGCCGCTGCTTGCCGCAGCTCGAACACGGCAGAAGCATATGCATTGACCCTCGATTCAGGCGGCGGCTGGGTGCGCGTGATGAATGCCCGCGGTGTTTCGAGGGCAACATGGGTGCCATCCCAGGACCAGCGAGCACCATGCGGGCTGAGCGCCGTTTCGACGCGCCCCGGGGACATCAACGCGGCTTCGATCAACAACCAGTGCACAGCAAATCCTGCGTGTTCATACTGCACGCAGTTCAATGCGAGAAGATCGGCCAAGCTCAGATAGCGCGCATGCGCCAGGCGCACACCACACGCCCGCATGATGCGGTCGGCGGCATTGGCACCGGCTTCACCCTGTTGCGCCAATACCTGCTCGAGCCGTCCCCCCAGCGCGTCGGCCTGATCCGGATCGGCTTCAATGACCAGTGGCAAATAACGCATCGGCGAACCCGCGAATTGGGCGTCTGGCTGCAAGGCCAGGGACGGCATGCGTCCCTGATGCGATCCAATGCCGACCACCCCGCCGTTGCCATGCGGCAGGCGAAGGCCCAATTCAGCCAGCGAAGCGTGTGCGGCAAAGCCTGGCCGCAGGACCTCGGCACCGTCCAGAAGGGTACCGCCGAGTATCAGGCGCGCATTCTCGACCTCGGGAAGCAAGCGCAGTAGATCGTCGGCGACGGCTTTCACCAGCGCTTCCGTCGCATCGCGCTCCAACAGGAGCGCCTCGGGGATCGATCCGGGCAAAAGCTCGCAGGCGAGCACCGCGTACAGCGGAACGGTATGGCTCATGGCGCCAGAGGGTCAAAATCAGGAGTTTAGCAACCGCGGCGACGGGGGCGGCACGTCGAAGGCGCGACTTGATTACCGTGGATGGCGATGCGCGCCTGCTGGGCTAGAGTGGGAAGCCTTTCGAATGGCCGCAGGAGTCGACGCATGGCCCAGACGCTTCGCCGCACCGCGATTCTCGGCGGTAGCCGCATCCCGTTTTGTCGCAATAACACCGCCTACGCGGAAGTGGGCACCTTCGGAATGGGCCTGAGGGCCGTCAGCACCCTGGTCGATCGCATGGGCATTGCGGGCCTCGAACTCGGCGAGGTGGCGTTCGGCGCAGTGCTCAAGCTTGATTCGGACTGGAATTTGGCCCGCGAGATCACTCTCGCCTCGGGCTTGGCCGCGACGACGCCAGCGATCACCACCGCACGCGCGTGTGGCACGTCGTTGGACAATGCCATATTGATCGCCAACAAGATCGCCTGCGGCCAGATCGAGGTTGGCATTGCCGGCGGCAGTGATACGACCAGCGATGTTCCGATCGCCCTGTCCGATGCCCTTCGCAGGCGGTTACTGTCGGTAAACCGTGCCCGGGGCGCGGGCGCAAAACTGCGAGCCGCGCTACACGGCTTCCGGCTCCGCGATCTCAAGCCCGCTTTTCCCGGTGTCGCCGAGCCGCGAACCGGTCTCAGCATGGGCCAGCACGCCGAGCAGATGGCGCGGCAGTGGGGAATTGGTCGCGTCGAGCAGGACGAATTGGCGCTTGAGAGCCACCGCAAGCTGGCGGCAGCGTACGAGTCCGGATTTTTCGATGACCTGGTCGTTCCCTTGCGTGGGCAAGAGCGCGATGGCTTTTTGCGACCCGACACGACCCTGGAGAAGCTAGGCTCCTTGAAGCCTGCTTTTGACAAGGTTTCCGGCCTGGGTACCCTGACCGCCGGCAATTCCACCGGGCTGTCCGACGGTGCCGCCGCCGTCCTGCTGGCCAGCGAGGACTGGGCGAACCGGCACCATTTGCCAATCCAGGCCTATCTGGTGGACGCCGAAGTGGCGGCAGTCAACTTCGTCGCGGGCGAGGGCCTCCTGATGGCACCCACCGTAGCCGTGGCCCGCCTTTTGAAGAGGCGCCAGCTTGCATTGCAGGATTTCGACTACTACGAAATCCATGAGGCCTTTGCCGCGCAAGTGCTCTGTACGCTGCGCGCATGGCAATCGGCGGAGTACTGTCGAGAACGACTTGGCTGGGACGGCCCCTTGGGTGCAATCGATCCGGCCCGTCTGAATGTGAACGGCTCTTCGCTCGCGGTGGGACACCCGTTTGCCGCAACCGGTGCTCGCATATTGGCGACGATGGCAAAGCTGCTTGCCAGTCGTGGCGCAGGTCGCGGATTGATTTCCATCTGCACCGCGGGGGGAATGGGCGTCGCTGCAATTGTCGAGCGCTAGATGCGCCGCACCGCAGCGTGCAGCCCATCGGTGGAAGGCTAGACTCGTCGGGGTTCGACCCGTGTCGCCCGCGCGATCAACTGGTTCGGCGGGCGCGTCGTCGCTTCCTGTGCGGAGGTACGCGGTGCACCCCACGGACACAAGCAAACCGGACCATTTCCACAAGGTGGTCGACTGCCAGTGGGCCTGCCCGGCCCATACTCCCGTTCCCGAGTACATCCGGCTCATTGCCGCCGGACGCTATGCGGATGCCTACATGGTCAATTGGCACTCGAATGTGTTCCCCGGGATTCTGGGGCGCACGTGCGATCGCCCCTGTGAACCGGCTTGTCGCCGCGTGCGCGTTGAAACGAACAATGGAAACGAAGCGGAGTCCGTGGCGATATGCCGTCTCAAGCGCGTCGCCGCGGACCACAAGGGAGACATTCAGGCACGCCTTCCTCAGCGTGCGGCCGCCAATGGAAGGCGCGTGGCTTGTGTTGGCGCCGGCCCGGCATCGTTGACCGTCGCTCGCGACCTGGCTCATCTCGGATACCAGGTCTCCGTGTTCGACCGCGACCCCAAGGCGGGTGGATTCATGCGGACACAGGTCCCGCGCTTCCGCCTTCCGGAAGAAGTCATCGACGAGGAAATTGGCTACATCCTTGGTCTTGGCATCCAGTTCCACGGAGGAACGCCCATCAGCTCGCTTCGGCGACTCCTGAGCGATGGATTCGATGCAATCTTCGTTGGCAGCGGTGCTCCTCGTGGGCGCGACCTGGATCTTCCAGGGCGCCGAGAGGCAGCCGCGCGAATCCATATAGGCATTGACTGGCTCGCCTCGGTGTCGTTCGGCCACGTCACGTCGATCGGCAAGCGCGTGATCGTATTGGGTGGCGGCAACACCGCGATGGACTGTTGCCGTTCGGCGCGGAGGCTGGGCGGCACGGCGGTCAAGGTCATCGTCCGTTCTGGCTACGATGAAATGAAGGCATCTCCGTGGGAAAAGGAGGATGCCCAGCATGAAGGCATCCCGATCCTGAATTATCTGGTGCCCGTCGAGTTCGAACACGAGAAGGGCAGGCTCATGGCCGTGCGTTTCCGCAAGGTGCGGCCTGAACTCGACGATCGTGGGGCCCGACGACTGGTTCCGTCAGGCGAGCCTGACCAGCGCATTGAATGCGACGAGGCCATCATCGCGGTGGGGCAAGAGAACTCCTTCCCCTGGATCGAACGTGACCTTGGCCTCGCTTTCGACGACGGCGGCCTACCGGTGCTGGATACCGCCACGCTGCAATCAAGTTTGCCCAATGTGTTCTTCGGAGGCGATGCAGCATTTGGGCCCAAGAACATCATCTGGGCCGTAGCGCATGGCCACGAGGCAGCGATTTCGATGGATCGATGGATGCGCGGAGAAGATGTCCGGCTGCGGCCACCACCTCGGGTGCACATGACCTCCCAGAAAATGGGCATCCACGAGTGGAGCTATGACAACGACATCTCACCGGAACCACGCCGCAAGGTGCCGTGGGCGGCTGCAGAGCTGGCGTTGAAGAGCATCCGGGTTGAAGTGGAGCTGGGCTTCGACGGTAGCAATGCCTGGAAGGAAGCCCAGCGCTGTCTGAATTGCGATGTTCAGACGGTCTTCAAGCGCGAACTGTGCATCGAATGTGACGCGTGCACCGACATCTGCCCGATGGACTGCATCACCTTCACCACCAATGGCGACGAGGCGGATCTGCGCAGGCAATTACGCGCGCCGGCACTGAATGTGCGCCAGGACCTATACGTATCCGACAGTCTCCGAACCGGCCGCGTGATGGTCAAGGACGAGGATGTCTGTCTGCACTGCGGTCTTTGCGCGGAGCGCTGTCCAACAGGCGCGTGGGACATGCAGAAGTTCCTGCTGGAGTTATCACGCGCCGCGCCCGACCGCGAATCCGTGGAAGCCGGCAGGGAGATCCGGTGATGACTGCAGAAGACGCGTCACCCGGAGTCGCCATGCCGGTGACCGATGCCCGGACGGTCCCGG
>JAKAEJ010000082.1 GCA_021818335.1 Pseudomonadota bacterium | reverse complement strand
CTGGGTAAGCGGCCACGTTTTGTCACAACATGTGACGTACCGCGTCAACGCCTGCCCTTGGCCGCCCTGTGCAGGCGGTGCCGCCGTTGGTGCCGTGACCGTTGTAACCAGACCAACCCTTGCAAACCATTCGCTGCGATCTTACTGCTTTGCAATCAATCGAACCGCCAGTGTGACCCCTCGCACAGTTCGCGATACCGACCTCGGCGGATGCACCATGGCCGCACTCGTGCACCGGCCTTGCGCGCAGCCGCACTCTCGAGGCCCGCGCTGCCCGCCCGGGCCCGATGCGCATGGCACGAATGTTGCTCCAACTTCACTGAGCTTCGGCCGCAGCCCGCGTGGGCGTCCGTGCGATCGGCCGGCGAACCTGCCTAGGAGGTTCGCAAGGCCAGGGGGCTCAGAGGCTTTGGAACGGTTAGCTGACCATCACTCAAGAGGTATTGCCATGAAGACGATGCAGAAAGGCTTCACCCTGATCGAACTGATGATCGTGGTTGCGATCATCGCCATCCTCGCCGCAATCGCCATTCCGGCGTACCAGAACTACCTCATCCGCGCGCAGGTGTCGGAGGGCCTCTCGCTGGCGAGCGCCGCGAAGACGGGCGTCGATGAGTTCGCCACCAATTACGGCAGCTTCCCCTCGAACAACACGAGTGCGGGTGTCCCCACGGCTGCGAGTATCTCGGGCAGTTACGTGTCGCAAGTCTCCGTTGCCAAGGGCGTGGTCCAGATCACATACAGCGGACCCAAGGTGAACAAGGCGATCAGTGGCGATATTCTGGCCCTGTCACCGACCAACAACGGCGGCAGCGTTTCATGGCGGTGTCTGCCAAACGGCAGCACGACGACCGTGCCGTCTCAGTACCTGCCTGCCAGCTGCCGCCAGTAAGCAACCCGGCACTGCAGTGCTCCGAAGGGCCGCCTCGGGCGGCCCTTTTTTTGCTCCGCAACCAGCTGCCGTGCAGCCGGATTCTGGCGTCCTCCGGACGTGGGCCAGCGACAGCGCCAAGGGCCAGCCTATCAACCGGGACCGCCAGCCCACGGGTGCCGGCGCTACAGCCAACCCTTCTGCCGCGCCAGCCGGTAGGCCTCGATCCGATTGGAAACCCCCAGCTTGCCGATGATTTCGGACAGGTAATTGCGCACCGTCCCATGGGTGAGCCCCAAGCGCCGCGCGATGTCGCCGGCGGCAATCCCCTCACCCGCCAGCCGCAGGACTTGCCGCTCGCGGTCGCTCAACGGATCCGCCTCGGTCCACGCTTCCAGGGCGAGTTGCGGATCGATGGCGCGTCCGCCGCGATGAACGGTCCGCAGCGCCTCTGCCAGTTGTTCCGCGGGCGCATCCTTCAGCAGATAGCCCGACACGCCCGCGTCCAGGGCGCGCCGCAGAAAGCCGGCGCGCGCGAACGTCGTGACGATCACCACCTTCACGGGCATGCCATGGCGCTGCACGCGCTGCGCCAGCTCCAGGCCGGTGAGGCCCGGCATCTCGATGTCCGTCACCAGCAGATCCGGCTTCAACCGCTGCAATTCGCGCCAAGCCGCTTCACCGTCCGAAGCGCGACCTGCCACCTCGATATCGGATTCCAGCGCCAGCAGCGCGGCCAAGGCCCCGAGTACCATCGTCTGGTCTTCGGCCAGGAGCACCCTCATCACTGTCCGGCTCCAGTCAGCGCCGCCCCGGTGACGCCGAAGTCCGGCGGCGGCGCGGCGGGGATGCCTTCGGCAAGCGATCGTTGCGCGTGTGGCAACGGCAACTCAGCGCATAACCGCATGCCGCGTCCGGTCGAACCATCGAGGCGCAACGAACCACCCAGCGCAGCCAGCCGCTCGCGCATGCCTGCGAGGCCATTGCCCTCGCGGGCCACGCCGCCCCGGCCGTCATCCCGGACGCACAGGCGCACCTGCGTGCCTTCCTCCTCAAGGTGGATGTCGACGCGCGTGGCGGCAGCGTGTCGCAATACATTGGTTGCGGCTTCGCGCAGCACCATCGCCAACGCGGCATCCTGCTCGGCTGGCAAGTTGGTCGTCGCGATGCGGTTGTCAACGTGCACGCCACCGGTCTCCAGCAAAAGCCGCGCGGCCGCAAGCTCGGCCATCAACTCGGGCGCGCGCAACCCACTGACGGCGGCCCGCACCTCGGCCAGCGCCTCGCGCGCCACGCGCTCGACCTCGCGCATCTCGCGGCCCGCAGCCTCGGCGTCGCGCGCCACCAGGCGCGCTGCCAGTTCACTCTTCAGCGCCACCAGCGACAACGTATGCCCGAGAAGATCGTGTAGGTCGCGACCAATGCGCTCACGCTCGGCGGTCGCTGCCAGACGGCGGAGCTCCTCCTGGCTCATGTGCAGTTGCGCGTTGGCCTCCGCGCTGCGACGGTACATCAGGTTCATGAGCCCGATCGCGAAGCTGGTGACCGCAGGCGCCGCGATGTAGAAAGGTGGCCAGCCGAGCCACGCGCACTCCCAGGCGTACAGCGCGATCAGCCCCAGCATCACCGCGACGGCGTCTCGCGGCCGAGGACCCTGGAATGCCAGGAATGCGCAGGCATAGATGACGTAACTCTGCCCGCCCCAATTGACTGGCGTCAGCAGGAAACCCAACGCACCGATCGCGAGTGCATGGGCGAGGAGCTGCCGGCGCGGCGCCGCGTATGTCCGGAAATAGAGCAGGAGGAATACGGCGAAGCTGGTCAGCGTCGGCACCAGCCAGTGCTGGAGCGAGCCGTCGTAAAGCAGCGGCGGCGCGAAAATCCAGAAAGACCAAGCCAAATTGGCCAGAACCTGCCAAGGCAGGCCTCGCCCGCGACGCGACGGCGGACGCAGCCGGGCGATGACCGAATCGGGCGCGACCTCGAACAGATTCATGCGGTCCTCCGGCCAGCCGTTCAGCCGACGCGCTGCAGGCGCCGCGTCGCGAGCGCGAAACAGGCCACGGTAAACGCGAGCAACGCAAACACGGCGTGCCACGTCGAAGCCTGGACTAGTCCCACCGACTCCAGGGCGAGCTGCCCCAAATGATAGGCGGGCCAGATCGGCGCAACGTGCCGCAGCAGCGGCGGCATGGCCTTGAGGGGAATCCAAAGGCCCGAAAGGAATGACATCGGCAGATAGATGAGATTGGCAACCGCAGGAGCCGCCTGGGCGCTGGCTAGCGTGCCCACGAGCAGGCCGAGTGCGCAGAAGGGCAGTGCACCCAGCAGCATCGTGGCCAGCAGCGCGAGCCACTCAGAGAGTTCCAGGCGCACCCCACCCAGCGCGACCGCCAGCACACCCAGGATGATGAAGATGGCCAGCGCAAACAAAATCGCCATGGCGAGCTTCGCACCGAGGTAGGCACCCGGCGGCACCGGCATCGCCCGCTTCAGCGCAAGCAAGCCGCGTTCGCGCTCGATGGATACGCCGATGCCAATGCCGAACAGGCCCGGCGCCATGACGCCGAACGCTCCCATGCTCCCCAGCACCCAACTTGCCTGCTGCGGGGCGTGATGGGCAAAAACGACGCCGAAGAGCACGTAGAACATCGCCGGGAAGGTCAGCATCGGTATCGCGGCAGCCGGCGCCCGCAGGAGCCGCACGAATTCATACCAGGCATCGCGCAGGTAAAGATCCGCGTAACGCCTGGAGGTCATGGTGCCGGTCGTTTCCATCACGCTGCCTCCCGGGTCAATTCCGTGAATGCCTCGGCCAAACCGGCGCGGCTGACCTCGAGTTCGCACAATCCCTCGTCGGCAGCCAAAAGCCTTCGCAGGACGCGTTCAGGTTCGCGCGCATCCACCTGCAGGATCCCCGCATCCTGGACAGCCGCGTGCACGCCGTCCCATGCGCCAACTTCGTCGGCCCGCAACGAGCTGCGGCAGCGAATGCGCGTTCGCCGGGTTCGCCCGCGAATCTCGGCCACCGTCCCCTCGGCGAGCACGCGCCCCTGTCCAAGCACCGTCACCCGGTCCGCCAGGGCCTCCGCCTCTTCCAGATAGTGGGTCGTGAGCAGGACCGCGCATCCCTCCGCCACGAGCGACCGGATGGTCGTCCAAAGGCCCTGCCGGGCCTCGATGTCGAGTCCGACGGTCGGCTCGTCGAGGAACAGGAGGTCCGGCTTGCCGCAGAGCGCCAGCGCGAATTGCGCGCGGCGCTGCTGCCCACCGGACAACCGGCCATAGGGCCGGTCCAGGAGATCGGCAATGCCCGCCATGTTCGCCGACTCCTCGACAGGCCGCGGCCGTGGGTAGTAGCCGGTGGCCTGCCGCAGCAACTCGCCCACGCGCAGTGTCTCGGGCAGGGACCCTGCCTGCAGCATGACGCCCACGCGTCGACGCGGGGCCAAATGCTCCGGCTCACCACCGAACAACTCGGCATGCCCCCGGTCCGGACGGATCAGGCCCAGCATCAGGCCGATGGCGGTGGTCTTGCCGGCGCCGTTGGGGCCGAGCAGCGCATGGAGTCCGCCGGGCGCAAGCGCGAGATCGACCCCGTCCAGCGCGACAATTGCGCCGTAGCGCTTGTGGACACCACGCAAGGCTGCAAAGGGAACGGGTCCGGGGTTCGCCATGGGCATCACGTCCGCGCCAGAGGATGAGGATGGCGGCATTGTGACGCGGCGAACCGTTTCCGGGCAGTCGCGCGCGTCAGCGCGTGGCTGTGACAGCCGTCAGCCCATGGCGCGGCGGACCCACGGGGGTACCGCTTCGGAGTAGGGGGTGGTATTCTCCATAAAAGTCTTTTGCAACCGACACTTGGCGCATCTTTCGTCGCGTCGTGGCCGGGTTGCGCCCGCCACCGAGGACTCGCCCATGGACCTGCTGCACAAACTCGCGCCCCTCCGTCAGACTGGTGGTGGCGCTGCCTGCACCGGCCTCGATGAAGCCAACCTTCGCGCGTTTGCCAACGATGCCGAACTCACTGCGGCGGTCGACGAGGCCTTGACACTCTTCGGAGCGCTGCGGCAGCAGGTCCCCGAGCTGCTGGCGCTCGACGAACACGAGCAGATCGCCCACGTCCAGGCCGGTTTCGTCAATTTTTACCCCGACGATGCGATCAATCCTTACGTTGCCTTGGCGGCGCGCGGCCCATGGATCGTTACGCTCAAGGGTGCGGTGATCCATGACAATGGCGGCTACGGAATGCTGGGCTTGGGCCACGCGCCGCCCGCGATCATTGCCGCGATGGCGCAACACCAGGTCATGGCCAACATCATGACGCCGTCGCTCGCGCAATGGCGGGCCAGCGAGGCGCTGCGCCGCGAAATCGGCCATACCCGCGGCCAGTGTCCCTTCGACCGATTCCTTTGCCTGAATTCGGGGTCGGAATCGGTCAGCCTCGCCGGCCGCTTCGCCGACGTCAACACCAAACTCATGACCGACCCAGGCGCCCCGCATGCCGGCCGGACGGTCAAGCGAATTGCCGTTCGAGGCGCGTTCCACGGCCGTACCGAGTTGCCCGCGCTGTATTCGGACTCCTCGCGCAAGACGTACGCGCAGTACCTCGGCAGCTATGCGCACCACGACGCCCAGTTGATCGCGATCGAGCCCTACAATGTCGCGCAGCTGCAACAGGCCTTCGCCGATGCCGATCGGCAAGGCTGGCACATCGAAGCGATGTTCCTCGAACCCGTGATGGGCGAAGGCGACCCGGGCCGCGCAGTGACGCCGGAGTTCTATCGCGCCGCGCGCGATCTGACGCTGCGGCATGGCACCTTGTTGCTCGTCGATTCCATCCAGGCCGGCCTGCGAGCCCATGGCGTCCTCTCAATCGTCGATTATCCGGGCTTCGAAGGCCTGGAAGCGCCAGACATGGAGACCTACTCCAAGGCACTGAACGCCGGCCATTACCCGTTGTCGGTACTGGCCGTGACCGCGCGCACGGCCGCCCTGTACCGAAAGGGCATCTATGGCAACACCATGACCACCAATCCGCGAGCGCTCGACGTGGCCTGCGCGGTGCTGGGGCAGTTGACGCCCGCCCTGCGCGAGAACATCCGGGAGCGCGGCCGGGAATTCCTGGAGAAGCTTGGCAAGCTGAAGAACGACCTGCCCGGCCTCATCACGCGCGTGCAGGGGACCGGACTGCTCTTTTCCTGCGAACTGGACCCGCGATTCAAGTGCTACGGTGCCGGCTCGATCGAGGAATGGCTGCGCCGGAATGGCATTGGCGTCATCCACGGTGGCGCCAACTCATTGCGCTTCACGCCGCACTTCCGCATCACCAGCGCCGAAGTGGATCTCATCGTCGAACACGTCCGCCGCGCCCTGCTCGAGGGTCCCCGGCAGCAGAAGACGGCCAGCGGAAATCGCGAAGCCGCCTGACGCAAGCAATCGGCGCGCCCGGCACTGCTGACGGCGCGCCCGGCAAACCGCTCTCGACGCTCCTCGGTCCGCGCGCATTGCGACCAGGGGGTGTCATGTGCGCGTCGCCAGCCCCCTGGTCGCGATGCGCGCCTGCGAACCCGTGGAATTGCACCCCCGCGCCGCACCGCTGCTCGGGCAGTGGATGCGCTTGCACGACACGTCCCGCTAACCCATGATTCCTTTTATCGCGATATGGCGATATAGAAGCAGGACCCTGCGCATGCCAGCCCTCCGCCCCGCCGTTTCCTTCGAGTTCTACCCACCCAAGACCCCGGAGCAACAGGCGCAGCTCCAACGCACCGCGACCCGCTTGAAGGACCACGCGCCTCGGTTCGTGTCGGTGACATTCGGCGCCGGTGGGTCGACGCTCAACTACACCCCGGAGACCGTCCGGACGCTCCGTGCCACCCACGGCCTGGACGCGGTACCGCACCTGTCTTGCATGGGAGGGTCCCGGGGCGAAATTGCCGCCTTGCTCGAGCACTATCGCGAGATGGGCTGCACGCGGCTGGTCGCCCTGCGGGGAGACTTGCCTTCCGGCATGGCCACGCCCGGCGATTTCCGCCACGCCGCGGATCTCGTCCGGTTCATCCGCGGCGAGCATGGCCGGCATTTCCACATCACCGTGGCAGCCTACCCCGAGACGCACCCCCAGGCCGACGATGCCCAGGTGGACCTGCAGCATTTCGCCGCCAAGATGCATGCCGGTGCCGATGCCGCCATCACGCAGTACTTCTACAATGCGGACGCCTACGTCCACTTCGTGGACAACGTGCGCCGGGCGGGCGTGGCGGCCCCCGTGATCCCCGGCATCATGCCGATTTCCAACTTTTCCCAACTGCGCCGTTTTTCCGAGCAATGCGGTGCCGAGATCCCTCGCTGGATGATGCGGCGCATGCTGGCCTTCGGAGACGACCTCGAAAGCCTGCGCGAGTTTGCCGCCGACGTCGTCGCAGCCCTGTGCCGGAGGCTGCTGGAGATTGGCGCGCCCGAACTGCATTTCTACACGCTGAACCTCGCGCGACCGACCGAGTCCGTACTGGAACGCCTGCGCTGATTGCGCGCCACTAGACTGGGCGCATGTCCTGCCGAAGGCTCGAACCACCCAAGGCCCTCCTGCTCGCGTTGCTCGCCCTCCTCGGACCGGTCCCGTGCGCCCAGGCCCTGCCGACGCTGGAGCCGCAGCCGGTCTATCGCTGCATCGGGCCGGACGGCAGCGCCATGTTCAGCGGGACGCCCTGCTCGGTCGACGCCCTGGCACGGCAACCCCTCCCCATGGCGGGCCAAGGTCCATCACCCGCGCACGTCTGTGCACTGGAAGCCAGCGAGCTGGACGCGCGGGTGACCCGCGCGTTCCTGGATAAGGACGTCAACCAACTGTCC